>NZ_JBEPKX010000014.1:0-94340 GCF_040544915.1 Curtobacterium sp. 1544
GTGGGCCCCCCCGCATGGGGGTGGGCCCCACCCTCCCCCCCCGTGCCCACCTGAGTGGGGCGCCCCCCGCCCCCCCCCCCCCGGGCGGGGGGGGGGGGGGGGGGGGCCCCGCGGCCCCCGCGCCTCCCGTCCGTCGTCCCGTCGCGCCGACGCGCGTGGTGCGGCAGACCGACTCCTCGGTGCCGCCGTGCAGGGCGAGGGGTGGTTCGAGGACGCTGCGAGTGCCCAGCGCTGGTTGCGGGATCGGCTCCTCAGTCCGCCACGGTGATCGTCACCGCGGCGGACTCGGTGGATGCGCCCGCATCGTCGCGGTAGCGCACCGTGATGGTGTGCCGACCCGGCGCCAGCCCGGCGTCCCCGCGTCGGATGTGCCCGCTGAACCGGCCACCGGTTCCGGTCGACACCGTGCCGACCAGCGCGCCGTCGACGGCGACCTCGACGTCGGTGTCCGCCCATCCGGTGATCGTGACCGGTAGCGGCCCGCCCGTCGCCGTGCTCTCGTCGGCGGGGTCGGCGATGGTCGGGACGAACGCGAAGTGGGCGCTGCTCGTCGCCGCGGAGGTGTTCCCGGCGGCGTCTCGCGCGGTGGCGCGGATCCCGGTGGCGGTCGGGGTGAGGCCGTCCACGGCGACGTGCCAGTGACCGTCGGCACCGGTGGTGGTCGACGCGGTGGCCGTGCTGCTCGTGCCGCGGACGACGGTGACGTCGATCGTGCTGCCGGCCTCGGCGGTGCCGGAGAACACCGGCGGGGTGGTGTCGGTGGGCCTCCAGGTCGCCGCGATCGTCGGCGCCGCCGGAGCCGTGGTGTCCACGGTGACCGTGACGACCACGGGGACCGAGGTGGCGTGGTCCGGTGTCGTCGCGGTGATGCTGACCCGTTCGACCCCGTCCTCGGAGAACCGCAGCGTGGTCCTCCAGGTGCCGTCGGACCCGGCGGTGGCCGAGGCGGTCAGGGTGCCGGCGCGCGCCTCGACGCGGCTGCCGGGCGCCGCCGTCCCGGTGAGCTCGACGGTCCGGCTGGCGACGAGCACCGTGTCCTGCGCCGGGACCGGGGGAGCGGAGCGCGGCGGCTGCGGGTCGACGCCACCGGTGGTCGAGGACGCGCCGGTCCCCGGTGACGTCGGGTTCGCGCGCGGTCCGTCGGTGGGGTCGTCGGGTGTCGCCCGCGCCCCGGCGGAGGAGTCCCCGAGGACCGTGTCGATGACGGGGGTCGGTGCGGTCGGGACCGTCGTCCGGGCACCGGATTCGTCGCGACCGGGCGACGGCAGGGGGCTCGGGTCGGCGACGTGGGCCGGGGCGGTGCGCTCCGCCGGTGCGGGGTCCGCACCTGGCGGCGCCGGGACGTCCGCGGCACCTGGTGCGCGCGCGTCGGCGGTGGACGTGCCGGTCGGGTGGTCGTCCGACGACGTGACGGCGAGCGCGACGACGGTCGTGACGACGACGAGCGCTGCGACCACGCCGACCAGCCCGGTCACCGGCAGGGGCGCCCGGCGAGCAGCGCCCGTCGTCGGGACCGAGCGGGCGGCCGACACGGCCGCCGCAGCGGGGGCGTCCGCGTGCAGCACCGCGTGGCCGACGCCCAGGCCGACCACCGGCGGGAGGAGTGCCGCCGCGATCCGTCCGGCGAGTCGGCGGGCGTCCTCGAGCACCGGCGGGCAGTGCACGCAGTCGCGGATGTGCGCCTCGAACCGGCGACGGTCGCGCGCCGTGATCGTGCCCGCTTCGTAGGCGCCGAACGCGGCCAGTTGCCGGCGGCACTCGTCGGGCAGGCCGTCCGTCGCGAGGTGTTCCTGGACCCAGGCCGCGCGGAGCGCCCGCCGTGCGCGGAACGCCAGGGACGAGACGGCGCCGGGCTGGAGGTCGACCAGCGGGGCGACGTGCCGAGGTCGCAGTCCCTCGACCTCGGTGTACCAGAGCACGCTCTGCCACCGTTCGGGCAGGGTGCTGAACGCTCGTCCCAGTGCCGTGCGATCGGCGGCGCGGGCCATCTCCGTCGCCGCGTCAGCGCCGGAGTCCTCGAAGGCGTCGAAGTCGACGTCCGCGTCCGTGTGGCGAGCGCGTCGGCGGAACTCGGTGTTGGCGACGTTGCGGATGACCGTGTAGAGGTAGGGGCGGAACAGTTCGTCCGGGCCGGCCCCGCGTTCGATCGCGCCGACGACGTTCGTGAAGGCCTCGGACACGACGTCCTCGGCGTCCGAGGAACCCACGAGTCCGGTCGCGTGCCGGACGGCGGCGCGGTGGTGCCGGCTCCACAGCGCTGCCACCGCCGACCGGTCGCCGTCACGCGTCGACCGGATCAGTGCAGCGTCACTGCCTGGCTCAGGGGCACCGCGCACGTCGTTCTCCTCCTCGTCCTGTCTGCACCGGCTGGGCGGTGCAGACCATCAGAACACACCGCTCTCGGATGCGAGGAGTCCGTGTCGGACGTTTCATCACGCGACCCCGGCGGATCCGACCGGCGGGGACGGTGTCACGCCCGTGTGGCCGTGATCACGAGGTTCTGCGTCGACGGCGAGCCGTCCGGGCGTTCGAGGCAGGTGATGAGGAGCAGCCGGTCGGGGACGGTGGCCCACACGTCGGCGTCGTCGGCGATGCGGTCCTTGTCCACCAGGGTCGAGCCGGTCACCGTGTACGCCACGCCGGCGACCGTGACCGTGGCGCCGGCCGCGACCCGACTCCGACCCCGATCGACGTCCGTCAGGAAGTTCCCCGGTGCGGTACCGCCGCCCCGCAGCGAGTGCATCACCACGACCACGGTGCCCGACGCGGCGTCCTCGGGAGCGACCCCGACGTCGCGGACCAGGTACGCCGACCGGAACCCCGGCGGCGTGATCCTGCCGCGCACGGCGTCGAGTGCACCGAGGGGGACGTCGAGGTGCACGGACGGGACTGCGAGGCGTCCGGACCCGCTGGACGTCGCTCGGGCGCCGGGAGCGCTCGCGACGGGTGCCTCGAGCCGGACAGGGTCGCCGTGCATGTCGCGCGCGGTGCCTGGCACCGTCGAGTTCGGCGCGGTCACCACCCCGCCGACCCCGAGGCCGAGCATCGTCACCGCGCTCGCGGCGGCGAGGACGAGCAGGAGTGAGGACGGTCGTCGACCGGATCGGACGTGCACGGTGTCTCCTCGAGTGGTCGGTCGTGGTCGCGGCAGGTGCCGCGCTGCATGTGCGGACCGGTGGGCGCTTCGGGTGCTGCCCACCGGCCCGCGCGCCGGGTCGTCGTTCGGGCGACGGACCCGGCTGGGCTCCGCCCGACGCAGGGTCGCCGAGCGGAGCGGTCGGGGGCCGCGGCACCGGGTGCCGCGGCGACGGGTCACGGTCGCGTTCGAGCGCGCGTCCGGGCGGCCCACGCTCCGAGGACGAGCAACAGGGTCAGGCCGCCGCTGCCGAGGAGCGCGACGGACCACCAGGGCGCCGTGCTGTCGGACGTCGTCCCTCCGGTGTCGACGGCCGCGCCGATCGCCGTGGGCACCGGCGACTCGGTCCCCTCGCCCGCCGTCGACGCACCCGGTGTCACCGGCGCCTGGGGGGTCGGCTCGGCGGTCGGGGTCGGAGCGACCGTCGCCGGAGCCGTCGGGGTCGGGGTCGGCTCGACCGTCGCCGGAGCCGTCGGAGTCGGGGTCGGCGTGCTCGTCGGTGCCGTCCCGGACCCCGAGGCGCCACCACCCTGGTGCACGACCGTGCCGCTGACCGAGGAGTCGTCGTCGCCGTCGATGCTGATCGTGGCCGTGTTCGTGTAGCGGCCCGCCAGGCCACCGTCGGTGACCCGCGTGGCGAAGTGGACGTCGTAGAAGTACCCCTGGCGCGCGGTGAACGTGACGCTCCGGGCTGTGCTGGCGTAGTCCTCCCGTGGCGCCGGCGCCCATCCGGTGAGCCCTTCTCGCCCGTCGTCCCAGGTGGTCGTCTGGTCCGTCTGCCAGAGCGTGGCGAAGGGGTACCCGCGGAAGCTGGTGACGAGTTCCTGGTCGGGCCCGGGTGTGTCGGTGACCGTGATGCGCTGACCGCCCCGCATGCCGTCCGCACCAGAACCGATCGCCACGGTCCACTCGACCACGCCCGCGGCGGCGTCGTAGCTGCCCCACTTGCCGCTCGTCCGGCCGGTGAACGTGCAGTCCACGGTGCACGTCCCGGCTCCGGTGCCGGGCTGTGCGGGTTCGACGGTGGTCGTCACGGCGGTCCCACCGACCTGGTAGGTCGTCGGGGTGGCGGAGTCGGTGATGGTCTCGACGGTGACCCAGAACGAGAACGATCCGTGCAGGTCGTTCGGGTGCGCGGCGACGTAGGCGCTGTCGACGGCGCAGTCGAGCTGGGTCGAGGACACGGTGCACCGCCCCATCGCGGAGCCGTCCGGTGCGAGCAGGGGGAACCCGTCGGAGCGGCCCTGGAGCTCGGGCGGCAGGTCCACCACGAAGCCGGCCGGGGTGGCGGGGGAGTCCGGCAGGGACCACGCGCCGGAGAGTTCGGCGGCGCTGCCGGACGTGACGGTCTGGGACGTGAAGCGGAGACCGTCGATCGTCGCGTTCGTGGTGTAGTCGGCGGAGGCGGACGCGGGGGCCGCGGCGCTGATGCCGGCGGCGATGGCGGCCAGGGCGGCGATCCCGGCCGCGAGGAGGACGGATCCGCGTCGGTCGCGGGGTCGGGCAGGGTGGTGGTGCATTCGGGCTCTCGGGTTCCTACGGCAGCCAGGCCCGCGGCACCGAGCGGGGACGTGGCCGTCGACTCGGGTCGTCGGGTTGCGGTGCCGAAGGTGAGAGTCCGCCCTCCCCGTTTCGTCACGCGCCCGCCGTGAGCCCAGCGAACCGGCACCCACTTGCCGGACGCACCCCGTACCCGCCGTGAGCGCAGCGAACTGGCGCGGTCGAGGCGGTGACGCCCCGAGCGAAGCGACGGCGGCACTCGCCGGGAGGGCACAACAGGAAATGCCCCCGGGCCGAAAGGCCAGGGGGCATCCCATTTGATGTGTCCGAGGGGGGACTTGAACCCCCACGCCCTAATACGGGCACTAGCACCTCAAGCTAGCGCGTCTACCAATTCCGCCACCCGGACAGGTGTTCCTTCACTTGTCGGCCGTCGTTCCGGGCTGTTTCCCCGGCGATCCTGCCGAGAGAAGACACTAGCACGGGTCTGAACGCCCGATGAACACGGCGGCGCATCCCGGGCGCGTCCTGCTGTGACGTCCGACGCAGGGCCCGTCGGCGCGCACCGGTAGCGTTGGGGCATGACGAACCCGGAGGCCACGCTGACCGACCTCGAGGCCACCGCGGCGATCGCCCGTGACCTCATCCGCATCGACACGACGAACTGGGGCGAGGGGAAGTCCCGCGGCGAGACCGAGGCGGCGCACTACGTCGAGGCGAAGTTGCAGGCGCTCGGGCTCGAGCCGCAGCTGTTCGAGTCGGAGCCGGACCGGGTGAGCGTCGTGGCGCGGGTGCCGGGGCGCAACCGTGACAAGCCCGCGCTGGTCGTGCACGGACACCTCGACGTGGTGCCGGCGGACCCGGCGAACTGGTCGGTCGACCCGTTCGGTGGCGAGGTCAAGGACGGCATGCTCTGGGGTCGTGGTGCGGTCGACATGAAGAACATGGACGCGATGATGCTGACGTCCCTGGCTGACGTCATCGAGCAGCAGGGTGCTCCGGAGCGCGACCTCGTGATCGCGTACTTCGCCGACGAGGAAGCCGGCGGGGTCCTCGGGTCGCACCACGTCGTCGAGCACCACCCCGAGGTCTTCGCGGGTGCCAGCGCGGCGATCAGCGAGGTCGGTGGGTACTCGATCACGCTCGGCGATCGTCGGGCGTACCTGTTGCAGACCGGCGAGAAGGCCCTGATGTGGATCAAGCTCGTCGCGAAGGGCACGGCGGCGCACGGTTCGCACGTGATCCGCGACAACGCGGTGACGAAGCTCGCGGCGGCGGTCGCCCGCATCGGCAGCGAGGAGTGGCCGGTCCGCCTGTCGGCGACGACGGACGCGATGGTGGCCGAGGTCGCCCGGTTCCTCGGGGTGGACCCGACGGTGACCGGTCCGGACGAGGTCGCACTGGCGACGGGCTCGGCCTCGCGGTTCATCCACGCGGCGCTGCACACGACCTCGAACCCGACGGTGCTGAACGCCGGGTACAAGCACAACGTCATCCCGGACCAGGCCGAGGCGCTCGTCGACATCCGCTGCCTGCCGGGCGACGAGGAGTCGGTGCTCGCCCGCGTGCGGGAGCTCGCCGGCGACGACGTCGAGGTCGTGATGTCCTTCCGCGACATCGGGCTGGAGCAGGACTTCGGCGGTCCGCTGGTCGACGCTGTGCGGGACGTCCTCGGTCGGCACGACCCGGGTGCTCCGGTGCTGCCGTACCTGCTGTCGGGCGGGACGGACAACAAGGCATTGTCGACGCTCGGGATCGCGGGCTACGGCTTCGTGCCGCTGCAGCTGCCGGCCGGGGTGGACTTCCCCGCGATGTTCCACGGGGTCGACGAGCGCGTGCCGCTGGACTCGCTCGCGTTCGGGCGTCGTGTCCTCGGGGACCTACTCGCCACGTACTGATATTGTTGATGGTCGCCATCGTGGCGGTGTTCTGACCGACCTCCTGTGAAAGGCCCGCACGATGCACATCCTCGAGGCGATCTTCCTCGGCTTCGTCCAGGGGCTCACCGAGTTCCTGCCCGTCTCGTCGAGCGCCCACCTCCGGATCGTGGGGCTGTTCCTGCCCGACGCGAAGGACCCCGGTGCCGCCTTCACCGCGGTCACCCAGCTCGGCACCGAGACGGCCGTCCTGATCTACTTCTGGAAGGACATCACGCGGATCATCGGGCGCTGGTTCCGTTCGGTGTTCCGACGCGACGTCCCGAAGGGCGACCCCGACGTCCGCCTGGGCTGGCTCGTGATCCTCGGGACGATCCCGATCGGGATCGCGGGGCTCGTGCTGAAGGACTCCATCGAGACCACGTTCCGGTCGCTCTGGATCGTGGCGATCGTCCTCATCGTGTTCGGCATCGTGCTCGGGGTCCTCGACGTCGTCGGCAAGAAGGTCCGGCGGATCGAGCACATGACGTTCGGTGGCGGCATCCTGATCGGCCTCGCGCAGATGCTCGCCCTCGTGCCCGGTGTCTCGCGGTCGGGTGCAACGGTCTCGATGGGCCTCGCGCTCGGCTACACCCGTCCGGCCGCCGCGCGCTTCGCGTTCCTGCTGGCCGTGCCCGCGGTGTTCCTGTCCGGCCTGTACGAGGCCGCGACGAGCCTCGGGGACACCGGAGCACCGTTCGGCATCGCGGACACGCTGATCGCGACGGTGGTGGCGTTCGTCGTCGGCTTCGTGGTGATCGCGGCCTTCATGAACTACATCAGCAAGCGCAGCTTCATGCCGTTCGTCGTCTACCGCATCGCACTCGGTATCGTTCTCCTCGTGTTGTTGTCGCTCGGAGTGATCCAGCCGTGAGGGCCTGGCAGGTCCCGTCCGTCCCCGAAGTCCCCGGTTCCGCGCCCCGACCCGTCGTGCACGACACGGCGACCGGCAAGCCCGTCGACCCGACCGGCGGCGAGGAACGCGCCGCGCTCTACGTGTGCGGCATCACCCCGTACGACGCCACCCACCTCGGGCACGCGGCGACCTACCTGGCGTTCGACACGCTCGGCCGGGTCTGGCGCGACGCGGGGCTCGAGGTCGAGTACGCGCAGAACACCACCGACGTCGACGACCCGCTGCTCGAGCGTGCAGCGCGCGACGGTGTCGACTGGCGCGAACTCGCCGCGTCGCAGATCGACCTGTTCCGCCGGGACATGGAAGCGCTGCGCATCCTGCCGCCGGACGACTACGTGGCCGTCACCGACGAGGTCGAGCGGGTCGCCGAGGCGGTCGCCTTCCTGCAGGAGACCGGGTACGCCTACGACGTCCCCACCGCGGACTCGGAGGGCGAGGACGTCTACTTCGACGTCAACCGTCCGACCGAGGCCTGGTCCCTCGGTGACGAGAGCGGCCTCGACCGCGAGACGATGCTCCGCCTGGCCGGAGAGCGTGGCGGCGACCCGGACCGCCCCGGCAAGCGCGACCCGCTGGACCCACTGCTCTGGCGCGCTGCCCGCGCAGGGGAGCCGAGCTGGGACACCGTCCTCGGCGCCGGACGCCCGGGCTGGCACATCGAGTGCAGCGTCATCGCCGGCGACCGCCTCGGGTTGCCGATCAGCGTGCAGGGCGGCGGCAGCGACCTCGTCTTCCCGCACCACGAGATGAGCGCCGGGCACGCCGCCGCGCTCGCGCACCAGCCGCTCGCGCACGCCTACGTGCACACCGGGATGATCGCCTACCAGGGCGAGAAGATCTCGAAGTCGCTCGGCAACCTCGTCACCGTGCGAGGGCTGCTGGACGGCGGCGCCGACCCGCGGGCGATCCGGCTCGCACTGCTGTCGCACAAGTACTCCGACGACTGGGAGTGGTTCGACTCCGAACTCGCCAGTGCCGTGACCCGACTGGCGACCTGGGACGCCTGGGCGTCCGGTGCCGACGCCGGGCACGCGGACGACGCCGCCGAGGTGGTCGCGCGGGTTCGTGGCCGCGTCGCGGACGACCTCGACACGCCCGGTGCGGTCGCGGCCGTCGACACGGCGATCGCCGGCGGCACCGCGGTGACGCCGGAGCTCGTCGACCTGGTCGACGCCCTGCTCGGCATCCGCCTTGCCTGACGCGCCCGGGCCCGTGCGCGAGGTCGCACGACGCGCCACGAGCGTGCCGCCGAGGTCGCACGACGTGCCGCGCGGACGGCACGCGGACGGCAGTTTTCGCGACCTCGCGTGGCGCCCCGCGCCCGACGCGATCCCCTGACGGACTGGAGGCGGGGGGGGCGCCGGGGCCCCCCCCCCCCCCGGCGGGGGGGGGGGGGGGGGCCCGGGGCCCCCCCCGCCTCCAGTCCGTCGACGGGACGGGTCTACTGCGGCGGCTGCGGCGGACGGAACCCCTCGCCGCCGGCCGTGCCGCCGTCCTTGCCGTCCTTGCGCTCCCGACGGCGCAGGTACTGCTCGAACTCCTGCGCGATGGCGTCACCGGACGCCTCGGGCGAGTCGACCGTGTCACGGGCCTGCTCGAGCTGGCCGATGTAGGACGCCATGTCCTCGTCGTCGGCCGCGAGGGCGTCGATGCCCTCCTCCCACTCGGTCGCGTCGTCGAGCAGCGAACCGCGCGGCACGGTGACGTCGGTGAGCTCCTCGATCTTGTCGAGCAGCGAGAGGGTGGCCTTGGGCGACGGTGAGTTGTGCACGTAGTGCGGCACCGATGCCCAGAGCGACAGCGTGGTCAGGCCGGCCTTGTCCATCGCGTCTGCGAGCACCCCGAGGATGCCCGTCGGTCCCTCGTACGACGAGCGGTCGACGTCGAACGCGGCACGCACGCCGGCGTTCTCGCTCGACACGAACACCGAGATCGGCCGGGTGTGCGGGACGTCGGCGAGCATCGCGCCGACGAAGACCACGGCGTCGATGGAGTAGACGTCGGCGAGGTCGATGATCTCGGCGCAGAACCCCCGCCAGGTGCGTGAGGGCTCCGGGCCGACGAGGACGAAGACGTCGCGCTCGGTGGGGGATCCCGTCGCGCCGATCACGGGCCGTCCCTCGGCGCCGGGGCCGTGCAGGACGATCCGGGGCCACTGGACGCCGCGCCCGCCGTTCTCGTCGGTGCCGACGTTCGGACGGTTGAACTGGTAGTCGACGTACCGCTCACCGTCGAGCTCGCGCAGCTCGTCGAGTTCGAGCGACTCGACGATGCGCCTGGCGAGACCGCTCGCCGCTTCTCCGGCGTCGTTCCAGCCCTCGAACGCGACGACGAGCAGTCGTCCGTCGCTGAAGGGGGAGTGCTGTGGCACGGACGGGACCTCCTGGTGGTGGAGCGGGGCGGGAGCGGCGCAGGCCGCACTCGGCCGGACACGATTCAGGCAACAAGGATAGGGCCGCTGGCGTTCCCCGCGCCCGCCCGTCCGCGCTGAGCGGAAAGCGCGTCGGACCGCCCCGGTAGACTCGTCGCCCGTGACCGCCCAGCATCCCGACCGAGTCCTGCCCGCAGCCGTGCTGTGGGACATGGACGGCACGATCATCGACACCGAGCCGATCTGGCAGCAGTCCCAGGTGGAGCTCACCGACCGCTACGGCGTCGTCTGGACCCACGAGGACGGTCTGGCCCTGGTGGGCAGCGGCCTCGAGCGCTCGGGGGAGATCCTCCGCGACAAGGGCGTCGACATGGAGGTCGAGGAGATCATCCAGTGGATGACCGAGTACGTCATGGTGCGACTGCGCGACGCCGAACTGCCCTGGCGTCCGGGCGCGCGTGAGCTCATCGAGGGACTGCACGCCCGTGGCATCCCCACCGCCCTCGTGACGATGTCCCGTCGCAAGATGGCCCTCGTCGCGGCCGAGGCCCTGGGGGACCGTGGCTTCCGGGTCGTCGTCGCCGGTGACGACGTCGAGCGTCCGAAGCCCTTCCCGGACGCGTACCTGTCCGCCGCCGCGCAGCTCGGGGTGGACGCCACGGCCTGCGTCGCGATCGAGGACTCCGCGACGGGCGTCGCCTCGGCCGTCGCGTCCGGTGCCGTCACGGTGGCCGTCGAGCACATCGTCCCGCTCCCGGACATCACCGGTGGCGACGTGCACCTCACCACCCTCGCCGGCGTGGGAGTCGACCGCCTGGTCGAGCTGACCGGCCCGGCACTCGCCGCCCGCACCCAGGAGGTCGCGCGATGACCGACGCCGTCCCGAACCCCGCCGACCCGACCGGCCTCACCGACGCCCTGCCGCACACCGCCGGCGGTGCACCGCACACCCCGCCGCGCGGGCCGTTCCGTGCCGGTGACCGTGTCCAGTTGACCGGTCCGAAGGGCAAGCTGACGACGCTCTCGCTCGAGGTCGCCGGCGAGTACCACACCCACCGCGGCGTGCTCCGGCACGACGACGTCATCGGCCAGCCGGACGGCTCGGTCATCCGGGCGAGCACCGGCGACGAGTACCTCGCGCTGCGTCCGCTCCTCAACGACTACGTCATGTCGATGCCCCGCGGCGCGGCGATCGTCTACCCGAAGGACGCCGCCCAGATCGTCGCCTTCGCCGACGTGTTCCCCGGCGCCCGCGTGGTCGAGGCCGGCGTCGGCTCCGGTGCGCTCTCCCTGTTCCTGCTGCGTGCGATCGGCCCGACCGGTCAGCTGCAGTCCTTCGAGCGTCGCGAGGAGTTCGCCGCGATCGCCCGGGGCAACGTCGGCACGTTCCTCGGTGCCGTCCCGGACAACTGGTCGGTGACCGTCGGGGACCTCGTCGAGGAACTGCCCGGTGCCACCGAGCCGCAGAGCATCGACCGCGTCGTGCTCGACATGCTCGCGCCGTGGGAGTGCGTCGCCGCCGCCGCCGACGCCCTCGTGCCCGGCGGACTCATCGTCTGCTACGTCGCGACGGTCACGCAGCTGTCCCGCACGGCCGAGGCGCTCCGCGACACCGGCCGCTTCACCGACCCGCAGTCGAGCGAGACCCTCGTCCGCACCTGGCACGTCGAGGGCCTCGCCGTCCGACCGGACCACCGCATGGTCGGGCACACCGGGTTCCTCGTCACCGCGCGCCGTCTGGCCGACGGTGTCGTGCTGCCGAACCTGAAGCGTCGCGCAGGCAAGGTCGAGTTCTCCGACGAGGACATCGAGGCCTGGACCCCCGGTGCCGTGGGCGAGCGGTCGGCCAGTGACAAGAAGCTCCGCAAGGTCGCACGCCAGGCCGCCGCTCAGGCCCGCAAGGTCGCAGCGGCCGAGGCGGACGGCGCTGCTGAGAGCGACCGGTAGGCTACGCGACGTGCCCGTCCTGCATCGAACGGAAAGAGGGTCCGTGCGCACCATCCCCGCACTCCTGGTCACCATCGGCCTCGCCGCAGCGCTCACCGGCTGCGCGTCCAGCGGGGCCGGCACGACGCCGTCGAGCTGTGCCGCTCCCGGTGCCGCGTCCGAGGCGGTGACCGCCACCGGTTCGTTCGGCAAGGAGCCGAAGGTCTCCGTCCCGAGCGGCCTCACCACGAAGGGGACGCAGGTCTCCGTGCTGCGGACCGGCGACGGGCGCGAGGTCGAGGACGGCACCCCCGTCGTCATCGAGTACACCCTGGTCGACGGCGCCACGGGTGAGGTCGCGCAGACCAGCGGCTACTCCGGGCAGACCGCCCCGATCACCGCCGGCGCCGACAACTACGGTGCCCTCGGTGCCGCACTCGAGTGCGCGCACGTCGGCGACCGCCTGGCCGTCGCCCTGCCGAAGAGCGCCCTGAGCTCCGGTTCCACCGGCGACACCGGCACGAGCTCCAAGAAGACCGAGGACGCCGTCATCGCCGTCATCGACGTCAAGAAGGCCTTCGACGCCCGCGCCACCGGGACGCCGCAGCTCGCGGGCGACAAGATGCCCGCCGTGGTGCTCGCCCCGTCCGGTGCCCCCGGCATCACGATCCCGTCGTGGAAGGCGCCGTCCTCCGACGAGACCCACCTGCTCCGCAAGGGCTCCGGTGCCGAGCTGACCGCGAAGGACACCGCGCTCATCAAGTACACCGCCGTCACGTGGGGAACCGACGGCGCGGACGCCACCGTCGCCGGCTCCAGCTGGACCGACGGCTCGGGCGCGCAGACCGTGCCGCTCGCCAAGGGCCAGGTCGCCGAGGGCGTCCGGAACGCCATCGTCGGACACCGCGTCGGCGACCAGGTGCTCGCGATCGTGCACCAGCAGGGCACCGCGTACGCGTACGTGATCGACGTCCTCGGGAAGATCTCGAGCTGACCCCTCTCGACCGTCCACTGACCGCGGCGCGGGTGCACTTCGGTGCACCCGCGCTGCCGTAGGATCGGCTCGTGCCAGCGACCCGTGTGCCCCGTGTGCCTGCCGAGGAACGGCTGTTCAGCCTGGTGCTCGCGCTGCTCTCGACGGAGTCCGGGCTGACGAAGTCCGAAATCCTCGCGAACGTGCAGGGCTACCGCCAGCGGTTCACGACCGGCGGCGACAACGCCTCGCTGGAGCGCCAGTTCGAGCGCGACAAGGACGACGTCCGCGAGCTCGGCATCCCGCTCGAGACGATCGAGACCCCGGGTGCGGCGGGCAACAACCAGACGCTGCGGTACCGGATCCCGAAGGGCGAGTACGACCTGCCCGTCGACGTCCGCTTCACGCCGGACGAGTCCGCGCTACTGTCGCTCGCGGCGATGGCCTGGCGCGAGGGTGCGCTCTCCGCCGACTCCCGCCGGGGGCTCCTCAAGGTGCGTTCCGCCGGGTCGGAGGACGACGAGGGCGTCGGCGCGCTCGGCGTCGACGCCTACGCCCCGCGCCTCCGGGCGCGCGACGTCGCGTTCGAGCCGCTCCGCGCGGCACTCGACCGCGCGGCGGCCGTCCGGTTCGACTACATCACGCCCGGCCAGCACGAGGCCCGACGGCGTCAGGTGGCACCCCTCGCGCTGGTCCAGCACGGCGGCCGGTGGATGCTCGCGGCGCACGAGTTCGCCAGCGGCTCCGACAAGAACTACCTGCTGTCGCGGATCGTCGGGCCGGTCACCCCGTACGAGGTCGGGCAGCACCCGGCCCCCGCCGGCGCCGGGGAGCGCACGCTCACCGAGCTCGAGCGCATCTGGGCGTCCCGCACCGCGCGGATCCGGGTCGCGCCGGGGTCGGACGCCGAACGACGCCTCGCGCGCCGCCGGGACACCGAGACCGACGACGCCGGTGTGCTCGTGCTGCACCACGTCGACCCGCAGATCCTGGCCGAGGAACTCGCAGCGTTCGGACCGGAAGTCCAGGTCCTCGAGCCTGCCGACCTGCGCGACCGCGTGACCTCGCGTCTCCACGCACTCGTCGCCGACCACGAAGGGACGGACCGTGGCTGAGCAGCAACCGCTCCAGGCGCAGGACAAGCTGGCGTTCCTGCTGGCCCTCGTCCCGTACCTCATCGACCGGGAACGCGTCTCCGTGGCCGAGGCCGCCCGGCACTTCGGCGTGCCCGAGACCCGGATCCGCCGCGCCGTCGAGCTCATCGCGGTGTCCGGTGTCCCCGGCGAAACGATGCAGTACCAGCACGGCGACCTGTTCGACATCGCCTGGGACGACTTCGACCAGAACGACATGATCGTCCTGACGAACCTCGTCGCGATCGACGACTCCCCGCGGCTCTCCGCCCGCGAGGCCTCGGCCCTCATCGCCGGCCTGCAGTACCTGTCGGCGCTGCCCGAGGCCGCCGACCGCGATGCGATCCGCGCCCTGATGGCGAAGCTGTCCCGCGGTGCCGGGGGAGCGGCGGCGAACGTCGCCGTCGGGCAGGACCTGCACGACGTCGCCCTCGCCACGATCCGCCGTGCCATGGCCGACGGCCGGGGTCTCGCGTTCGAGTACGCCGGTCCGCGCACCCAGGGCAGCATCCGTCGGGTCGACCCCCTGCGCGTCGAGTCCATCGACACCGACTGGTACCTCCGCGCGTGGGACCTCGACCGGCAGGCGCTCCGGACCTTCCGACTCGACCGGATGTCCGCGGTCCGGGTCGACGACCGCGCGGTGGAGAAGTCCACCGACGACGTCGTGATCCCCGACACGCTGTTCCAGCAGGCCGCCGAAGACGTCATCGTCACCGTCGAGCTCGACTCGTCGTCGTTGCCGCTCGTCGCGGACTTCCTCGCCGACACCGCCGACGCGCCCGACGACGACGGACGGGTGCGCATCCGGCTCGCGGCGTCGAACGGGTTCGACGGCGTGGTGCGCCTGGTCGCCGGCCTGCCCGGTCGTGCGGTCGTGCTCGACCCGCCGGCGGCGCGCGCCGCCGTCCGCGACTTCGCAGCCGCAGCCCTCGCCGCGTACTGAGGCGCGGCCGCGCCGCGGCGGCCCGCGCCGGCCTGCGCCGTCCCGCCCCGGTTCGGGCGTACTTGGTTGAAACGGGCGTACCTGGTCGGTTCTTCCGACCAGATACGCCCGTTCCCGCTTGCCATCGCACGCGTTCTGGGAAGGACCGGTCGGGCGTGCGCCCCGCGCCCGGCGCGACCCGGCGACGGCCTGGAGGCACGGTGCCAGCCCGCCCCGCGCCTCCCGTCCGGAACCGGGCATGCCTCGCGCAATCGGGCGTACCTGGCCGAATCGGGCGTACCTGGTCCTCCGTTCCGACCAGGTACGCCCGTTCCCGCTTGTCATCGCAGGCGTTCTGGGAAGAATCGGACCGCGCCGCGCGTGCCGCCTGTGCGAACGCACGCCCCCGCGGCGGACTGTCGGCCCCGTTCCCGTAGGATCGTGCACATGGCTTCGACGACCGCGCGCGGGCGAGCGAGGCGGACCGGGCGTCCGACGAAGGACACCGACGGCCGCATGTCGCTCGGGCAGCACCTCATCGAGCTGCGCAACCGCCTGTTCAAGGCCGTGATCGCGGTGGCGGTGTGCGCCGTGGGCGGGTGGTTCCTCACCCCGTTCGTGCTCGACTCGCTGCGGTCTCCGGTCGCGCAGCTCGCCAAGGTCGGCGGGCACACGGCCGAGCTGAACTTCCCGATGATCACGGGCGCGTTCGACCTGAAGCTGCAGATCGCGATCACGATCGGCATCATCATCTCCAGCCCGGTCTGGCTCTACCAGATCTGGGCGTTCATCGTTCCGGCACTGGTCCGGCGCGAGAAGCAGTACGTGTTCGGCTTCCTCGGCACCGCGATCCCGCTGTTCTTCGCGGGGTGCTGGTTCGGGTGGTACATCCTGCCGCACGTGGTCGGGATCCTCGGCAGCTTCGTGTCGAGCCAGGACACCTCGATCGTCGACGCGAAGGCCTACTACGACTTCGTCATCAAGCTCATCGTGGCCGTCGGCATCGCGTTCGTGCTGCCGGTGTTCCTCGTGCTGCTGAACTTCGTCGGCGTGCTGTCGGCGAGCTCGATCATCAAGTCGTGGCGGATCGCGATCCTCTGCATCCTGGTCTTCTGCGCGATCGTCACGCCGAGCGCCGACGTCATCTCGATGTTCCTGCTCGCCGTCCCGATGATCGTGCTCTACGTCGCGGCCTGCTTCGTGACGTGGCTGCACGACCGCCGGGTCGCGAAGCGCCAGGCGAAGCTCGACGAAGAGTACGGACTGTGAGTCCCAGCAAGCAGCAGGACGCCGCCGGACCGAGCGCCGCCGAGCGGTTCGCGGCGGCGAAGGTGCGGAACCGCTCGCGCAACCTCGAACTCTTCCGCGCGGACCTGCGGTTCGACCTCGACCCGTTCCAGTTCGCCGCGTGCGACGCGCTCGATCAGGGGCGCAGTGTCCTCGTGGCCGCGCCGACCGGTGCCGGCAAGACCATCGTCGCCGAGTTCGCGATCTGGCTGGCGATGCGCCAGCCCACGGCGAAGGTGTTCTACACGACGCCGATGAAGGCGCTGAGCAACCAGAAGTACGCCGAGCTGGTGGACGTCTACGGCGAGTCCGAGGTGGGGCTGCTCACCGGCGACACGAACGTGAACCCTCGGGCCCGTGTGGTCGTGATGACCACCGAGGTGCTCCGCAACATGATCTACGCGGACTCCGACCTGCTCGACGACCTCGCCTGGGTCGTCCTCGACGAGGTCCACTACCTGGCCGACCGCTTCCGTGGCGCGGTGTGGGAAGAGGTGATCCTGCACCTCCCGACCGAGGTCCGGCTGGTCTCCCTCAGCGCCACCGTGTCGAACGCCGAGGAGTTCGGTGACTGGCTGCAGACCGTCCGCGGCGACACCGACGTCATCGTGTCCGAGGACCGTCCGGTCCCGCTCGAGCAGCACGTGCTCGTCGGATCGAAGATGGTCGACCTGTTCGACTCCAGCGGCGCCGCGGCGACCAACCGGGTGAACCCCGAGCTCCTGCGCCTCGTCGGCGGAGCGGCCCGCAGCGAGCGGCACGGCGGCGGACACCGGGGCGGCCGGGGTCGTGGTGGGTACCACGACCATCGTGGTCCGCGCACCGAGAAGCTGCACCGCGAGCGGATCGCGCACATGCTCGACGAGCGGATGCTCCTGCCCGCGATCTTCTTCGTGTTCAGCCGCAACGGCTGCGACCAGGGCGTCCGGAACGTCCTGCGCTCGGGGCTGTCCCTGACGACGGCACCGGAGCGCAACGAGATCCGTGAGACCGCGGAGTACCACTGCCGGACCCTCCTCGACGAGGACCTCGCCGTCCTCGGCTACTGGGAGTGGCTCGAGGGCCTCGAGCGCGGCGTCGCGGCACACCACGCCGGGCTCCTGCCGGCGTTCAAGGAGGTCGTCGAGGACCTGTTCCAGCGCAAGCTCCTCAAGGTCGTGTTCGCGACGGAGACCCTGGCGCTCGGCGTGAACATGCCCGCGCGGACGGTCGTGCTCGAGAAGCTCGAGAAGTTCAACGGCGAGGCCCGGGTGCCGATCACGCCGGGGGAGTACACCCAGCTCACCGGTCGTGCCGGCCGTCGTGGGATCGACGTCGAGGGGCACTCGGTCATCCAGTGGTCCGACGGCCTCGACCCGCAGGCCGTGGCGTCGCTGGCGAGCCGACGGACCTACCCGCTCAACTCCTCGTTCAAGCCGACGTACAACATGGCCGTGAACCTCATCGACCAGTTCGGCCGGCAGCGCACGCGCGAGGTCCTCGAGACCTCGTTCGCGCAGTTCCAGGCAGACCGCTCGGTGGTCGACCTCGCCCGCAAGGTGCGGTCGCAGCAGGAGTCGCTCGACGGCTACCAGCAGGCGATGCAGTGCCACCTCGGCGACTTCACCGAGTACGCAGCCCTGCGCCGTGAACTCTCCGACCTCGAGCGGACGAACGTGCCCGGCGGCCGCGAAGCCTCGCACGGTGCCCGGGCCGAGCGGCAGGCGGCGATCACCGACGTCCGACGCCGGATGCAGCGCCACCCCTGCCACGCCTGCCCCGACCGCGAGGCCCACGCCCGCTGGTCCGAGCGCTGGTACAAGCTGAAGCGAGCCAACGACAAGCTCGTCCAGCAGATCCGCTCCCGCACGGGTGCGGTCGCCACGACGTTCGACCGTGTCACCGACGTGCTCCTGCAGCTCGGGTACCTCGTGCCCACCGGCGACGGCGAGGCGACGGTCGCCGCTGGAGGTCGCCGGCTGCAGCGCATCTACGGCGAGCGGGACCTCCTCGTCGCCGAGTGCCTCGAGGCCGGGGTCTGGAAGGACCTCACGCCCGCACAGCTCGCCGCGATGGCAGCCACGATCGTGTACCAGCCCCGACGCGAGGACGCGCCCGGCACCGAACACGCCCTGCCCCGGGGAGCGTTCCGTCCGGCGCTCGACGAGACCCTGACGATCTGGTCCCGCCTCGACGACATCGAGCGCGACGCCCGGCTCGCGGGCTCCCAGCCGCCCACCCCGGCGGCCGCGGTCGGCATGTTCCGGTGGGCGTCCGGCTCCGCGCTCGACGACGTCCTGCGGACGCTCGACCTGCCCGCGGGCGACTTCGTGCGCTGGTCGAAGCAGGTCATCGACCTCCTCGACCAGATCCGCAACGCGGGCAACGAGGACCTCGCCCAGACCGCCCGGCGGGCGACGGACGCGGTGCGCCGCGGCATCGTCGCCTACGCAGCGGTCTGACGGGAGGCACGGTGCAGCTCCTCGACACCACTGCGCGTCCGGCGCGCGGTCACCTCCAGACCCCGCAGGTCCGGGCCGCGCGTGGACCGTTCGACGCACTCCCGCTCGCGCAGGCGTTCCCGCTCGCGGTGATCGGCGGGGTGCTGTTCGCGCTGTCGTTCCCGTCGCCGGGTTGGTGGTTCCTCGCCTACCCGGCCCTCGCGTGCATGCTGCTCGCCGCGATGGGGCAGCGCGCGCGGCGCGCCGCCTGGCTCGGCTACGTCGTCGGCGCGGCCTTCTACGTCCCGGCCATCTCGTGGGCGGGCCGCTACCTCGGGCCGGTCCCGTGGTTCGCGCTCGCCTTGTTCGAAGCCGTGTTCTTCGCGCTCGGCAGCGTGGCGATCGCGCTCGCGTACCGCTGGGTCGCCCGGGTGGTGCCGTCGACCGCCGGACGCGTGTGGGGCCTCCCGGCCGTCGTCGCCGCACTCTGGACCGGACGCGAGTGGTTCTCGGGGAGCTGGCCCTACGGCGGCTTCGCCTGGGGGCGCGTCGGGCTGTCGCAGTCCGAGAGTCCGTTCGCGCACCTGGCCGCGTACGTCGGCGTCCTCGGAGTGACGTTCGTCGTCGTCTACTGCGTCGCCGTGGTGCTCTCGCTCGCACTCGTCGTGCCGCGCGGCCCCGGTGTCGGCGTCCGTGTGCCGATGCGGATCGCGACGGCCGGGCTCCTCGTCGCCGCGGTCCTCGCCGTGCCCGCGTGGCCGACCGCCACGAGCGGGTCGATCCGCATCGAGTCCGTCCAGGGGAACGGTCCCGCCGGATACTTCGACCGCGCGGCCCCGGGCGAGGTGCTCGAGTCGCAGGTGACCGCGACCGACGTCGACGCGAAGCGCGTCGACTTCGTGGTGTGGCCGGAGGCCTCCGCCGAGTTCGACCCCCGGCAGCAGCCCGTCATCGCCTCGGCACTCGACTCGGTCGTCGACTCCGTCGGGGCACCGATCGTCGCCGGCGCCATCACGCAGACCCCCTCGGGCGTGCTGCACAACACGTCCTTCGTGTGGACGGCCGACGGGTGGCAGTCGTCCTACGACAAGAAGCGTCCGGTGCCGTTCGGCGAGTACGTGCCCGACCGCTGGTTCTTCTCGAAGCTCGCGCCGTCGCTCATCGGGCTGCTGCAGCGCGACTACACGCCGGGCACGAAGCCGAACGTGCTGTCGGTCGCCGGGGTCAAGGCGGGCATCGCGATCTGCTTCGACATCGTCGACGACGGGCTCACCCGCGACATGGCGCGCGGGGGAGCGCAGGTGATCCTCGCACAGACGAACAACGCGGACTTCTCGGGCACCGACGAGAACCTGCAGCAGCTCGAGATCGCCCGGATGCGGGCCATCGAGACCGGACGCTCGCTCGTCAACATCTCGACCGTCGGGGCGTCGCAGGTCATCGACCCGAGCGGCCGCACGATCGACCGGGTCCCGGAGTACACGGCGACGTCGATGATCACCGACGTGCCCCTCGGGACCTCGACGACCCCGGCGACGGTGGCCTCCGGATCGATCGCGCTCCTGCTCTCGCTCGGCGGGCTGCTCACCCTGCTCGCCTGCGCCCCCTGGGGCTCGCGGATCCGCCGTCGATCCTGAGCGCCGCGCCCTCCCACTGGGAACGGACTGTGAATGCGCCGGTCCGGGAGTGATCCCACGTGGGACAGTGTTGGAGAGGGCAGACGAGCGAGAGGAGCACACACATGGCTGATCGGAGTCTCCGCGGCATGCGGCTCGGGAGTCAGAGCCTCCAGAGCGAGGAGGGCGTCGAGCTCTCCGACCGCAAGCGCGCGGTCTACCAGACCGATTCGGGTGAGACGTTCGACATCGTCTTCTCGGCGGACGCAGACGTGCCCCAGACCTGGTCGGAGCCACGCTCCGGTCGCGAAGGTCGCCTTCTCGGTGACGACGGCATCCCCGTCGAGGTCGCCGAGGAGGACGTGAAGGCCCCCAGGACCCACTGGGACATGCTGCTCGAGCGCCGGTCGCGCGAAGAGCTCGAGGAACTCCTGCAGGAGCGCCTGCAGTTCCTCCGCGCACGACGTGGCGCCTGACACCACCTGACACACGACGACGCCCGCCCCGGTCATCCGGGGCGGGCGTCGTCGTGTGCGGCGTCGCGTGCGGGGGAGGCCTGCGTCAGCGGCGGCCCGACCCGTCGCTCGTGCGGTGGCCGGACGCGTCGTCGGCCTGCGGTGCGCCGGCGTCGGTCTGCGCCGCGGCGTCGGTCGGCGCGGCGGCGTCGGTCTGCGCGGCGGCTCCGTCGAGCTGCTGCGCGGCTTCGTCGTCGGCGGCGGCGAGGTGCGCGTCGACGCTGCGGTTCGACTCCGCCAGACGCTGGTCGAGCTCGGACTCCGGCACGATGTCCGCGGCGGTGGCATCGGCGCGCGGTGCCGCAGCGGCAGCAGCGTCGGCCGAGGCGGTGTTCGCCAGGCTCTCGTTCGCGAGCTTCGAGATGCGCGACAGGAAGTCGCCACCGCCGGCACCCGCGACGGGACCGCTCCCGGTGCGACCGCCGGAGAAGCCCTTCGCGATTCCGGAGAGCGCCTCGGTGAACTCGCTCGGGATCATCCAGAGCTTGTTCGCGGTGCCCTCGGCGATCTTCGGCAGCATCTGCAGGTACTGGTACGAGAGCAGCTTGTCGTCCGGGTCGCCCGTGTGGATCGCGTCGAACACGGTCGCGATGGCGGAGGCTTCACCCTCGGCACGGAGGACCTGGGCCTTCGCATCACCCTCGGCGGCGAGGATGGCGGCCTGCCGCTGGCCCTCGGCCTCGAGGATCTGGGACTGCTTGGTGCCCTCGGCCTGCAGGATCGCCGCACGACGGCTCCGCTCGGCACGCAGCTGCTGCTCCATGGCGTCCTGGATGGACACGGGCGGCTCGATCGCCTTGAGCTCGACCCGGCCGACGCGGATGCCCCACTTGCCGGTGGCCTCGTCGAGGACGACGCGCAGCTGGCCGTTGATGTTGTCGCGGCTGGTCAGGGCCTCCTCGAGGTTCAGGCCACCGACCACGTTGCGGAGCGTGGTCGTCGTGAGCTGCTCGACGGCACCGAGGTAGTTCGCGATCTCGTAGGTCGCGGCACGGGCGTCGGTGACCTGGAAGTAGACGACGGTGTCGATGGACACGACGAGGTTGTCCTCGGTGATCACCGGCTGCGGCGGGAACGAGACGACCTGCTCGCGCATGTCCAGCAGCGGGCGGAGACGGTCGATGAACGGCACCAGAAGGTTCAACCCAGGATTGAGGGTCTTGTGGTACTTCCCGAGTCGTTCGACGATCCCGGCGGTCGCCTGCGGCACGATCCGGATCGCGCGGGACAGGACGACGATCACGAAGATGACGACGACCAGGATGAGGACGAGCAGTGCGATCGTCCCGGCTGAGATGGTCACGAGGTGGCCCTTTCTCCGAGGCGGACGACAGCGGTCGACCCCTCGATCGACTCGACGACCACAGGGGTCCCGAGCGGCGGTGTTCGGTCGGTGGAGTCGGCGGCGATGCGGGCGCTCCAGGTCTCGCCGTTCGCCAGGCGGACCTGGCCGGGGGCGGACGAGGTGAAGGCCACGGCGACGGTGCCGCGCAGCCCGATGAGCCCCTCGACGTTGGTGCGGTGCGGGTCGGCGTTGCGGCCGAGCGCGGTCAGCAGGCGCGGGCGAACGAGCGAGAGCAGCACCAGTGCGACGACGGCCGCGATGATGGCCGAGAGCCACCACGGTGCGCCGAGGAGCGCGGCGATCAACCCACCGGCGGCACCGGCCGCGAGCATGATGAAGATGAAGTCGAGGGTGAACACCTCGACCACGCCCAGCAAGAGCACCAGGCCGATCCAGACGACCGTCTGGATCCAATCGATTCCGTTCACGCGATCTCCCTCCCTCGGTCGCGCGCGGCGGCTCGCAGCGTCGCGACGGCCGGTCCAACTCCGTTCAACATATCAGCACGGGGCTGCGGACGCCCAGGCGGTTGGTAGGCTCGACGGCGGCCGACCCGCCGGAACGCAACCTGGAGAACACGACTGTGAGCAACCCCCTCGCCCCCGGATCCCTCGCCGACACACGCGCCCTCGTCACGGGGTCGTCCCGCGGCATCGGTGCCGACACCGTCGCGTACCTGGCCGAGGCCGGCGCCAAGGTCGTCGTGAACTACCGCAACAAGGCCAAGCGCGCCGAGCAGATCGCCGAGAAGATCGTCGCCGGCGGTGGCTCGGCCCTGGCGGTCGGCGCCGACCTGACCGACCACGACTCCGTCCAGGCGATGGTCGACACCGTCGTGCAGGAGTGGGGCGGCATCGACCTCCTCGTCCTGAACGCCTCCGGCGGCATGGAGTCCGGCCTCGGCGAGGACTACGCGCTGCGCCTCAACCGCGACGCCCAGGTCGACATGCTGCAGACCGCCGTCCCGCACATGCCCGCCGGTTCCCGCGTCGTGTTCGTCACGAGCCACCAGGCGCACTTCGTCGAGACCGCGGAGACGATGGACGAGTACGTCCCGGTCGCGAAGAGCAAGCGCGCCGGTGAGCTCGCCCTCCGCGAGCTCATCCCGCAGCTCGAGGCCGCCGACATCGAGTTCGTCGTCGTCTCCGGCGACATGATCGAGGGCACGATCACCGCCACGCTCCTGAACCGCCTGAACCCCGGCGCCATCGAGGGTCGTCGGCAGGAGGTCGGCAAGCTCTACAGCGTGTCCGAGTTCGCGGCCGAGATTGCCGCGGCCGCCGTCGAGCCGATCCCGGCGGACCACACCAAGCTCGTCGGCGACGTCAGCGGCTTCACCGCCTCGTAGCGGGCACCGGTAGCCTCGGCCGCGTGACTGCTGCGCCCGGACTCCGACGGACCTCCCGCATCCTCCTGCTCGACCCCGAGGGGCGGGTGTTCCTCATGGACACCAAGGCCCCGTCGTCGGACGGTTTCCACCGCTGGATCACGCCCGGCGGCGGCGTCGACCCGGGGGAGGACCACCGTCAGGCGGCGATCCGGGAGCTCCGCGAGGAGACTGGCATCGTCATCGAGGACCCCGGCGCACCGGTGTGGTCGTGGGACTTCGCGGTGGACTGGGACGAGGCCGACCACGACCGCGGGCACTCCGAGTTCTACGTCGTCCGGTCGCCGGGCTTCGTGCTCTCCGACGCCGAGTGGACGGACGACGAGCAGGTCGACATCCTGGCCTCGCGCTGGTGGACCGCCGACGAGCTCGACGCGACCGACGAGGCGTTCGAGCCCGCCGAACTCCCGGAGCTGGTCCGCCGCCACGGTTCGCACTGAGGCCGGACACCCGGCACCGGACACCGCCCGACGTCGGTCGTCGGTCGTGCCCATGGCCAGGGGCGCGCGCTTCGCCGACGCCGGCCGGTCCACCGTCGCTGGTCGCGCCTCTCCCCGTCGGCACGGCCGAGCCGCCGCTGGCGCGTCGGCCCGGAACCGGCTCGATGGGCCCAGGCGGTCCGGATGGTCAGCCTGGAGGCGCGTCGCCGTCACCGACGCAGCCACCCGTCCGCCCCGCGGCGGCCTTCGCGATGACCGTCCGGTACGTCTCCGACGGGGACACGCTGCAGCTGCAGCACGACACCGCGAACGCGGTGGTCACCACGACGCCTCAGACGACTCGCACCGGTCGGGTCGCGGATCTGGGTCGACGCCTGTTCAGCGCGTGGACCGACGACGGGCGGTTCATCGAGGGGGAGCTGGTGGCTTCCGGGGCTGCGAAGGCGATCCGGGTCTGGCCGAACGTCACGAACCACCCGTACCTGTCCGGGCTCGAGCAGCGTGCCGCGAGCGAGCGGAAGGCCCAGTGGGGCCGGTGCTGATCGTCCTCGCACGACGTCGGTGCCCACCGGTACCCTGATCGACATGCATACCACTGTCGAGCACACCGCGGACAGCCACGACCGCATCCGGGTCCGGGGTGCGCGGGAGAACACTCTGCGGGACGTCGACGTCGACCTCCCGAAGCGCCGGCTGACGGTCTTCACGGGGGTGTCCGGCTCGGGGAAGAGCTCGCTCGTGTTCGCGACGATCGCCGCCGAGTCGCAGCGGATGATCAACGAGACGTACAGCGCGTTCCTGCAGGGGTTCATGCCGTCGTTGGCGCGGCCCGACGTCGACGTGCTCGACGGCCTCACCACGGCGATCGTCGTCGACCAGGAGCGCATCGGCGCCGACCCGCGCTCGACCGTCGGCACCGTGACCGACGCGAACGCGATGCTCCGGGTGCTCTTCAGTCGCCTCGGAACACCGCACGTGGGTGGTCCGAACGCGTTCTCGTTCAACCTCGCGACCGTGACCGCTGGTGGGGCGATCACCGTGCAGAAGGGCAAGGACGCCAAGGCCGAGAAGGTCTCGTTCTCCCGATTGGGCGGCATGTGCGCGGACTGCGAGGGGCGCGGCTCCGTCACCGACATCGACCTCACCCAGCTGCTCGACGACAGCAAGGCACTCGCCGACGGGGCGATCACCATCCCCGGGTACGGCACGGACGGCTGGAACGTGCGGATGTTCGCCGAGTCCGGGTACTTCGACAAGGACACCCCGATCCGCGACTTCACCGAGCAGGAGCGCCAGGACTTCCTGTACCGCGAGCCGACGAAGCAGAAGATCGCCGGGATCAACATGACCTACGAGGGGCTGGTGCCGCGGGTCCGACGGTCGTTCCTGCAGAAGGACCGCGAGGCGATGCAGCCGCACATCCGTGCCTTCGTCGACCGCGCGGTCACCTTCACGACCTGCCCGGCCTGTGCCGGCACCCGGCTGAACGATGTCGCTCGCTCGTCGAAGATCGCGGGCAAGAGCATCGCCGACGTCTGCGCCATGCAGATCACCGACCTGGCGACCTGGCTGCACGCACTCGACGAGCCGAGCGTGGGCCCGCTGCTCGACGGGCTCCGCGACGCCGTGGACTCCTTCGTCGAGATCGGGCTCGGGTACCTGTCGCTCGACCGCCCCACCGGCACGCTCTCCGGCGGCGAGGGACAGCGCGTGAAGATGGTCAAGCACCTCGGGTCCTCGCTCAGCGACGTGACGTACGTGTTCGACGAGCCGAGCACTGGCCTCCACCCGCACGACATCGAGCGGATGAACGGGCTGCTGCTGCGCCTCCGCGACAAGGGGAACACCGTGCTCGTGGTGGAGCACAAGCCCGAGGTCATCGCGATCGCGGACCACGTGGTCGACCTCGGTCCCGGCGCCGGTACGAACGGCGGGTCCCTCTGCTACGAGGGGCCGGTCGAGGGCCTCCGGGGGAGCGACACCGTCACCGGCGAGCACCTCGACGACCGTGTCATGGTGAAGTCCGCAGTGCGGGAGCGCACGGGGGTCATCGAGATCCGCGGCGCGTCGGCGCACAACCTCCAGGGCATCGACGTCGATGTCCCGACCGGGGTGCTCACCGTCGTCACGGGTGTCGCCGGGTCGGGCAAGAGCACGCTCATCCACGGTTCGCTCTCCCCGCTCGAGGGCGTCGTCGCGATCGACCAGGGCACGATCCGGGGCTCCCGGCGCAGCAACCCGGCGACCTACACCGGGCTCCTCGAACCGATCCGCAAGGCGTTCGCGAAGGCCAACGGCGTGAAGCCCGCCCTGTTCAGCGCCAACTCCGAGGGTGCCTGCCCAGCGTGCAACGGCGCCGGCGTGATCTACACCGACCTCGGCATGATGGCCGGGATCGCCACCCCGTGCACCGAGTGCGACGGCAAGCGCTTCGACCAGTCGGTGCTCGAGTACCGCCTGGGCGGGAAGGACATCAGCGAGGTCCTCGCGATGCCCGTCGCCGACGCCGAGCAGTTCTTCGCGGCGGGGGAGTCGAAGATCCCGGCGGCGCACGCGATCCTCTCGCGCCTGGTCGACGTCGGGCTGGGGTACCTGACGATCGGGCAGCCCCTGACGACGCTCTCCGGCGGCGAACGGCAGCGGCTCAAACTCGCGACGCGCCTCGGCGAGCCCGGCGGTGTGATCGTCCTCGACGAGCCGACGACCGGCTTGCACCTGGCGGACGTCGCGCAGCTGCTCGGGCTGCTCGACCGGATGGTCGAGGCCGGACGCTCGGTCGTCGTGATCGAGCACCACCAGGCCGTGATGGCCCACGCCGACTGGCTCATCGACCTCGGACCGGGTGCCGGACACGACGGCGGGCGCATCGTCTTCGAGGGGACGCCGGCTGAGCTGGTCGCGGCACGGTCCACGCTGACGGGGGAGCACCTGGCGGCCTACGTGGGAGCCTGAACCGTCGCGGGGACCGGCATCGGGGTACGGATCACCTGAGCCGAACTCACGGCATCGGACTACCGTCTGCTTCGGCGTCGAGTCACCCGGTACCCGCCGGGCGGGCGCCCTCATCGAGGAGGCACCACCATGACCACACCCGTTGCACGCAGTTCCAACAGCGGACTTGCGATCGCCGGACTCGTCCTCGGCATCGTCGGGCTCGTGCTGGCGTTCTTCATCCCCATCATCGGCCTTATCCTGGGCATCGTCGGCCTGGTGCTCGCTCTCGTGGCGCGCAACCGTGGCGCCGGCAGCCGTGGCGTCCTGCTCGGCGGCATCATCATCAGCGCCATCGCGATCGTGGCCGCGATCGCCAACTGGATCATCGGCGCGATGATCGTCGCCAACACCATGTGAGTCGCCGACGTCATGTGAGCTGGCGAACGTCAGCGAGGCGGGCCGGCAGTGATGCCGGCCCGCCTCGCCGCGTCGTCGGCCCGTCCACGCACACCCAGGCTGACCCGCGTACCGTCCCGCGCATGAGCTACAGCCAGCCAGACCCAGCCGAAGAGACCACCCAGAGCGAGGCGCCGGAGCAGCCCGACACGGACCGCGAGGTCCTGGAGGAACGCGACGACGAACAGGCCGCACTCGAGATCGACGCGGACGACGTGCCCGTCGACGGCGAGGACCCGAAAGCCGACTCAGAGTCCTGAGCGCTCGCTCGCCGGACCCTCGGCGGGGTCAGTCGTCGTCTCGGAACGTGGCCTCCACGAGTGCCCGGACGAGATCGACGTAGGGCAGTCCGACCGCCGCGAACATCCGCGGCACCTGCGACTGCTCGGTGAATCCCGGTGACGTGTTCACCTCGTTGAGGACGACGCCGTCGTCGGTGACGAAGAAGTCGAACCGCGCGACCCCGGCGCACCCGATCGTGTCGTACAACGTCCGCGCCGCCTGCTCGATCGCGGCGTGCTGACCTTCGGAGATCCGAGCCGGCACCGTGAACTGCGCCGAGCCGTCGTACTTCTCGGCACGGCCGAACAACGCACCGTCGGCGACGCCGATCTCGAGGGTCGCTCCGGACCGGAGTGCCCCGGTCCGATCGCGGAGGACGGCGATGTCGACCTCGCGCCCGGTGACGAACGACTCGGCGAGGACGTCGTCGCCGGCCTCCCGCGCCAGTTCGACCGCGGCCGCGTACTCGTCGGCCTGCCGGACGACGGAGACGCCGTTGCTCGAGCCGCCCGTCGTCGGCTTCACCACGAACGGCGGGTCGAGCGGGAGCGCGTCGATGGCATCGGCTCGTCGCAGCAGCACGGCGGGTGCCGTGCGGATCCCGACCGCCTCGGCGACGGTCTTCGTGACCCACTTGTCGATCCCGAGTGCGCCGGCCCGGACGGGGGAGCCGACGACCGGGACACCGATCATACCGAGCAGGCCGGCGGCGGCACCGTCCTCACCGTGCACACCATGGAGTGCCGGGAACGCCGCGTCACAGGTGGTGAGCAGGGCGACCGCCGCGCTCGGCGTCAGCGCGGCGCCGTCGGTGTGCCGCCAGCGTCCCGCCCGGTCGATGGTGAGCGGGACCGCGTCGAGGCCGAGGGTTCGGACCGCGCGGGTGACGGCGGCGGCTGATGCGAGCGACACCTCGTGCTCGTCGTTCGCCCCGCCGCCGATGACGGCGACACGCGTCGGAGGGTGCAGGGGAGCGGTGGGTTCAGGCAACGACGGCCTCCGGGGTCGTGGTGGTGCGGCGGACCCGGGCGACTCGACTGCCGATCCGGGTGACGATCTCGTGCTCGATGGTGTCCGACCAGCCGGCCCAGTCCCGGACCGTCGGTCCGCCGTCGTGCCCGCGGCCGAAGAGCGTCACGGTCTCACCGAGGGCCAGCCGGTCGTCTCCGGTGTCGACGACGACCATGTCCATCGAGAACCGTCCGACCAGTGGCCGTCGGCGTCCGCGCACCAGGACCTCCGCACGCTCGGAGGCCGCACGGGGGAGTCCGTCGCCGTAGCCGAGGGGGAGCAGCGCCAGGTTCGTCCGGCGGTCCGCCACGTGGTCGAGTCCGTACCCGATGCCCGTCCCGGCGTCGATCGACCGGGTGCCGACGACGGGCGCGGTGAGCGAGAGCGTCGGCTCGAGGTCCGTCGACGTCCCGGACGGGTCGATGCCGAAGAGGCCCGCCCCGATGCGGTGCACGTCGTACCCGTCGCCGACACCGGTGACCGTGGCCGCGGTGGCGGCGAGGTGCGTGACGAACCCCGAGAGCCCGCGTCGTCGGGCGGTGCGGACGGCGTTCGCGAACAGGAGCTGCTCGCGGACGTTCTGCGGATCACCGGGTCGGTCCGCGCAGGACATGTGCCCCATGACCCCGACGACGCGGATGATGCCCGCGGCCTCCAGCTCGCGAGCCGCCGTGCAGAGTGCCTGCCAGGTCGTCGGCGCCGCACCGTCTCGGGCCATGCCGACATCGGCGTGCAGGTGCACACGCGCACGGCGACCGGTCCGCGCGGCGGCACGGCTCACCGCGCTGAGCAGTTCCGGCCCGGACACGGCCACGTCGACCCCGGAGCGCAGTGCGGCGTCGAAGTCGGCGTCCACGGGGTTCAGCCAGCACAGGACCGGGACATCGCTGACGTGCGCGCGGATCGCGAGCGCCTCGTCGATGGTGGTCACGCCGATCGAGGTCGCGCCGGCCGCGACGACCGACTCGGCGATCGCGCCGTGTCCGAACCCGTCGGCCTTCAGGACCGCCATCACCCGGCCGCCCGTGCGCGCGGTGAAGACGGCCGTGTTGGCGCGGACCGCGTCGTCGTGAACGACGAGCTGCGGGGCAGATGACGACATGGGGCCTCCTCGGGCGCTGCGACTGGGACGCAGAGTACGAGCCTGCCGTCGTCGACCGGCGGCCGCATCGGCCGCACGGACGACGCGGCTCGCCGCACGACCGATGTAGGTCACGTCCCGCGGATGAGGGCTGTCCGCCTGGAGGCGCGGATCACGTGAGCCGGCCGTCCTGTGCGACCCGCGCCTCCAGACGGACGGTGCGCCGCTGCGGTCGTCTACCAGCATCTTCTGACCTCCGGCATTCGCTCGGTGAACCGGGTGTCGCTGCCGATGGCGCCCAGTGCGTACGCGATCGCGCAAGTTGGCCCCACTGACAACATCTCAACATACAAACATTCGACATTATGACATACATATTGCATACTGTATGTACAGTCTTCAACCCGATGAAACAGAAGGAGCTCCCCTTGTCACAGGACCGCCTATGGTTCCTCTTGACCGCCACCGTGCGGCCCAACCTCACGAAGAAGCTGGCGGTCGTCGATCCGAGCGTCAGGCTTCGCCAGTACCAGGAGGCGCTCCGGTCATGGGTCGAGGTGGCCCGGGAGCAGGACGCGCACATTGCCATCGTGGAGACCAGTGGGTTCGAGCGAGCAGCGTTCCTCGCCGCTGTCGACGCCAGTGATCAAGGAAGGATCACGTTCGTCAACTACGAGCCTTCGGCTGCTGTCATCGGCAGGGGGATCGGGTACATCGAATGGCAGGCCATCCGCTTCGCGCTCGAGACCGTCGGCTTCCATGCTGACGAGACGGTCTACAAGGTGACCGGCCGTCTCACGGTCACGAACCCGAAGGCGGTCTTCGGACGGCTGGAACCGAACGGGGTTCGCCTACGGACACGTATCGACGGCTCGCATTCGGACACGCGCGTGCTCGGTGCATCTGTGGCCGTCTGGCGAGATGTGCTCTTGCCGGCAGCTGATGATGTCGACTACGACAGGAGGATCGAGATCGAGCACACCGTGGCGGCACGCGTGCGTCATGCCCGGACCCTCGGTCGTGTGTCGGTGTCGAGTTTCCCTCGCCGGCCGCGTTTCGCGGGGCAGTCCGGAACGAACGGGGCCACCTACTCGCCGTGGAAGGTCGCCGTGCAGGGAGCTGTGGTCCGACCGTGGGAGCCAGTCATCGCGATCGCGGCGCGCTCGATCTCGCGGTGACGCGTCCGCCGTCGGCGCATCAGGCTGTCGGACTGGAGGCGCGGATCACGTGAGCAGACCGGCGCGGGTGATCCGCGCCTCCAGGCCAGGGCCTCGATCGCGCCCGTCAGGAACGTCGCTGCGTGCGCTGCCAGAGCGAGACGGCGGCGGTCCGCGCAGCGCGCGGCAGGGGAGACGAGGTGATCGTCGCGTAGGAGCGCTCGGTCGCACCGAGCGCCGTCTTGAACCGCGCGATGCCGTCGTCGACGCGGCCGACGAGGTCCGCGGCGGTGTGCCCGCGGTCGAGCGACCAGCGGAGGACGTCGTGGTACAGCGACGTGCTCGGGTTCGCTGAGCGGTGTTCGCGCAGTGTGCCGCCGGCCCAGACGGAGACCACGGGCTGGCTGCCCAGTGCCACGATCACGCCGGAGGTCTCGCCGGCGACGACCGCTGCGCCGATGTAGACGTCGTCACGGTCGGCAGCCCACTGCTCGATCCGGGCGCCGATGTCGTCCGGGTACGGCGACGGCACGCCACGGACCTCGTACGACTCGCTGAGGACGCGGGGGAGGAACGTCGTGGTCTCGCCGGGGGCCGCGGGTCGGACCTCCACGGCGTTGCGTTCCGCGTCGCGCAGGGACCGCCGGGCATTGCGGTTCATGCCGGCGACGAGTTGCTCCGGCGAGACCCCGGCCAGGTCGACGACGTAGGTCCGGTCGACCGACCACTCGGCACCCGAGCGCTGCAGTTCGGCGTCGGATGGTGTCATCACGGGACTGAGGTCGAACCGGGCGATCGGCACGCCGTGGCGGAGCTGCCAGGAGCGGAACGCGCGCAGGGTGTCGAACAGGTGTTCCTCCGGGACGAGCGGGCCGACGAAGGGGAACGGCGGATCGACCGGTCGTGGGATGGCTCCCGGGTGGAGCAGGAGCGGGAAGACACCGATCGGGGTGCCGCCGTGCGAGACCACCAGGGGGATGAACCGCCAGCCGAAGATCTCCGACTGCAGCTGCAACCACGACCAGTCGTGGAAGCCGGTCGCGCCGGGGCTCGTCGCGACGAGGGCGTTCCATTCTCGAGGATCGCTCGTCGTGCTGAAGCGGATCGGTGCGCCCACGGTGGTCTCCTGTCCGGAGCGCGTCGTTGCACGGTGCTCCGGTGCGCTGCGCCGTGAGCCTAACCAGGGCCCGCCGCGTCGCTCTGCTGCCCGAGTGAAGATTGCGGCTTCCCGTTCGGAGCTGCGGTTTCCGTGGTTCCGGACTGTTGGGTGTGTGCCGATAATGCATATTATGTCAACTCGAGCCCGCCTGGGCCCGTGCTCTGGTGGTCTGCGCCGCTCCCCTCTAGCATCGCCGTCGTGGGCACCGCGCGGTGCTCGGAACCGGCGGTGCCCGATGCGGAAACTCGTCCTGAAGATGTCGATGTCGCTCGACGGCTACGTCGCCGGACCTCGCGCTGAGTCCGACTGGATGTTCCGCGCCGCCGGTCCGGACTCGGCGGCCTGGGTGCTCGACACGGTGTCGAGCGCCGGCGTGCACGCCTTCGGACGGCGCTCGTTCGAGTCGATCGCGGGATTCTGGGCGAACGCGACGACACCCGTCGCCGGGACGATGAACACCATCCCGAAGGTCGTGTTCACACGTCAGGTCTCGTTCGACCCGTCGACGGTCGACGTGGGCGGCGCGGACTCCCCCGCCGCGGCGACCTGGACCGGCGCCCGGGTGGCGAACGGTGACCTGGCGAGCGAGATCGAGCGCCTGCGTGCCGACGACGGCGCGGACGTGCTCGCACAGGGCGGGACGGACTTCTGCCGGAGCCTGGTGACCGCCGGTCTGGTCGACGAGTACCGCCTGGTGGTCCTGCCCGTGGTGCTCGGCAGCGGCGACGGCATCTTCTCGGGACTGCAGGACGAACTGGACCTGACGCTGGTCAGCTCGACGGTGTTCGAGGGTGGTGCGAAGGCGGACGTGTACCGACCCGGGCGCTAGCGTTCCCGGCATGGGATCGTACGACGAGCAGATCGGCCGGAACCCTCGACGGGTGCGCCAGGAACTCCTCCACCTGGACGAAGCGACGAGGCGTCCGACCTCATGAGCGCGCTGGGCTACTCGTCAGCGTTCATCACGATGCGCACTGATGCCGAGTCGGTGGCAGAGGTCGCCGATCAGCGCGTCGTCCGTGCGGCAGCGGCCGTGTACGAATCGGCGGACCACTGGTTCGAGGACGCGGCCAGGTTCGACCTCGCGGGTCTCCCGGTGTCGACGACCATCGAGCGCGTCCTGGTCGAGGGTCGAGAAGCCTTCACGAATCCGGACGCGGTCCTGGGAACGCCCGTTCCCTCGCCCGACGGGGCTCCCGTGGAGATGACCCTGGCCGAGTGGGAGGACCTTCCGGAGCGGCCGACGTACCCGCTCGACACGATCGGCGTCGACGTCCCGTGGAACGACGACCAGCTCCTCCTGCAGTACGGGCACGACCTCCGCGAGGCGTCCGACGCGCTCCGGGTGGCCGTGGTCGAGTGGCTGCGCGCCGAAGCCGACCGCGCGCCGCACTGGCCGGGCGACACACCACGGTCGCCGGAGCAGATCATCGAGGACGTCCGAGCGTTCCGAAGCGCCGGCTGAGCGCAGCCGACGATCAGAACACCGCGACCGTCATGCCGGCGGAGGTCGCCGGCCGGTCCATCGCCAGGATCGCCTCGGGCAGCTCGTCGAACCCGATCGTGCGCCCGATCGACTCGGCCGGGCGGAGTCGCCCGGCCACGACGTCGTCGAGCATCGCCGCGTACTCCCCCACCGAGATCCCGTGACTACCGAGCAGTTCCAGCTCGTCCCCGATCACCCGGCCCATCGGGATCGCCGGGACTGCCTCGTCGTCGAGCAGCAGCCCGACCTGGACGTGTCGCCCGCGCGGCCGGAGCGACGCCACCGCGGCGACCGAGGTCGCACGGCTCCCGAACGCGTCCACGGACACGTGGGCTCCGCCACCGGTGATGCCCCGTACGGTGTCCCGGACGACGTCGTCCATCGGCACCGCGACTGCGCCGAGGGCTTCGGCGCGCGCGAGTGCGGCCGGTGAGACGTCCACCGCGACGACGTTCGCCCCGACGGCCACCGCGACGAGGACGGTGGACAGCCCGACTCCCCCGCAGCCGAACACGACGACCCACTCCCCTGCGGCGACCCGTCCGCGGGCGTGCAGCGCGTGGTACGCGGTCCCGAAGCGGCAACCGAGTCCGGCGGCCTCGGCGAACCCGACGGCGTCGGGCAGCGCCACCAGGTTCACGTCGGCGTGCGGGACCACCACGGCCTCGGCGTACGAACCCGGCAGCGTGAAGCCGGGCTGCTCCTGCCGGGTGCAGACCTGGGTCGCACCGTCCAGGCACTGCTCGCACTCGCCGCACGCGAAGACGAACGGGGCGGTGACCCGGTCCCCCACGGTGAACCCCGTGACGCCGGAACCGACGGACGCCACGACGCCGGCGAACTCGTGCCCGGGGACGTGCGGGAGCACCACGGAGTCGTCGTGACCCTTCCAGGCGTGCCAGTCGCTCCGGCACACCCCCGTCGCGGCGACCCGGACGACCACGCCGTCCTCTGGTGCGATCGGGTCCGGGACCTCGACGATCGTGGGGACGGAACCGAACTCGTCGTACTGGACTGCGCGCATCCGACCATCGTCGCAGGCCGGGCCACGGGAGGAGGATCGGCCGTTGCGCGCGTCGCCCGTCCGCCGGTTCACTGGCTGGATGAACGGACTGCGATTCTCCGCCGACCCCGACGACCTCGACGTCGCCCGTGTCCACCGATGGCTGAGCGAGGAGTCCTACTGGGCCCGCGGGCGGGACCTCGCCATGCAGCAGGCGATCATCGCCGGTTCCCGGAACTTCGGCGTCTACGACGAGGCCACCGGCCAGCAGCTCGGTTACGCGCGGGTGATCACCGACGGCGTGACGTTCGGTTGGCTCGCCGACGTCTTCGTCGATCCGGACGCACGGGGCCGCGGTGTGGGTGTCGCCCTCGTGCAGGGAGTGACCGACGCGATCGAGCCGCTCGGGCTCAAGCGGTTCGCGCTCTTCACCGCCGACGCCCACGGACTGTACGAACGGTTCGGCTTCCGCCCGCTCCCCGACGCCGACGGCTGGATGATGCGCCCCGGACCGGGGTTCGGCGCCGACGTCCACGACTGAACCAGGCGCCCTGCGACCCGGCCCCGGGCCGGGCCGAGCCCGCACGCCGGAAGCGAGCCGTGCCTCCAGGCCGTCCCGCCCGATCGTCGAGTGAGCAGACGTCGTCGGGTCTGGACCACAGACCCGCCGATTCCTGCTCACTCGACGAACGAGACGGACGACACGGCGGCGGCGCGGCGGCGGCACGGCGGCGGCGCGGCATCCCGCGTCAGTACGCGATCGCGCCCGTCCGGTCGTGGAACTCGCCCGTGGGACCGTCCGCGCCGATCGTCGCCAGCGCCACCGTGGCGTCCGTGCCCTCGGTCACGGTCTGGTGCCCGCCGAACCCGTTGAACTCCGTCGCCGTGTACCCAGGGTCACTCGCGTTCACCCGGAACCCCGGCAGGTTCTTCGCGTACTGCACGGTCAGGGCGATGAGCGCCGCCTTCGACGCCGCGTACGGCACTGCCGGCACCGGGTACTCGTCCCGCCCCGGGGTCGTCAGCCACCGCGGGAAGCCCACACCCGAGGCCACGTTCACGATGACCGGGTTCGCCGACTCCCGCAGGAGCGGCAGCGCGGCCTGCGTCACCCGCACCACCCCGGTCACGTTCGTGTCGAGCACCGCCGCGATCGCATCGGCGTCGAGGTCGTCGACCCCGAACGACGTCCCGAGGATGCCCGCGTTGTTGACGAGCACGTCGAGCTCGGGCAACTCGGCGACCGCGTGGTCGACCGAGGACTGGTCGGTGACGTCCAGCTGGACGACGTGTGCGCCGAGCGCACGCGCCTCGTCGCCGCGCGACGGGTCGCGCATCCCGGCGTACACGGTGTGGCCCGTCTCGACGAGGCGGCGGACGGTCTCGAGCCCGAGACTGCGGTTGGCTCCGGTGATGAGTGTCGTTGTCATGCCCCCACTCTCCGCCCCCGTGGCCGGGTCCCCCAGGCACCGTTCGACAGTGGGACCACCAGTACCAGGGAAGCCGGGAGGCGCGGGGCGAGGATGGTGGGCATGAGCGAGTTCGCGAGTGTGCTGCGTTCCTGGCGCGACCGGGTGCGTCCGGAAGAGGTCGGCCTGCCGGCCGGGCCCGGACGACGGACGCCCGGCCTCCGCCGCGAGGAGCTCGCTGCGCTCGCCGGGGTCAGCGTCGACTACGTGGTCCGCCTCGAGCAGGGGCGCGCCACGAACCCCTCCGCGCAGCTCCTCAGCGCGCTCGCGACCGCGCTCCGGCTCACCGAGGAGGAGCGCGACCACCTCTGCCGTGTCGCCTCCGTCGTGCCGCCGTCACGACTGGTCGTGCCCCGGCACGTCACGCCGGGCGTGCAGCGGATCGTCGACCGCCTCGGTGACGTCCCGCTCGCGGTGTTCACGGCCACGCACGACATCGTTCTGTGGAACGACCTCTGGGCGGCGATGACCGGCGATCCGAGCCGGTACACGGGCATCGAGCGGAACCTGGTCTGGCGGCACTTCATGCACGGCCACGACGGTGTCGAGTGGGACGACACGCACCAGGAGGAGTTCTCGAGCGACCTCGCCGCCGATCTCCGTGCCGCGCTCGGCCGCTACCCCGCCGACCGTGGCCTGGCTGAACTCGTCGCACGGCTCCGGCGGGACTCCCCCGAGTTCGAACGGCGCTGGAACACCGGCCGCGTCGCGGAGCACCGTGCCAGCCGCAAGACCGTCCGGACGCCCGTCGGACCGATCGAGATCGACTGCGACGTCCTCAGTGTGCCCGGCGGAGACCTCCGCATCGTCGTGTACACGGCGGTCCGGGGCACGGAGGACGCCGCGAAGCTCGACCTGTTGCGCGTCACCGGACTGCAGGAACTCACGCCGCACTGACCATCCCTGTCAGCGGGAGACCTGAAAGACATTTGCAGATCCGGGCGCTCGGACGTACGATCTGAAAAACCGTTTCAGATCGAGGGAGCCGCCGTGCAGGAGAACCGTCCGAACCTGGCCGACCCCGGCGTCCTCGACGCCCTGTCCCACCCGGTGCGCCTCGACGTCCTCGGCTACCTGGCCTCCGCCGGGCCCGCGACCGCATCGCAGTGCGCCCGCGCTGTCGGAGACACCCCTTCGAACTGCAGCTACCACCTCCGGGTGCTCGCGTCCCACGGGCTCGTCGAACCCGACCCGTCCGGCGACGGGCGGTCCCGGCCGTGGCGCACGACCATCACCGGCTTCACCACCGACGGCGTCGATCCGGCGGACCTCGCCGGCCTGGATCGGATGCTGTCCGCGTCCGTCGAACTCGACCACCACCTGCTCCGCGAGTACCTCCGCGGCCGCGACGCGGTACCGCAGGTGTGGCGCGACGTCGACGTCCACGCCAGCTACGGACTCGCGCTCACGCCGTCCGAGCTCGCCGAGGTCGTCGAACGCCTGGACGCGGTCGTCCGTCCGTACATCCAGGCGACCCGTCAGTGCACCCCGACCGACGCCGAGCACGTCCACCTCTCGCTCAGCGCGTTCCCGCGGCTCGGGTTCGGCGCGGACCGATGACCGACGCGCCGACGGCCCTCCGCAACCGCCCCGCAGGGTCGGCGATGGCGGTGCCGGCCTTCCGACGGCTCTGGCTCGCCGGGCTCGTCTCGGACACCGGCGACTGGCTGATGTTCATCGCGCTCCCCCTCGTCGTGCTCCAGCTCACCGGATCGGCCGTCGGGACGTCGCTCGCGTTCCTCCTCGAGCTCGCTCCGCCGGTGCTGCTCGCCCCGGTCGTCGCGCGGGTCACCGACCGGCTGTCGCACCGGCTCGTGATGGTCGTCGCGATGATCGGTCAGGCGACGACACTCCTGCCGCTCCTCCTCGTGCACGACCGCTCCGAACTGCCGATCGTGTACGGCGTGATCGTCGCCCAGGCCTCGTTCGGCGCCTTCTTCCTGCCGGCCAAGAACGCGCTGCTCCCGACGCTGGTCGGACTCGAGCGCGCGAATTCGGCCAACGCGCTCGTCGGACTGAACAACGACCTCGGCCGGATCATCGGTGGCCCGCTCGGCGGCGTGCTCCTCGCCGTCGGGTCGATCGCGACGGTGGCGCTCATCGACGTCGCGTCGTACGTCGTCGCTGGCGCTCTGATCCTCAGCCTGCCCCGCAGCCGCCACACCGACGCGGTACCGCCCGCCGACACGAGGACGGAGGGCGCGAGGACCGGGGGTGTCCTCCGCGCTCTGACGGACCGACCGACGCGTGACCTCGTCGTGGTGACCACCGTGGCGTCGATCGCGCAGGGGCTCTTCCTCGTGCTGTTCGTCTTCTTCGTGACCGACGTGATCCGCGGCGACGAGGCCGACGTCGGGCTGCTGCGCGGCGTGCAGGCGATCGGCGCGATCGGCGCCGGCCTCGCGCTCGGCGTCCTCGGCGCGAGGATCGACGCGCTGCGGCTCGCGCTCATCGGGTCGAGTGCGTTCACGGTCATCACGGTGGTCTGCTGGAACGCGTCGTTCGTGTCCCACGCCGTGCCGCTCTACGCCGTGCTGTTCGCCACCATCGGCGTGCCGGCCGTGTTCATGGGCGCCGGGATGACGAGCCTGCTGCAGCACGCGACGGACGGCTCGCGCCGGGGCAGCGCGTTCGCCGCGCTCGGCCTCGGGCAGGCGATCGGCCAGGCGATCGGGATCACCGCGGCGGGTCTGCTGCAGGAACCGATCGGCACGCTCCCCCTGCTCGAGGTCCAGGCGGGGGCGTACGCGCTCACCGCGGTGCTTGCCTTCGTCCTGCTCCGTCGAGGACCGCGCCGTGTGCGCAGCTGACGGTCGAGGACCCCGGTCCGCCCATGGTGCTCTTCCCGGGGGCGGAGACGCCGCGAAGCTCGACCTGCTGCGCGTCGCGGGCCTGCGGGAGCTCACGCCGAGCTGACTCCGGGCGGCGTGCCCAACGGGTGCACGAACGGATGATCCGCCGCCGCTGGGCAGTCGCACCGGACGCGGATCCGCTCGGCGGAGCGGGTCAGCACGAACACCTCCGCATGCTCTGCACCCTCACGTTCTGGACGACCCACGTGCTGCTCCCACCCTCGAACCGACGCCACGGTGGCCTTCCCCACCCGAAGGGAAAGGCCACCGCTTCCGCACCGGCACGGAGGCGTGCCGGTCGGGTTCGACGGTAGGGAGCCTGCCACCCGGATGCCATCCGCTGTGCGCGGCACCACCGTCGATGTGCGCGGAACCCGTCACCTGCCGGGTCCCGGCACGGTTGACGTGTCACCGCCGGGTAGAGTCGCGCCATGATCGAGGGCACAGCGGACATGTTCGCGTCGCACCCGGTCGCGACGAGCACGACCGTGGACGAGGCCGCCGCGGTGCTGAGCGACGTGTTCCTGCCCGTGCAGGTCGACCCCACGAACGGCTCCTCCGACGTCAGCATGCACCTGAACGCGCTCACCCTCGGCCGGATCACCTTCGGGTACATGCGGTTCCGCAACGCCGTGCGGATCCGGACCGCTGAGCCGGTCGAGTACCACCTCGACGTCCCGGTCCACTCGATGATGACCGCCCGTGCCGACGGGGGCGCACCGCTGCACGGGACCGCGCAGACCGCCGGCGTCTTCATGCCCGGCCGTTCGGTGGAACTCGACTGCAGTGACTGGTTCGCGCAGGTCGCGGTGATGATCCCTCGCCGTGACCTGCAGACCGAGCTGGAGCGGTTGTTGGACGAACCGGTGTCGACGCCGGTCGACTTCGACACCGCGTTCGACCTCGCGTCGGCCGGCGGTCGCGCGGTCTCACAGGCGCTCCGTCTCGTCGACGAGGGATCGCGACAGCCCAACGGCGCGCTCGGCCACCCGCTGGCGGTGCGCAGTCTCGAGCAGGTGTTCGTCCAGAGCCTCCTGCTCGGCCAGCCGCACAGCCACTCCGCGTCACTCGAAGCCCCCCGGGGGCGATCGGGTTCCCGTGCGGTGACCCGGGTGGTCGAGATGCTCCGCGACGACCCCGCGCGGCCGTGGACGGTCGGCGAACTCGCATCCGCGGTGTTCACGAGCGTCCGCAGCCTGCAGGAGGACTTCCGCCGCAGCCTGGACACCACGCCGATGGCCTACCTCCGGAAGCTCCGGTTGGAACGGGCGCGTGAGGACCTCCTGGTCGCGGACCCGGACGGCCGCACGGTGACGGAGGTCGCTGCCCGGTGGGGGTTCCTGCACGTCAGCAGGTTCGCGTCCGCGTACGCCGCACGCTTCGGCGAGCTGCCCTCGGAGACCCTGCGGCGGTGACGGGACAACACGACGCGGTCGCGACAGGCCGATGACCGCGAAGACCGGACACGCTGAGGAGGCTACCGGGGGTCGGCCTCAGGCGGATCCGTCCGCCCCTGTTGCTCCTCCTGCGCCCGGAGGTCCTTGAGCTTGGGCCACGGGACGAAGCAGATCCACGCGACCGACGCGATCGCAGCCCCCATGATCATCGAACTCATGTCCATGGGCCCGACGGTACCGAGACTCCCTCAAACTGTCCTGCGGCCGCGGATCACGCCGCTGTGAACACCAACGACGCGTTCTGCCCGCCGAACCCGAACGAGTTGTTGAGCGCAGCGCGGATCGGAGCCGTCCGCGCCGAACCGGACACCACCTCAAGGTCGACCGCCGGGTCCAGGTGCTCCAGGTTCAGCGTCGCCGGCACGACCCCGGTCTCGATCGCCCGCACGGCGAGGATCGACTCGACCGCCCCCGCTGCACCGAACATGTGCCCGATCGAGCTCTTCGGCGCGGTGACGAGCGCACCGGTGCCGACCGCACGGGCGATGGCGGCGGCTTCGCCGACGTCCCCGACCGGCGTGCTGGTCGCGTGCGCGTTGACGTGGTCGATGTCCGCACCGGTCAGCCCGGCCATCCGGATCGCCGCCGTCATCGCCCGCTCCTGTTCGCTACCGTCGGCGAGCGGGGCGGTGATGTGGAACGCGTCGGAGGTGACCCCCCACCCGGCGAGCGTGCCGTGCGACCGTTGCGTCCGAGCGGCGGCGTGCGCGGCGCTCTCGAGGACGACGAACCCCGCGCCCTCCCCCAGGACGAACCCGCGGCGGGACGCGTCGAACGGCCGGGAGAGCGTCGTCGGGTCGTCGTCGCCCGGCTTCGCGAGCGCCTGGGACTGTGCGAAGGACGCCATCGTGACCGGGGTGACCGCGGCTTCGGTCCCGCCGGCGATCACGACGTCGGCTTCACCAGTGACGATGAGCCGTGCGGCCATCGCGATCGCCTCGGCGCCGGACGCGCAGGCCGACACGGTCGTGTAGGCACCGGCCCGTGCGCCGTACTCGATGCTGATCTGCGCAGCGGCCCCGTTGGCCATGAGCATCGGGACGGTCCGCGGGGACACCCGTCGAGCGCCGGACGCGCCGAGGACGTCGTGGGCGTCGAGCAGGGTCTCCACTCCCCCGATGCCGGTGCCGACGACCACCGCGAGTCGGTCGCCCTCGACGGCGGGTGCGCCGGCGTCCGCCCAGGCCTCCCCTGCGGCGACGAGTGCGAGCTGCTGGCTGCGGTCGAGACGGTTGGCGCGGACCCGGCCGAGTGCGGCACCGGCGTCGAGTGCGGCGTCGGCGCCGACGAGGATCGGCACTTGCTCCCACAGTGCGCCGGGACGCTCGAGGACGTGCACGCCGGAACGCCCGGCGACGAGCGCGTCCCAGAGGTCGTCGACGCCGTGGCCGAACGGGGAGACCGCGCCGTAGCCGGTGATGGAGATGTCCACGGAAGACTCCTTCTTGTACGTTGAACAAGTTGAGTTGTACCACGTACAATTCAGGGATGGCAACCACCATCGACGGTCCCGGCACTCCGCGCGGCGCAGCGACCCGCGCCCGCATCCTCGCCGCGACCGCCGGCCTGCTCAGTGCGAGCCGGACTGCGTCGGCGGACGGCGACGGCACGCTCCGGTCCGTCACCGTCAGCGAGATCGCCCGCGCGGCGGGGGTCTACCCGAACCAGATCACGCACCACTTCGGCTCGAAGGACCGTCTCGTCCTCGACGCGGCCTTCGCACTGTTCCTCCGCGACACGACCCGGTTGCAGGCTGCCGGGCGCCGGGCGACGAGCGCGACGGCGTTTCGGCAGGTCCTCGCCCGGACGGCCCTCGCGATGCCGTCGACGCCGCTCGTGGTCCAGGCGCTCGCCTCCGCGGGCGACGACGCGGCGCAGCGGGAGCGGGTGCGCCTGCTCCTCGCCGTGCTCTTCCGACAGTCGGAGCGCTACCTCGAGCGCGTCGTCACCGAGCACGGCTGGACGAGCCCGAGCGGTGTCGGCCGGGATGCCCGGACGTTCTGGAGCGCGGTGTTCGGCGCCACCCTGCTCGCCGATGCCGGGGTCACCGGCGGGCCGTCCGACCTCGACCTCGCCGGCACCGTCTCCATCACCTGATTCGGCGCCCGAGACTCGGCGTGAGCGACGACTCTCGCGCTCCGGACCGCGAGATCGGTCGCCTCAGCCGAGTCTCGGCCGGATCGCGCCGACGAGCGGCCGCGCGCCGCGCCGGCTCACTCGCCGAAGCCGGACCGCACGAGCGCGACGAGCGCCTCGACGGCGTCCTGCGCGTCGGGTCCCGACCCCTTGATCGTCACCGTCGCGCCCTTCGGCAGCGCCAACGCCATGATCGCGAGCAGGCTCTTCGCGTCCACGCCGTTGACCCGCACCGACGCCTCGTACTTCGCTGCGGTCTTCACGAACTCCGCCGCGGGGCGGGCGTGCAGCCCGCTCTCGTTGACGAGTTCGACGCTCTCGGACGCGGCCACGTCGTCGACGGGGCCGGCGGCGTCAGCCGGCACCGCGCCTCCAGGCTGGTCGTCGGACGGACTGGAGGAACGACTCGCGTCCGCCTCGGAGGCTGCGGCAGACGCGGCAGCGGCCAGGACCGCGTCGACGTCGCCGCCGGTCTGCGCGGCGACGGCCGCGGCGACCGCGCCCTCCACCAGGGGTGCCTGCGAGACGTGCACCCGCGCGCGGGCGTCCTCGTCGAGGAAGTCGAGGGCCGTGTCGGTCGTCAGGTAGGCGGAGCCGAGGTCGCACAGGACGACGACGGCGTCGGCGTCGGCGAGCTCCTCGATGCCGGCGGTGATCGCCTCGAACGAGGTACCGATCCCGCCGTCGTCGGTGCCACCGGCGGCGACGAGCGGCACGTCGGAGGCCATCTGGCGCGCGAGCTCCACGGTGCCGGTCGCGATCGCCGCGCTGTGCGAGACGATCAGGATGCCGACGGTCACGCGGCGTCCACGGCGGCGCGGAGGATGTACACGGTCGACTGCGCACCAGGGTCGCGATGGCCGACGGCCCGCTCCCCGAGGTAGCTCGCACGGCCCTTGCGTGCGACGAGCGGGTCGGTCGACTCTGCGCCCGTCACGGCGGCGTCGGCGGCGGCGGCGAGTACCTGCTCGGGGCTGTCCCCGGCGGCGGCCGCGGCACCGGCGGCGTCGACGGCGGGCGACCACGCGTCGACCATGGTCTTGTCCCCGACGGACGCCTTGCCCCGGGACACGACACCGTCGCGGGCAGCGGTCAGCACGGCGACGAGCGTGTCGGCGTCGAGCTCGGTGGCGTCGCCGGCGGCCTGCGCGGCCTTGAGGTACGCCGTGCCGAAGAGCGGCCCGGCGGCGCCGCCCACGGTCGAGATGAGCTTCGTCGCGACCACCTTGAGCACGGCGCCGGGCGTGTCGAACGAACCGGTGTCGACTGCCTCGAGCACGGCACGGAACCCGCGGTCGAGGTTCTCACCGTGGTCCCCGTCGCCGATCTCCCGGTCGAGCGTGACGAGCTCGGCCCGGTGCTCGTCGATCGTCGCGGCGGTGCGGCGGACCCAGTCGATGGCCCATGCGGTGTCGAGCGCCAATTCGTGTTCCTTCCTGGATGGTGGGCGGTGGTTCAGCGTCCCCAGCGCAGTGCCGGGGTCTCCACCGGTGCGTCCCAGAGGGCGGTGAGTTCGTCGTCGAGCACCGTGACGGTGAGCGAGAACCCCTGCATCTCGAGGGATGTCACGTAGTCACCGACCAGGCTACGCGTGACCTCGTACCCGCGGTCGGCGAGCACCTCGGCGGCGCGTCGGTAGGCGATGTAGAGCTCCGAGAGCGGCGTGCCGCCCATGCCGTTCACGAGGAGCAGCAGCGTCGAGCCGGCCGGGGGTGCGAGGTCGGTGAGGATCGGTTCGAGCACCCGGTCGACGAGCTGGTCGGCCGGCGCCATCGGGATGCGCTCCCGGCCCGGCTCGCCGTGGATGCCGATGCCGAGCTCGACCTCGTCGTCGGCGAGCGTGAAGGACGGCTCACCGGCGTGCGGGACGGTGCCGGAGCTGAGCGCGAGGCCCATCGACCGCGTGACGTCGTTGACGTGGCGGGCGACGGCGGCGACGGCGTCCAGGTCGTCCCCGCGCTCGGCAGCGGCGCCGGCGCACTTCTCGACGACGACGGTGCCCGCGACGCCGCGGCGGCCGGCCGTGTAGAGCGAGTCCTGCACGGCCACGTCGTCGTCGACCACGACGGACTCGACGCGCACGTCGTCCATCCCGGCGAGCTCGGCGGCGGTCTCGAAGTTGAGCACGTCGCCGGTGTAGTTCTTCACGATGTGGAGCACACCCGCTCCCCCGTCGACGGCCTTCGTCGCGGCGACGATCGGGTCGGGCGTGGGGCTGGTGAACACCGGGCCGGGCACCGCGGCGTCGAGCATGCCGTACCCGACGAAGCCGGCGTGCAGGGGCTCGTGCCCGCTGCCGCCGCCGCTGACGATGCCGACCTTGCCCTGGACAGGGGCGTCCGCGCGGTGGAGGTGGATCGGGTCCTCGACCAGGACCACGTGCCCGGCGTGTGCGAGGGCGAACCCACGGACCGTCTCGTCGACCACGTCGTGCGGGTCGTTGATGAGCTTCTTCATGCGGAGCCTCCACTGTCGTCACTGACCGCGCCCAATCTACATCGGCCGGTCGTTCGGCCGTCGTGCACGTTCGTGCAGCGGGGTCCCGGGCCGGGATGCGGCTGCGTGCCCGCTGGGCGGTCGTACGCACACTGCGGATGCACGTTCGTGCACAATCGCGCACTTCCCTCACGAACGCATCGCCATCGGTTGAACGCCGTCACTATGCTCGGCCCCAATCACTCAACGGGGAGTGCCGGCGCAGCACCACCGGACCCCCACCCTCACGCACTGGAGGTCACCGATGGACGGCATCGGCGTCAATTTCCTCTCTGAGCTCGTCGGCACGGCGATGCTCATCATCCTGGGTGGCGGCGTCGTCGCCGCTGTCTCGCTGACGAAGTCCAAGGGCTTCGGAGCCGGCTTCCTCATGGTCACGATCGGTTGGGGCTTCGCGGTCTTCGCCGGTGTCACCGTGTCGTACAAGTCCGGCGGCCAGCTCAACCCGGCGGTGAGCCTCGCGCAGGCCATCCTCGGCAACATCACCATCGGCGAGATGTTCCTCTACTGGCTCGCCCAGCTGATCGGTGCGGTCATCGGTGCCGTCATCGTCTGGCTCGCCTACAAGCAGCACTTCGACGAGGAGCCCGACGCAGCAGCCAAGCTCGGCGTCTTCTCAACCGGCCCGGCGATCCGTTCGTACGGCTGGAACCTCGTGACCGAGATCATCGGCACCTTCGTCCTCGTCTTCACGGTCATCGCCTTCACCAACGGCGGTACCCCGAAGGAGCTCGGCGCGGTTCCCGTGGCCTTCCTCGTGATCGCGATCGGTGTCTCCCTCGGTGGCCCGACCGGGTACGCCATCAACCCGGCACGTGACCTCGGCCCGCGCATCGCGCACGCCTTCCTGCCGATCAAGGGCAAGGGCTCGAGCGACTGGGCGTACGCCTGGGTGCCCGTGGTCGGACCGCTCATCGGCGGTGCCCTCGCAGCCGGCCTGTCCTACGCGCTGCTGCCCCTCGCCTGATCCAACCCACCACACTCACCCGAGCAAGACCGTAAGGAGCACCAATGGCCGACTACATCGTCGCCATCGACCAGGGCACGACCTCGACCCGAGCGATCGTCTTCGACCACTCCGGCTCGATCGTGTCCGTGGGCCAGAAGGAACACGAGCAGATCTTCCCGCGTGCCGGATGGGTCGAGCACGACCCCGCCGAGATCTGGGACAACACCCGTGAGGTCATCGGCCAGGCCCTGTCCCGCGCCGACATCACCCGCCACGACGTCGCGGCGGTCGGCATCACCAACCAGCGTGAGACCGCGGTCGTCTGGGACAAGACCACCGGCAAGCCGGTCTACAACGCGATCGTCTGGCAGGACACCCGCACCCAGTCGATCGTCGACAAGCTCGCCGACGGCGACACCGACCGCTACAAGTCCGTCGTCGGCCTCCCGCTCGCGACGTACTTCGCCGGCACGAAGATCGTCTGGATCCTCGAGAACGTCGAGGGCGCACGCGAGAAGGCCGAGGCGGGCGACCTGCTCTTCGGCACGACCGACACCTGGGTCCTCTGGAACCTGACCGGTGGTGTGGACGGCGGTGTCCACAAGACCGACGTCACGAACGCGTCCCGCACGCTGTTCATGGACCTCGAGACGCTCCAGTGGCGCGACGACATCCTCGGCGACTTCGGCGTCCCGAAGTCGATGCTCCCGGAGATCGTCAGTTCCTCCGAGGTCTACGGGCACGTCGAGTCGTCGAACCTGCTCCGCGAGGTCCCGATCGCGGGCATCCTCGGCGACCAGCAGGCCGCGACGTTCGGCCAGGCCGCGTTCGACCAGGGCGAGTCGAAGAACACCTACGGCACCGGCAACTTCCTCATCTTCAACACGGGCACGGAGATCGTCCGCTCGGAGAACGGGCTGCTCACGACCGTCGGCTACAAGCTCGGCGACCAGGAGACGCACTACGCCCTCGAGGGTTCGATCGCCGTCACGGGTTCGCTCATCCAGTGGCTCCGCGACAACCTCGGCCTGATCGGCAGTGCCCCGGAGGTCGAGGCCCTCGCCAAGACCGTCGAGGACAACGGCGGCGTGTACTTCGTCCCCGCGTTCTCGGGACTCTTCGCCCCGTACTGGCGTCCCGACGCCCGCGGCGCGATCGTCGGTCTCACCCGCTACGTCAACAAGGGCCACATCGCGCGTGCGGCCCTCGAGGCGACGGCGCTGCAGACCCGCGAGGTCCTCGACGCCGTCAACGCGGACTCCGGCGTGGACCTCACCGAGCTCAAGGTGGACGGCGGCATGACCGCCAACAACGAGCTCATGCAGTTCCAGGCCGACATCCTCAACGTGCCGGTGGTGCGCCCGGTGGTCGCCGAGACCACCGCGCTCGGCGCCGCCTACGCGGCGGGCCTGGCGGTCGGGTTCTGGGCGAACCTCGACGAGCTCCGTGCCAACTGGCAGGAGGACAAGCGCTGGGAGCCGCAGCTCGACGCAGCCGAGCGTGACCGCACCCTCCGCCTCTGGAAGAAGGCCGTCACGAAGACCTTCGACTGGGTCGACGAGGACGTCCAGTAGTCCTGTGCTGAGGTGACCGCCTGGAGGCGGGGGGGGGGGGGGGGGCGCGGGGCCCCCCCCCCCCCCCCCGGGGGGGGGGGGGGGGGGGGGGGGGGGGGCCCCGGGGGGGGGGGGGGGGGGCGGCCCCCCCCCCCCCCCCCCCGCGCCTCCAGTCAGTTGCGTCGAAGTCCCGTGCTTCCGCGCTCAGGCCGCGGGGGTCGCGCCCACCCAGTCGGCCAGCTTGCGGGCTGCGGCACCCGAGTCGATCGCGTCGGCCGCGACGACCAGCTGCTCGCGGAACCGCTGCAGGATCGGGCGGTCGACCTCGGCCGGGTCCTCCGCCAGGCGGAAGGACACCAGGCCGGCGGCGGCGTTCAGCAGGACGATGTCGCGGACCGGGCCGGACTCCCCCGCGAGGACGCGGTGCACCACCGCGGCGTTGTGCTCGGGGTCGCCGCCGAGCAGGTCCTCGATGCGTGCGCGGGCGATGCCGAGGTCGCGCGGGTCGAGGTCGTGCTCGGTCACACGGCCGCCCGTGACCTCCCAGATGTGACTGTGCCCGGTGGTCGTCAGCTCGTCCAGGCCGTCGTCGCCGCGGAACACCAGCGCGGTCGCCCCGCGCGTCTGGAACACGCCCGTGATGATCGGCACGAGTTCGAGCTGCGCCACGCCGACCGCGTTCGCCTCGCACCGTGCGGGGTTGACGAGCGGGCCGAGGAAGTTGAAGACCGTCGGCACACCGATCTCGCGGCGGACCGGGCCGGCGTGCGCGAAGCCGGGGTGGAAGGCACTCGCGAACGCGAAGGTCAGTCCGACACGCCGGAACGTGTCCGCGACACGCGCGGCGTCCATCGTGAGGTCGAGGCCGAGTGCGGCGAGCACGTCGCTCGAGCCGGACTTCGACGAGCTCGCCCTGTTGCCGTGCTTCACGACCGGCACGCCCGCCGCGGCGATGACGATGGCCGCCATCGTCGAGACGTTCACCGTGCCGACGACGTCGCCGCCCGTCCCCACGATGTCGAGCGCCATCGGGTCCACGTCGAGCGGAACCGCTGCGTCGAGGATCGCGTCGCGGAACCCGACGACCTCGTCGACGGTCTCGCCCTTGGCGCGGAGTGCGACGGCGAACGCGGCGATCTGTGCCGGCGTCGCGCGGCCCGCGACGATCTCCTGCATGGCCCATGTGGACTGGCTGATCGTCAGGTCCTCGCGCGCCATGAGCGCGCTGATCACGGTGGGCCAGGTGGGGGCGTCGAGCATGACTCGATCGTAGTGAATTCGAGAGACCCGCCAGTTCGCTGCGAAAACACTGTCCGTGGTTTCGGCCATAATGGAACCTGTGACTAGCACCCCTCTCTCCAGATCCGCCAGCGGTCCGGTCCTGAACAGGCCGAACGCCGTTGCCGTGGGGACGATCGTGTGGCTGGGCAGCGAGGTCATGTTCTTCGCCGGCCTGTTCGCGATCTACTTCACGTTGCGCAGCACCTCGCCCGAACTGTGGGCGACCGAGACCGCCAAGCTCGAAGTGCCCTTCGCCTCGGTGAACACGATCATCCTGGTGCTGTCCAGCTTCGCCTGCCAGTTCGCGGTGTTCGCCGCGGAGCGCTTCCAGGTGCACCGCACGAGCTGGAACCCCAAGGACTGGGGCATGACGGAGTGGTTCTTCGTCACGTACTGCATGGGCGCGATCTTCGTCTGCGGCCAGATCTTCGAGTACGCCAACCTCTGGCACGAGGGCGTGACGCTCTCCTCCAGCGCGTACGGCTCGGCGTTCTACATGACCACCGGCTTCCACGGCCTCCACGTCACCGGCGGCCTCATCGCCTTCCTGCTGACGCTCGGCCGCGGGTTCGCCGCCAAGAACTTCGGTCACAAGGAAGCGACCACCGCGATCGTCGTGTCGTACTACTGGCACTTCGTCGACGTCGTCTGGATCGGCCTCTTCGCCGTCATCTACCTTCTCAAGTAGGAACTGGATAGCCCCCACCGCATGTTCAACAGAACCAAGTCCAAGAAGGGCCGCCGTTCACCGATGGCGACCGTGTCGCTCATCGTCGTCGGTCTCATGACCACCGGCGGTGCGTACGCGCTGTTCAGCTCCACGGCGAACGCCGACGACAGCACGAGCACCGTGGCGGCGACGAGCCAGTCGAAGGTGAACGAGGGCCAGAAGCTCTTCGCCTCGAACTGCGCCACCTGCCACGGCCTGTCGGCCCAGGGCACCTCCGAGGGTCCGTCCCTCATCGGTGTCGGTGCCGCGTCCGTCGACTTCCAGGTCGGGACCGGCCGCATGCCGATGGCCGCCCAGGGTCCACAGGCCGAAGAGAAGCCCGCGCAGTTCACGGACGACCAGATCGACGCCCTCGCCGAGTACGTCGCGTCGCTCGGCCCCGGCCCGTCGGTCCCGTCCACCAGCCTCACCGACGGCTCGGACGGCAACGCGGCTGAGGGTGCGGAGCTCTTCCGCATCAACTGCGCCATGTGCCACAACGTGGCCGGCGCCGGCGGTGCGCTGACCGAGGGCAAGTACGCCCCGAACCTGCAGTCCGTGTCCGGCAAGCACATCTACGAGGCCATGGTCACTGGTCCGCAGAACATGCCGGTGTTCAACGACCTGAACCTCACGCCCCAGCAGAAGGCCGACATCATCACGTACCTCAAGTACGTGCAGGACAACAAGTCGCCCGGCGGGTTCGCCCTCGGCTCCCTCGGCCCGGTGGCAGAGGGTCTGTTCATCTGGATCTTCGGACTCGGCGCGGTCGTCGCGATGACCGTGTGGCTGACCGCGAAGTCCAACTGATCGTCCGTGTCGAACGACACTGAAGGGAACACCATGGCAGAGCACGACGACGAGGCACTGAACTCGTCCTCGGCTGTCGAGAAGCACGGCACGACCACGACGTCGGCCGGCACCGCGGTCCTGCCCGCGGAGCCGTTCGAGAACCCGGGCGAGCCGCCGCACCGCGCGCGCCGCACCGACGTCGACCCGAAGAAGCAGCGCCTGGCCGAGCGTCAGGTCGCCACGTTCTTCTACCTGTCGATCGTCGGCAGCGTCCTCGCGATCGCGGCGTACGTCGCCTTCCCGATCAGCTCCGACGACTTCGGCACGGTCCGCACCGCGAACCTCTTCCTCGGCCTCGCGATCGCCCTCGCGCTCCTGGCGCTCGGTCTCGGCGCCGTGTACTGGTCGAAGTCGCTCGTCGTCGACCGTGAGATCACGGAGCTCCGCCACCCCACCCGTGGCACGGACGCGACCCGTGAGAAGGCCGTGGAGGCCTTCCAGCTCGCCGACAAGGAGTCCGGCTTCAGCCGTCGCAAGCTGATCCGCAACTCGATGATCGGTGCACTGGCAGCGTTCCCGCTCCCCGGGATCGTCCTGGTGCGTGACCTCGCCCCGGCGGCCGACCCGAACGAGCTGCTCCGCCACACGTTCTGGAAGTCGGGCATGCGCCTGACGAAGGACCCGACCGGTCTCCCGATCAAGGCGTCCGACGTCACGATCGGCTCGGTCTTCCACGTCATCCCCGACGGGATGCTCGACTCGGAGCACATGCTGGAGGAGAAGGCCAAGGCCGCCGTCCTCCTCATGCGCCTCGACCCGAAGGACCTCAACCCCGCCAAGGGTCGCGAGAACTGGGGCTACGACGGCATCGTCGCGTACTCCAAGATCTGCACCCACGTCGGGTGCCCGGTCGCGCTCTACGAGCAGCAGACGCACCACCTGCTGTGCCCGTGCCACCAGTCGACCTTCGATGTCTCGAACAACTGCGACGTCATCTTCGGACCGGCCGCGCGCCCCCTCCCCCAACTTCCGATCGCGATCGACGACGACGGCTACCTGGTTGCGCAGAGCGACTTCCACGAGCCTGTCGGACCGTCCTTCTGGGAGCGTGAACGCTGATGAGCACCACCACCACGAACGCACCCGCGTCGGCCACCAAGCCGGCGCCGGAGCGCGGATCCCGCATCATCGGCGGGGTCGCCAACTACATCGACGAGCGAACCAGCATCTCGGGCCTCGTGAAGGAGGTCGGGCGCAAGATCTTCCCCGACCACTGGAGCTTCATGCTCGGCGAGGTGGCGCTGTACAGCTTCGTCGTCGTCCTGCTCTCGGGCACCTTCCTGACGTTCTTCTTCCAGGCGTCGATGGCCGAGGTCGTCTACAACGGCTCGTACGTCCCGCTCAAGGGCGTCGAGATGTCGACGGCGCTGCAGTCCACGCTGAACATCTCGTTCGACATCCGCGGCGGACTCTTCGTCCGGCAGATCCACCACTGGGCAGCCCTGCTGTTCGTGGCCTCGATCATGTTGCACATGGCCCGCGTGTTCTTCACCGGCGCCTTCCGCAAGCCGCGTGAGCTCAACTGGGTGTTCGGCTTCCTCCTCTGGGTCCTGGCCATGGCCGAGGGCTTCACGGGCTACTCGCTCCCCGACGACCTGCTCTCCGGCAACGGTCTGCGGATCATCGTCGGCATGATCGAGGGTGTGCCGGTCATCGGCGTCTGGATCGCCTACCTGCTGTTCGGCGGCGAGTTCCCGGGCACCGACATCGTCGGCCGTCTGTACACGCTGCACATCCTGCTGCTGCCGGCGATCCTCGTCGCGGTGCTCGGCGTCCACCTCGTGCTGGTCGTCATCAACAAGCACACGCAGTTCGCGGGCCCCGGCAAGACGAACGAGAACGTCGTCGGCGTCCCGATCCTCCCCGCGTTCGCCGCGAAGGCTGGTGGGTTCTTCTTCATCGTCGCGGGCATCCTCGCCCTCATCGCGTCGCTGTTCACGATCAACCCGATCTGGAACTACGGCCCGTACGACCCGTCCCCCGTGTCCGCCGGTACCCAGCCCGACTGGTACATCGGCTTCGCGGACGGCGCGCTCCGACTGGTGCCCCCGCACTGGGAGGTCGTGTGGTTCGGCTACACGGTGTCGTTCAACATCCTCGCGCCGATCGCGGTGCTGGTGCTGCTCATCCTGGCGATCCTGCTCTATCCCTTCATCGAGGGCTGGGTCACCGGCGACAAGCGTGAGCACCACATCCTCGACCGTCCGCGCAACGCCCCGACCCGCACGGCGTTCGGCGCCGCCGGCATCACGCTCTACGCGAGCCTCTGGGCCGCCGCGTCGTCGGACATCATCGCGACCCACTTCCTGGTGTCGATCGAACACGTGATCCACGTGATCCAGGCGACGACGGTACTCGGCCCGTTCATCGCCTTCTGGATCACGAAGCGCGTGTGCATCGCCCTGCAGAAGAAGGACCGCGAGATCGTGCTCCACGGGTACGAGTCCGGCCGTATCGTGCGACTCCCCCACGGTGAGTACATCGAGGTGCACGAGCAGCTCGACGAGTACGAGCGCTGGAAGCTCCTGCAGTTCAACGAGTACAAGCCGCTGATGATCCGCCCGAACGCCAAGGGCAAGATCTCCGGTGTGCAGAAGCTCCGCGCCGGTGTCTCCCGCTTCTTCTTCGAGGACCGCATCACGCCGGTCACGAAGGCCGAGCTCGAGGCTGCGCACGCCGCGCACCACGGTCCCGAACTGGAAGGTGAGCACCAGGCCCCGGCCCTCGGTGCGAACAACCACTAGTCGCCGACTCCGAAGCAACCCCCGTCACGATGTGGCGGGGGTTTCTTCATGGTTCGGGAACACGCCGTGCGCGGTTCACGTTCGGTTCACCGACACGTGCTGGACTCGTCCAGGACGGTGTGGCACTGTGTTGCACCACGCACCCGCCAACGGAATGAGACCCCGATGGACAGCCGGACGGCCGAACACCCCAGGCCGAACCACTTCCTCCTCCACCTCAGCGACACCCACCTCGTGGCGGGTGACGGCGACCTCTACGGGGACGTCGACTCGGCAGCGCGGCTCGGTGAGATCATCGCCGACATCGAGGCATCGGGCACCAAGCCCGAGGCGATCGTCGTCACCGGCGACGTGGCCGACAAGGGCGAACCGGGCGCCTACGCGCGCATCCGCGACATCGTGCAGCCCGCGGCCGACCGCATCGGCGCACAGGTGATCTGGGCGATGGGCAACCACGACGAGCGTGGCGCGTTCCGGCAGGAGCTCTTCGGCCTCCAGCCCACCGACCGACCCGTGGACTTCGTCTACGACGTGAACGGCCTCCGGGTGATCACCCTCGACACGAGCGTTCCCGGTGCGCACCACGGCGAGGTCTCCCCCGAACAGCTCGACTGGCTCGCCGAGGTCCTGTCCGAGGCCGCCCCGCACGGCACGATCCTCGCGATGCACCACCCGCCGGTGCCGAGCGTGCAGGACCTCGCCGTCCTCGTGGAGCTCCGCGACCAGGATGCCCTTGCCGAGGTCGTCGAGGGCAGCGACGTCATCGCGATCATCGCCGGTCATCTGCACTACTCGACGAGCGCCGTGTTCGCGGGCATCCCCGTGTCGGTGGCGAGTGCCACGTGCTACACGCAGGACCTCACCGAGTTCCAGGGCGGGACCCGTGGCCGCGACGGCGCTCAGGCGTTCAACCTGGTGCACGTCTACGGCCACAACGTCGTGCACTCGGTGGTGCCGATCGGGCACTACTCGACAGTGGGCCAGCCGGTCTCCGCCGTCGAGACCGAGGCTCGCCTGGCTGCCGCCGGTGTCTCCATCGCCCCCGCGGTCGAGCCGGCTCCGGTCACCTCGAGCATCCCGGTCTTCACGCTCGACTCCGTGCCGGTCTCCCCCGTCCACCGCTAGCGGTCAGGGGTCGCCGGCCGGTCGTTGCACGGGCATCAGTTGCTCGTGCATGGTGCGACATCGCGGTCGTCGTTCGACAGGTGTCTTGTCGCTCGTTGCACGCGCAATGGTTGCGGGTGCATGGTGCGACTTCGCGGACGTCGTTCGACAGGCGTCTTGTCGCTCGTTGCACGCGCACACCCGCAGGCGCACGCTCACGCCCGCGCGCACAAGCACACACCGGCGCCACACCGCACCAACTCATCACCAACCGGGCCGGCGGCGCGAGGCGGCCCGGCGCCGCGCCTCCAGGCCGTCAGACGGTCTCGCTGTCCGCGTCCCGCTCCCACGGGGCCGGGAACGGGAAGTACTTCTCGAGGAAGTCCGTCACACGCCGCGTGCGTTCCTCGTCGCTGACCTCGGGGAAGCTGCCGTCGTTGAGGCAGAAGAAGTCGACGTTCCGCTTCTTGAGCAGCTCCTCCAGCGCTCGGAGCCCGGACAGCATCGTCGTGTCGATGTACCGCACCGGCGCGTTCTCCTGCACGATCGCCCGGCCCGTGAGCAACGAGTAGTAGTGGTAGAGCGAGTTCGTCACCGAGATGTTCTCGGCAGCACGGAAGCGGGATGCGGCCGTCGCGCGGAACTCGTCCGCGAACTCGTGCTCGATCTCGGTCATGATCGAGGCGCGCAACGGCGTCGGCGCGTGCTCGAGGTGGCGGGTGGTCACGGCACCGAACCGCTGCTGCAGGAGCCGGCGGTTGACCCGGGCCGCGTTCTCGAAACCGCTGCGTGCCGGGTTGTTCGATCCCAGGCCGATGCGGGTGGTCGCGAGGATGAACTTCGTCACGGAGCCGGGGCTGAAGAACACCGAGGGGTCCACCGTGCGCCCGAAGAACATGTCGTCGTTCGAGTAGATGAAGTGTTCGCTGATGCCCGGGATGTGGTGCAGTTGCGACTCGACGGCCTGTGAGTTGTGCGTCGGCAGCACGGACGGGTCGGCGAAGAACTCCTCCGACCGGACGATCCGCACCTTGGGGTGCTCGGCGAGCCAGGCGGGGGCGGGTGAGTCGGTCGCGATGTAGATCTGCCGGATCCACGGGGCGAAGGTGTGCACCGAGCGCAGCGCGTACTTCAGCTCGTCGATCTGCCGGAAACGGGCTGGGGCGTCGTCGCCCTCGCCCAGGACGGCGCCGGACTGCGCTGCCTGTCGGGCGCGCTGGTACTCGACCGCGTTGCCGTCCACCCACGAGAAGACGATGTCGATCGGGAAGCGGATGTCCGAGACGTGGTCGTCGAACATGTGCTCGACGGTGCGCCAGGTGCGGCCGTAGCGCTCGATGTCCACGAGGACGAACTCGTCGACCGGCAGGCTGCGGCGCATCAGGGCGTTCTCGACGGGTGCGAGCACCTCGGTGTCGGTGACCCGCCAGAACTCGAGCTGCACGCTCGTCTCGGCGCCGTACCGCAGGCGTCCGAGGGGCTCGACGCGCGGCCGGAACACCCGCAGCACGGGTTCGTCGACCGAGGCGAGACCGTCGTCGATGACGAGCACGGCGGGCTTCCCCGGCGGCTTCGCGTACAGCGGCTCGTTCGCGGCGGCGGCCATCACGGCGCTCTCCGCGCGCTGACGGTCGCGTTCGTCCAGCGCGATGACGGGGCGCTGGTCGTTGCCCCGGATGAGCAGGTGGTCGACGTCACCGGCGGTGAGGGCGTCGTCGAGGAACAGGAGGTCCTCGATCATCGACTGCTGCGGCGTGAGGTGCCCGTTGACGAGCGTCAGACGGCCCTTGCGCACGACGACGTCGGGTCGGTCGAGACCGCCGGAGGACGGTCGAGGGTTCAGCAGAGGACTCTCGGTCACCGGCTCGGTCTCGCTGCTCATCCATGCCCTTCGGGTCGATCGGTCGGGCACTGCGCCCGACCTCTCGATCCTACCGTCCGCGCGGACGCTCGGTCCGCCCGTCGGTCGGCTCCGCTACGGCCTGGAGGCGCGGGTCGGCTCCGTCTCGCGCGGCACCTTGACGACGATGCCGACGACGACGAACAGTGCGGCGGCGACGATCTGCAGCGCTGCCCACACCTCGCCCGGGATCGGCACGACGGCGATCGGGTTCCAGCAGACGGCGACGGCCGCCATGACGGCTGCGGCCCACCAGGTCCGGCCGCGGACGGCGAACACCAGGACGATCAGGGCGAGCACGGCGACTCCCCACCGCGCGAACACGAACGCGGACGAGTCGATGACGGCGACGCACGCGAGCAGCAGCATCGCCGCGATGAGCGAGGGGGCGAGCGCGGGCCGGGTGAACGGCGGTGTCTCCTTCTTCCCGGAGACCTTCGGCGTGCTCGTCGCGGTCGAAGCGGGCACGCCCTGCAGCGACGAACCCGCGGCGGGCCGCCCCTTCCGCGCTGCCATCAGGCGGTGGCCCCGTCGAGGTCGATCGCCTGAATCGAGCGGGACATCGGCGGCAGGCCGCGCACCCGCTCGAGGGCCGGCACCAGTTCGGCGACGTAGGCGCGGTAGCCCTCGTCGGTGAGGTGCAGGCCGTCCTCGGTGAAGCGCTCGTCGAGGTGGTCGCCGTCCGCCAACGCGGGCCAGGCGTCGAGGTACTGCGCGTGGCACGTGGCGACGAACTGCCGGAGGTGCCGGTTCGCCTCCTCGATCTTCGCCGTGTAGTCGGCCTGCCGCGGGAGGATCGACACGAGCAGCAGCCGGACGCCCGGGAGCTCGCGGCGGAGCGTCACGAGGACGGACTCCACGCCCCGCACCACGTGTTCGACGCTCGCGCGGTGGTTGCCGAAGTCGTTCGTGCCGATGAGCAGGACGATCACCTCGGGCTGCTCCGCGATCACCGCGTCGAGTCGCGCGAGGACGCCGTCGGTGGTGTCCCCGCCGATGCCCTGGTTGATCGTCCGCTCGTCGGGGAGCCAGGCATCCCAGGACCCCTGCTCGGTGATGCTGTCGCCCAGGAACAGGACGCCGGTGTGTTCCGCGCTCATGCTGCCTCCTCGTGTGCCGGTTCCGGCTTCCCATTCTGCTGGGTCCAGTTCCGCCCCGTCGACTCGGTGTGCTCGGACTCGCGTTCCGCGGCGGCCGAGATGCGCTCCACCATGCCGGGGAAGATCACCCCGTGGAAGGGCAGGATCGAGTACCAGTACAGGCGCCCCGCGAGTCCCTGCGGGAAGTAGATCGCCCGCTGGTGGTAGTCGCTGCCGCCGTCGTCGGCCGGGGTGACGGTCATCTCGAGCCAGGCCCGGCCGGGCGACTTGAACTCGGCGCGGAGACGGAGGTACCGGCCCCGCTCGAGACGCTCGACGCGCCACCAGTCGAGCGCGTCGCCCTGCTCGAGCCGCTGCGGGTCCCGTCGGCCCCGGTTCAGGCCGACTCCCCCGGCGAGCTTGTCCATCCAGCCTCGGGCGACCCACGCAAGCGGGAAGGAGTACCAGCCGTTCTCGCCGCCGATGGACTCGACGACCCGCCAGACGTCCTCGGCGCTGGCGGACGAGTGCCGCTTGCGGTCGTCGACGTAGACGGTGTGGCCGGCCCAGTCGGGGTCGCTCGGCAGGGGGTCGGCCGAGGTGGCGGCGAGCGTGGCGTTGCGCCAGCTGGTCTGCACCTCGCCCGTCCGCATCCTCGTCAGGGCCAGACGCACAGCTCGGCGGTAGGACGTCAGTCCGCCCTCGGGCCGGGGCACCACGTCGTCGATGTCGTGCTCGCGCTGCACGCACTCGAACTGCAGCGACTCGATGATCGGTTTGGCGAGCTTGCGCGGGATCGGCGTGACCAGGTTGAACCAGTGCGCGGCGAGCCCCGGCGTCAGGACGGGGAGCACGGAGATCGCTCGCTGGGGCAGCTTCGCCTCGACTGCGTACCCGTTGAGCATCTGGCCGTAGCGGAGGACGTCCGGTCCGCCGATGTCGAACGTCCGGTTCGCGTCGGCCGGGATCGTGAGCGCCTCGACCAGGTAGTACAGGACGTCGCGGACCGCGATCGGCTGGATGTGGTTGCGGACCCAGCGTGGCGCGGGCATCCACGGCAGGACGTCGGTCACGTGCCGGATCATCTCGAACGAGGTGCTCCCGGAACCGATGACGACACCCGCCTGGTACGCGATGGTCGGGACTCCGGAGTGCAGCAGGACGTCGCCGACCTCCTTGCGGCTGCGGAGGTGCTTCGACAGCTCGCCGTCCGGGTGCAGCCCGCCGAGGTACACGAACCGTCGGACACCGGCCTGCGTCGCCTCGTGCGCCATGGTCTCGGCGGCCTGGCGCTCGGCCCGCTCGAAGTCACCGTCGGCACCCATCGCGTGCGCCAGGTAGTAGACCGCCTCGACGCCGTCGACCGCGGAACCGACGGCTTCGGCATCCTGCAGGTCGCCCTCGGCGACCTCGACGTCGTCGCGCCAGGGAACGTCCTGCAGCTTGCGGGGGTTGCGGACGAACACCCGGACGGTGTGGCCTGCTTCGAGGAGACGGGGGACGAGTCGGCCACCGATGTAGCCGGTGGCGCCGGTGACGAGGACGTGCATGCGGGGCACGGTACGCGGCTCGGCTCCGGGTAGGCTTGCCGGGTGGACAATGCAGCGTTCTCCGTCGACCAACCGCACGTCACCGCCGATGCAGTGCGTGCACTCATCGACCACGCGATCCTCAAGCCCGAGCTGACCCGATCGGCCGTCGACGCCCAGCTCGACGAGGCCGCCGCCTACCGCGTGTTCAGCGTGTGCGTCCGCCCGAGCGACGTCGCCCACGCGGTCGCCCGCCTCGCCGGCACCGGTGTCGGCGTCGGAACCGTCATCGGCTTCCCGCACGGCACCACGTCGACCGAGGCCAAGGTCGCCGAGTCGCTGCAGGCCCTGGCCGACGGGGCGTTCGAGCTCGACATGGTCCAGAACATCGGCGCCGCGAAGTCCGGCGACTGGGAGCGCGTCGAGGCCGACGTCCGCGCCGTGGTCGACGCCGCCGGCAGCACCGTCGTCAAGGTCATCCTCGAGACCGCGTTCCTCACCGACGACGAGATCGTCGCCGCGTCCCGTGCCGCGCAGTCCGCCGGCGCAGCCTTCGTGAAGACCTCCACCGGGTTCGCCGGCGGCGGTGCGACCGCGGAGCACATCGCCCTCATGCGGGCGACCGTCGGCACCGACACCGGCGTGAAGGCCTCCGGCGGCGTCCGTGGCCTCGACACGCTCCTCGAGATGGTCGGCGCCGGCGCGAACCGCATCGGCACGAGCGCCTCCGCCCGCATCCTCGACGAGGTCGCGCACCGCGCGGAGACGGGCGCGGCGTCCGCGCTCGGCGACGACACCACGTCCTACTGACCCACGGGGCCCGCGCCCCGGACCACCCGAACCGACCCATCACGACGGGGCCGGCGCCCACCGGACGCGACGCCGCGTCCGCGACCGGCACCGTGCCTCCAGACCGCCGCATCGGAGCGAGCATGTCCACCACCGCACCGCAGTCCGCCCCCCTCGCCCTCGCCGTCGACCTCGGCGGCACGAAGGTCGAAGCCGCCCTCGTGACCGACGCCGGCGTCGTCCTGCCCGCCACCCGGTTCCGCAGCCCCACCGGGCCCGGGCGCACCTCGGACGAACTGCAGGCGGCGGTCGACGAGGTCGTGACCGCGGCCCTCGCGGCACTACCCGCCGACGCGACCCTGGTCGGCGTGGGGATCGGCTCGGCCGGCCCCGTCGACGAGGAGCACGGCCTCGTGTCGCCGTTGAACATGCCGGTGTGGCGCGGCTACCCGCTCCGCGACCGGGTGGCGGCCCACGTGGCGGCGGGCGTGCCCGTGACCCTCCGGATGGACGGCCTGGCGATCACCCTCGCCGAGCACTGGGTCGGTGCGGCGCAGGGGTCCGACCACGTCATGGGCATGATCGTCTCGACGGGCGTCGGCGGCGGCCTGATCCTGCACGGCCGGACCGTCAGCGGGCCGACCGGCAACGCAGGACACATCGGCCACGTGGAGTGCGGCGGGTTCGACGACCCGTGCGCCTGCGGGGGCACCGGCTGCCTCGAAGCCATCGCCAGCGGCCCCAAGACCGTCGCCTGGGCGCAGCGTCAGGGCTTCGCCGGGTCCACCGGTGAGGAACTGTCGGCGGCCTACGCCGCCGGGGATTCCATCGCGGTCGCCGCGGTGCAGCGGAGCGGTCGCGCGCTCGGGCAGGCGATCGCCGCCGCCACCAGCCTGGTGGACCTCGAGGTCGTGGCGATCGGCGGCGGCTTCTCGCACGTCACGCCCGACCTGTTCGAGTACGCGCGCCAGGCGGTGGCGGAGCGCGTCGAGTTCGGCTTCGTCACGAAGGTGCGGATCGTGCCGACCGGACTCTCGCAGGACGGTCCGCTCATCGGTGCCGCCGCGCTCGTGCACCGCGCCGACGTCCTGCGCTGACGTGCTGCGCTGACGTGCTGGGCTGAATGCGGCGCTCTCCACAGGTGGTCGTCGGGGCAGTCAGGGCTCGGGCAGGATGTCCGGGTGCCCCGCTCTCGCCTCGTGACCAGCGACGACTGGCCGGAGGTCGAACTGCGGGCCGCGGTGCTCGCCGGCGAGCTCGTCCCGGTCGGGGCGTGCTGGGCCTCCCCCGTCGAGCCGCAGACCCCGTCGCTCCGAGCCGCCGCCGCGGCGTGGACGCTCCGGGACGCCCGTCTGATCGCCGGAACGCGGACCGCGGCGTGGATCTGGGGTGCGACCTCGCGGCCACCGACCCCGCTCGAGGCCGCCATCTCGCCGCAGGCTCGGGTGCACGTCGACGCTGGGGTGCTCCTGCGGGAAGTCGTCATCGACCCGGCGGACCTCGTCCGGCTGGACCCCCTCCGCGTGACCACACCGTCGCGGACCGCCATCGACCTGCTGCGGACGCCGAACACCGGTGAACGGACGTTCGGGACCGCCGAGGCGGAGGCGGTGCAGGGCCTGATCGCGATCGGCGCGGTCACCGTCGCCGAGGTCGAGGATCGCCTGTGCGGCCTCGGGACGATCCCGATGGTCCGGCAGGCGTCGCGACGGCTCCGCGCGCTGCTGGAGTCCGGCGCGGCAGCGGTCGATGGGCGCTGAGCGTCAGCCCGCGCTGACGCGGTAGACGTCGTAGACCGCGTCGATCCGGCGGACCGCGTTGAGGACTCGGTCGAGGTGGGTGGTGTCGCCCATCTCGAACACGAACCGGCTGAGCGCCAGCCGGTCGGACGAGGTCGAGACCGTCGCCGACAGGATGTTCACGTGGTACTCCGTCAGGACCCGCGTGACGTCGCTCAGGAGTCCAGATCGATCCAGCGCCTCGATCTGGATCTGGACGAGGAAGACCGACTTCGACGACGGTGCCCACTCGACCTCGATCATGCGGTCCGGCTCGTTCATCAGCGACTTCACGTTCGTGCACGACGCCTGGTGCACCGAGACGCCCTGACCACGGGTGATGAAGCCGACGATCTGGTCCCCCGGCACCGGCGTGCAGCACTTCGCGAGCTTGACGAGGATGTCCGGCGCACCACGCACCAGAACGCCGCTGTCGCTGTTGCGGAGCTGACGGCTGGTGACTTGGCGCGGGAACGTGAGCTCGGGCTCGTCCGACTCGGTCTCGGCCTGGACGTTCCCCAGGACCTTCTCGATCACGGACTGCGTCGAGACGTGGCCCTCGCCGACGGCCGCGTACAGGGCAGACACGTCGTCGTACCGCATCGACGAGGCGACCTCGGAGATGGAGTCCTGGCTCATGATGCGCTGCAGCGGCAGGTTCTGCTTCCGCATCGCCCGCGCGATCGCGTCGCGGCCCTGCTCGATCGCCTCTTCGCGGCGCTCCTTGGTGAACCACTGCTTGATCTTGTTCCGCGCCCGCGGGCTCCGGACGAAGGTCAGCCAGTCCTGGCTCGGGCCGGAGTCGGGGTTCTTCGAGGTGAAGATCTCGACGACGTCGCCGCTGGAGAGCGAGCTCTCGAGGGGCACCAGGCGACCGTTCACCTTCGCGCCCATCGTGCGGTGCCCGATCTCGGTGTGCACGGCGTAGGCGAAGTCGACCGGGGTCGCGCCGGAGGGCAGGCCGATGACCTTGCCCTGCGGGGTGAAGACGTACGTCTCCTTCGCGCCGATCTCGTAGCGCAGCGAGTCGAGGAACTCCCCCGGGTCGCTCGTCTCCGCCTGCCAGTCGGTGATGTGCGCGAGCCAGGCCATGTCCTGGTCGTCCGCCGACGACGTGTCGACGTCACGGCCGGCCGCGCGCTGCTTGTACTTCCAGTGCGCGGCGACACCGAACTCGGCACGCTGGTGCATCTCGTGGGTGCGGATCTGGATCTCGACCGCACGCCCCTGCGGACCGAGGACCGTCGTGTGGAGCGACTGGTAGAGGTTGAACTTCGGCGTCGCGATGTAGTCCTTGAAGCGCCCGGGCAGTGGCGTCCACCGTGCGTGCACCGAACCCAGCATCGCGTAGCAGTCGCGCACGGTCGGCACGAGCACACGGATGCCGACCAGGTCGTAGATCTCGTCGAACTCACGCCCGCGCACGATCATCTTCTGGTAGATCGAGTAGTACTGCTTCGGACGGCCCATCACGTCGCCGCGAACCTTGGCGGCCTTGAGGTCCTTCTTGAGCGTGCCGATCACGTTCTGGACGAACTGCTCGCGCTTCGGCTGACGCTCCTTGACCAGGCTGTCGATCTCGACGTAGAGCTTCGGGTGCAGCACCGCGAACGAGAGGTCCTCGAGCTCGAGCTTGATCATCTGGATGCCCAGACGGTGCGCGAGCGGCGCGTAGATCTCGAGGGTCTCCTTCGCCTTGCGCGTGGCGGAGGTGGACTCGACGAAGCCCCACGTCCGGGCGTTGTGCAGGCGGTCGGCGAGTTTGATCACCAGGACACGGATGTCCTTCGACATCGCGATGACCATCTTGCGGACGGTCTCGGCCTGGGCGCTGTCGCCGTACTTGACCTTGTCGAGCTTCGTGACGCCGTCGACGAGCATCGCGATCTCGTCACCGAAGTCGTGCCGCAGCTGGTCGAGCTGGTAGTCAGTGTCCTCCACGGTGTCGTGCAGGAGCGCCGCCGCGATCGTGATCGGGCCGATGCCGAGGTCGGCCAGGATCTGCGCGACCGCGACCGGGTGCGTGATGTACGGTTCGCCGGACTTGCGCTTCTGACCGTCGTGCGCACGCTCGGCCACCGAGTACGCCCGCTCGATGAGGGTGACGTCGGCCTTCGGGTGGTGCGAGCGCACCGTCCGGATGAGCGTGTCGACGGCGCCTGCCGGCTGGGCCCGCGAGAACAGTCGCGGGAGCAGGGACCGGAGCGAACCGAGGTTGCCGGTGGTGTTCGGGCCGACGGGGCTCGCCGGGCGGGACGCCGAACCAGGACGGCTGGCGACGTCGGCCGGAGTGGGAGCCGGGGCGTCCTGGGGCATGGATGCACGCGTGTCCGTCATGATGCGCCTCCCGTGGACATGGTCCGAAGTCGATCCGACAAGACTACGCGTGCCCGGTCAGTGCTCGTGACGCGGTTCGCCCTGGGCGTCAGCGCCGGCCTCGGTGGCGGTGCCGGCGTCCGACTGGCCGTCGCGCACCACGGGGGCGCCCGACTGCTCCCACGCGACCATCCCGCCGACCAGGTTCACCGCCGGGACACCGGACTGCTCGAGCGCCGCGACGACCCGGGCGGAACGCCCACCCGAGTGGCAGACGATGATCGCCGGCTCGTCGCCGCCGTCGATCTCCTTCCACCGCGCCACCAGCTCGGACATCGGCACGAGTGTCGCCTCGGGAGCGTGGACCTCGTCCCACTCCCCCTGCTCACGCACGTCGAAGAGGCGTGCACCGGCGTCGAGACGGCGACGTGCCTCGGCGACGTCGATGTCCTGGATCTCGGCGGGCATCAGACGCCCGCCGCCGCGTCGACCTCGCGCTGACGCTTCGCAGCGGCAGCCTGCTTCTTCGCGTCGGCCTGCTTCACCTTGGGCTCGTTCTCACGCAGGTGCGCGTACATCGGCGATGCGATGAAGATCGTCGAGTACGTGCCCACGATGATGCCGATGAACAGGGCGAGCGAGATGTCGCGGAGCGTCCCGGCCCCGAGGATGTACGACCCGATGAAGAGGATCGCCGCGACGGGCAGCAGCGCGACGACCGACGTGTTGATCGACCGGACGAGCGTCTGGTTCACCGCGAGGTTCACCGACTGCACGAACGTCCGGTGTGATTCCTGGCTGGTGTTCTCGCGCACCTTGTCGAACACCACGACGGTGTCGTACAGCGAGTACCCGAGGATCGTCAGGAAGCCGATGACCGCAGCGGGCGTGACCTCGAGTCCGACGATGCCGTAGACACCGGCCGTGATCAGGAGGTCGTGCAGCAGCGCCACCATGGCGGAGACGGACATCTTCCAGGTCCGGAAGTACAGCGCCATGAACACCGCGGCCAGCGCGAGGAAGATGACGAGGCCCCGGATGGCCTGCGCGAGGACGTCGGCACCCCAGGTCGCGCCGATGAAGGTCGCCGCGACCTGGCTGTCCGGGACGTCGTACGCCTTGGCGAGCGCGTCCTGGACCTCGGTGGTCTCGCGGTCCGTCAGCTGACCGGTCTGCACGCGGATGCCGTGCGTGCCGAGCTGCGAGACGCGCGGGACACCCTCGGGGACGATCTCCTCGACGGTCTTCGTGGCGATGCTCTGGTCCAGGTTCTGCACGTCGGAGAGCGAGAACTCCGACCCACCGGTGAACTCGATGCCGAGCTGGTAGCCGCCGCGGAGCCACGGCACCGCGAGGGAGATCACGATGGCGATGATCGCGACCAGGTACCACGTCTTGCGGCGACCGACGATGTCGTACGAGCGCTTGCCCGTGTAGAGGTCGCTACCGAACTGGCTGAAGCTGGCCATCAGTCGTCCTTCCCGTCCGGCGTCGTGCCGTTCTCGCCGGAGGCCTGCTGGGCCTTCCGCTCCGCGATGGTCTGTCGGCGCTGCGCCTCTCCGGCGCTGCGCTGACGCTTGCCGTCCACGACCGGCGCGCGGAACTGTGCCCGCCCGCGGTAGACGGCGCCCAGGGCCGACGGATCGAGCCCGCTGAACCGGTGGCCCTCGCCGAAGAACCGGCTGCGGGCGATGAGCTGCATCATCGGGTGCGTGAACAGCACCACGACGACGACGTCGATCAGGGTGGTGAGCAGCAACGTGAACGCGAAGCCCTTCACGTCGCTCACCGCGAGGATGTAGAGCACGATCGCCGCGAGGAAGTTGATCGAGTCGGACGCGAGGATCGTGCGGAGTGCACGCTTCCACCCGGACTCGACGGCGCTCTCGAGCGCACGGCCGTCGCGGAGTTCGTCCCTGATGCGTTCGAAGTACACGATGAACGAGTCCGCGGTGATGCCGATCGCCACGATCAACCCCGCGACACCGGCCAACGACAGGCGGTAGTCGACGCGCCACGACATGATCGCGATCACGAGGTACGTCAGGGCGAACGCGACACCGAGCGAGAGCACGGTGACGAACGCCAGCGCCCGGTACTGGATGACCGAGTAGATGATCACCAGGATGAGGCCGATCAGGCCGGCGACGAGACCGCCGACGAGCTGTGCCGTACCCAGCGTCGCCGAGATGTTCTCGTTCGACTGCACCTGGAAGTTGATCGGCAGCGCGCCGTACTTCAGCTGGTCGGCGAGGGTCTTCGCGGAGTCGGCCGTGAACGAGCCGGTGATCTGCGCCTTGCCGTTGGTGATCGCGGAGTTCGTCGTCGGCGCGGTGATGACCGAGCCGTCGAGGACGATCGCGAACTGGTTCTGCGGCTGCGTGAGCGAGACGAGACGGTTCGTCACCGTCCGGAAGTCCTTCGAGCCGGTGCCGTCGAACGTCAGGTTGACGGCCCACTGCCCGGTGGACGTGCCCTGCGAGTCCGTCGCCAGGCCCGAGGTCGCGTTGCTGATGTTCGAGCCGGAGACCTCGACCGGACCGAGGATGTACTTCGCAGCACCGTCCTGGTCGCAGGTGACGAGGGGCTCGTCGTCGGGCGCCGTGGTGACGTCGTCCGGGGCCGAGCAGTTGTAGTTCGTGTACAGGTCCTGCAGCTTGGGCGTCACCCAGTTGAGGTCACTGGCGTTCGTCGGCTTCGCACTGGGCGTCGCGGCGAGGGACGCCGGCGGCGAGTACGGGGTCGGGGACGCGGACGCCGAGCCCTTGTCGCCGACGGAGGTGTTCGTCGCGGCTTCGGTGTACAGGACCGGGCGGAACGTCAGCTTCGCCGCCGCCTCGATGCGGTCGATCGTCGCCTTGTCCGGCTTGCCCGGGATGGAGACGACGATGTTGTTCGTCCCCTGGGTGTTGATCTGCGACTCCGAGACACCGGTCGCGTTGATGCGCTGACGGATGATCTCGACGGCCTGGTCGAGCTGCTGCCGCGTCACCGAGCCGCCCTCGGTGTTCTGCGCCGCGAGGGTCAGCTGCGTGCCGCCCTGCAGGTCGAGTGCCAGTTCAGGGACCCAGCTGGCCCCTTCGAACCACTTGCCGCTGTCGTCCTTCGTGGTCCCGGCGAGGATCGATGCCGCGGTGTTCAACCCGGCGAGGACCGCCATCAGGATCACCAACCAGGTGAGCGAGCGGATCGCCTTCTTGACGGGTGTCGATCGTGCCACCGGTCGTCTCGTCTTTCTGTCAGGACCGACGGCGGAGACCGACGGCAGGTGTCGCCGCCGGATCGGTGGACCCGGCGGCCGAGGTGTCAGTCTTCGGTCTTGCGCTTCGCAGCGTCGGCGTCGGTCTCGGTGGACTCGATGCGCTCACCGTAGACCGGCTCACCGTTGAGCTCGGCGACGGGCTTGGGCTCGTCCTCCGGCGTGGTGGCGGTCTGGATGTCCGACGCGGTGTCGTCGACGACGCGCGACAGGGTCTGACGGTGGACGGTGACGACGGTCCCCGGGGCGATCTCGACGTCGGCGGTGACCTTCTCGTCGTCGACCGACAGGAGCGTGCCGTACAGGCCGAAGGACAGCATGACCTTCGCGCCCGGCACCATCTTGGTGGCGAGCTCGGACTGCTGCTTCTTGCGCTTGCGGCTGTTGTAGAACATGAAGGCCGCGAACGCCACGACGATGACGATGAGGATGACTTCTTGACCCATGATTGCGATGCCTTCTCTGGTATTTCGGTTTCGGGCCGTAGCAGTCTAGGGCACGCGACTGTGTGTGGCATGTCGCCCGGAGTGCTGCGGCGGCGGTCGTCTCAGTCGGTGTCGTCGTCGAACAGCCCGGGTTGCGCGAGGCTCCCCTGCCCCGGAGTCATCCCGAAGTGGCGCCAGGCCTGCGGCGTGGCGATGCGGCCCCGGGGGCTCCGGGTGACGAGCCCGACCCGGACCAGGAACGGTTCGACGACCGATTCGATGGTCTCGGATTCCTCGCCCACCGAGACCGCCAGGGTGTTCAGGCCGACCGGACCCCCGTCGAAGCGGGTGAGCATCGTCTCGACGACCGCGCGGTCCAACCGGTCGAGGCCGAGCTCGTCGACGTCGTAGAGGTCGAGTGCGCCCTGCACCGCCGCCATCCCGTCGGTCGTGCGGTGCACGAGCGCGTAGTCGCGGACGCGTCGGAGCAGGCGGTTCGCGATGCGCGGTGTGCCACGGGAGCGGCCGGCGATCTCCCGCAGTGCCGTCCGGTCGATGTCGAGTTCGAGGAGGTGCGCCGCACGGATCAGCACCTGTTCGAGTTCGTCCTTCTCGTAGAACTCGAGGTGCGCGGTGAAGCCGAAGCGGTCACGGAGTGGGTTCGGCAGGAGACCGGCCCGGGTGGTGGCGCCGACGAGCGTGAACGGCGCGAGGTCGAGTGGGATGCTCGTGGCACCGGCGCCCTTGCCGACCATCACGTCGATCCGGAAGTCCTCCATCGCCAGGTAGAGCATCTCCTCTGCCGAGCGCGCCATGCGGTGGATCTCGTCGATGAAGAGGACCTCGCCCGGCACCAGCGACGAGAGCACCGCGGCGAGGTCACCCGCGTGCTGGATCGCCGGCCCGCTGGACATCCGCAGCGGTCGACCCGACTCGTGCGCGACGATCATCGCCAGCGTGGTCTTGCCGAGGCCGGGAGGCCCGGCCATCAGGATGTGGTCGGGCGTGCGGTCCTGCAGCGCCGCTGCCTTCAGCAGCAGGTCGAGCTGGCCGCGGACCTTGCGCTGGCCGACGAACTCGTCGAGGGACTTCGGGCGGAGCGCACCCTCGAACGCGAGTTCTTCCTGCGACTCGGCGTCGGCGGCGGTGATGCCGCTCACCGGCCGGCTCCGGCGGGCCGGAGGGCACCGAGCGCGGCACGGAGCAGGGACTGCGTGCCCATGGTGGCGGCACCCGGTTCGTTGGCGATGGTGTCGTCGACGGCGCGCTGGGCCGCGTCCTCACGCCATCCCAGGCCGACCAGGGCGGCGACCACGTCGACGGCGGCCGGGTGGGCCGTGGTGCCACGGGACGTCGTGGCGACGGGTGCCTGCTCGAACGCGGCGAGCTTGCCGGACAGCGCGACGATGATGAGCTTGGCAGTCTTCGGGCCGATGCCGGACACCTTGCGGAACGCGCCGTCGTCGTCGTTCGCGACGGCGTTCGCGACCTGTGCCGGCTCCATGTGGGCGAGGACGCCCATCGCGGACTTCGGTCCGACCCCGGACACGCTCCGGAGCAGGTCGAACACCTGCAGGGCGTCGGTGGACTCGAAGCCGAACAGCAGGTGCTCGTCTTCCCGCACGATCATGGCCGTGCGGAGGAACACCTCGGAACCGTGTCGCATCGTGAGGGCGTGGGCGGGCGTCACCGTGACCGCGTACCCGACTCCCCCTACCTCGACCACGACGGCCGATCCGGCGACGTCGATGCAGGTGCCCCGGAGACTCGCGATCATGCGCCGAGCCTACGGCCGGCCACCGACGGAGCGGAGGAGCCACGCTGCGGACGTGCGGCCGCAGCAGCGGCCCGCGCGAGCGGCGAGTCGACGGTGCCGCCCTGCGCGTCCCGCCACGCGCGCTGCGCCGGGGTGAGGTTCGTGGGTCGCGAGCCGACGGCGTCGGGTGATCCGAGCCTCCAGGCATGGCACACGGCCAGCGCGAGCGCGTCGGCTGCGTCGGCGGGCTTCGGGGCCTCGACGAGGCCGAGCACGCGCGCGATCATCGTCTGGACCTGTCGTTTGTCGGCGTTGCCGTACCCGGTCACCGCTGCCTTGACCTCGGACGGGGTGTGCAGGCCCACGGGGAGCCCGCGGGCCGCCGCCGCGTGCAGCGCGAGCCCCGCGGCCTGGGCCGTGCCCATCACCGTCCGGACGTTCGCCTGGGCGAAGACCCGCTCCACGGCGACCGCGTCCGGGCGGTGCTCGTCGATCTCGGCCGCGATGCCGTCGGCGATGCGGAGCAGCCGCTGCTCGAGCGCCATGTCCGCCGGCGTCCGCACGACCGTCACGTGGACGAGCCGTGCGCGGCGGTTCGGTGCGACCTCGACGATGCCGACGCCGCACCGCGTGAGCCCGGGGTCCACCCCGAGCACGCGCAGCATCGGGTTAGTCCTCGTCCTCGTCGAGCTCGGCCTGGACGTCGGCGGGGATGTCGAAGTTCGAGTAGACGTTCTGCACGTCGTCGCTGTCCTCGAGCGCGTCGATCAGGCGGAACACCTTGCGCGCGGTCTCGGCGTCGACCGGGACCTTGAGCCCCGGCACGAACTCGGCGTCGGCCGAGTCGTAGTCGATGCCGGCGTCCTGCAGCGCCGTGCGGGCCGCGACGAGGTCGGTCGCCTCGGTGATGACCTCGAAGCCACCGCCCTGGTCGATGACGTCCTCGACACCCGCGTCCAGCACGGCCGTCATCACGGTGTCCTCGTCGAGACCGTCGGTCTTGGTCACGGAGATGACACCCTTGCGGGCGAAGTTGTACGCGACGCTGCCCGGGTCGGCCATGGTGCCGCCGTTGCGCGACATCGCCGTGCGGACCTCGGCCGCGGCGCGGTTCTTGTTGTCGGTCAGACACTCGATGAGCATCGCGACGCCGTTCGGGCCGTAGCCCTCGTACATGATCGTCGTGTACTCGATCGACTCACCGGTCAGGCCGGCACCGCGCTTGATGGCGCGGTCGATGTTGTCGTTGGGGACCGAGGTCTTCTTGGCCTTCTGCACGGCGTCGACCAGGGTCGGGTTGCCGGAGAGGTCGGCACCGCCCATCTTCGCGGCGACCTCGATGTTCTTGATGAGCTTCGCGAACGACTTCGCACGGCGCTGGTCGATGACCGCCTTCTTGTGCTTGGTCGTTGCCCACTTGGAATGCCCGGACACGGTGCTCCTTGCGTCTAGCGGAAAATCTGGATCAGTTTACCGGCCTGGAGGCACGGCTCGCCTCCGCCGCGCTGGACCTGTGGACAAGTGGTCCGGTGGCGCGTGCGCGACGCGGCTCAGGCCGCGCGGACGAGCTCGAGGAAGCGACGGTGGAAGCGGTCTTCGCCCGCGACCTCCGGGTGGAAGGCGCTCGCGATGACGTTCCCCTGCTGCACCGCGACGACCTGGCCGTCCGGCAGGGCTCCGAGGACGTCGACCCCGGGACCGTGCTGCTCGACCACCGGCGCACGGATGAACACCGCGTGCACCGGAGCGTCTCCGAGCGCCGGCATCGGGATGTCGGTCTCGAAGGAGTCGTTCTGGCTGCCGAACGCGTTCCGCCGGACCGTGGTGTCGAGCACGTCGAGCGTCTGCTGGCCCGGGATGCCGGCCGCGATGCGGGAGGACAGCATGATCATGCCCGCACAGGTGCCGTAGGTCGGGAGCCCGCCCTGGATCGCGGCGGACAGGGGCACGGCCACGCCGAACGCCCGGGACAGCTTGTCCATGACGCTCGACTCGCCGCCGGGGATGACGACGCCGTGCAGCGTGCCGATCTCCTCCGGGCGACGCAGTGGCACCACCTCGGCGCCGAGCTCCGTCAACGAGGCGATGTGCTCACGGAAGTCGCCCTGCAGCGCGAGGACCCCGATGCGGGGCCGCGCGCTCACCAGCCGCGCTCGGCCAGGCGGTGCGGGGCGGGGACGTCGGCGACGTTGATGCCGACCATCGCCTCACCCAGACCGCGGGACACCTCGGCGATGACCTTGGGGTCGTCGTGGAAGGTCACGGCCTTGACGATCGCCGCGGCACGCGCTGCCGGGTCGCCGGACTTGAAGATGCCGGAGCCGACGAAGACGCCGTCCGCGCCGAGCTGCATCATCATCGCGGCGTCGGCCGGGGTGGCGACACCACCGGCCGTGAAGAGCACGACCGGGAGCTTGCCGGTCTGTGCGACCTCCTTGACGACGTCGAACGGCGCCTGCAGGTCCTTCGCGGCGACGTAGAGCTCGTCCTCCTTGAGGTACCGGAGGGCAGCGATCTCCTTGTTGATCGTGCGGATGTGCTTCGTGGCCTCGGACACGTCACCCGTGCCGGCCTCGCCCTTGGAGCGGATCATGGCCGCGCCCTCGGTGATGCGACGGAGCGCCTCGCCCAGGTTCGTGGCACCGCAGACGAAGGGGGTGGTGAAGTTCCACTTGTCGATGTGGTTGACGTAGTCGGCGGGCGAGAGGACCTCGGACTCGTCGATGTAGTCGACACCGAGCTCCTGCAGGACCTGTGCCTCGACGAAGTGGCCGATGCGGGCCTTCGCCATGACGGGGATCGACACCGCGGCGATGATCTCCTCGATCATCGACGGGTCGGACATGCGGGCGACGCCGCCCTGTGCGCGGATGTCGGCCGGGACGCGCTCGAGGGCCATGACGGCGGTGGCGCCGGCTTCCTCGGCGATGCGGGCCTGCTCGGCGTCGACGACGTCCATGATGACGCCGCCCTTGAGCATCTCCGCGAGGCCGCGCTTGACGCGGTCGGAGCCGGTGATCGAGGTGCCGGGGGTGCTCGGGGTGCTGCTGCTGTCGCTCATGATGCCGACAGTCTAGTGGTCTGCCGGCCACCCCTCGGCGACGAGACGCCGGGTCTCGCCGAGCAGCTGCGACATCGACTTCGTCCGCGCGATGATCGGGAAGAAGTTCGCGTCGGACTGCCACCGGGGCACGATGTGCTGGTGCAGGTGCCCCGCCACACCCGCACCGGCGACCTCGCCCTGGTTCATGCCGATGTTGAACCCGTCGCAGTGCGACACGGCGCGCAGGACCCGCATCGCCGTCTGGGTGAGCTCGCCGATCTCGCGGAGTTCGTCCGGCGTGGCCTCGTCGTAGAGCGGGACGTGCCGGTACGGGCAGACCAGCAGGTGCCCGTTGTTGTACGGGAACAGGTTGAGCAGGACGTAGGCGTGCTCGCCGCGGGCGACGATCAGGGCGTCCTCGTCGGACTTGTGCGGCGCCTCGCAGAACGGGCAGTCGTCGTCGTGCCCGCGGCCACGTCCCGCGCGACCGGCGTCGATGTACGCCATCCGGTGCGGGTTCCAGAGCCGCTGGAAGGCGTCCGGGACCGCCGCGCCGGAGGCGGCGTCCCGGATCACCAGCGGGTCCTGCTCGTCGGACATCAGACCTGCGCGCGCTCGCGGATCGCCGTCAGGATGCGCTCGACCGCCTCGTCCACGGGCACACCGTTGTCCTGGCGGCCGTCACGGAACCGGAACGAGACCGCTCCGGCGTCGCGGTCGTCGCCGCCCGCGATGAGCTGGAACGGCACCTTCTGCTTCGTGTGCGTGCGGATCTTCTTCTGCATGCGGTCGTCGGAGTGGTCGACCTCGGCGCGGACGCCGTGCGACCGGAGCTTCGCGACGACCTCGTCGAGGTAGTCGCCGTACTCCGCCGCGACGGGGATGGCCACGACCTGCACGGGGGCGAGCCAGGCCGGGAAGGCGCCGGCGTAGTGCTCGGTGAGGACGCCGAAGAACCGCTCGATCGAGCCGAAGAGGGCGCGGTGGATCATCACGGGGCGCTGGCGCGTGCCGTCGGCCGCCGCGTACTCCAGGCCGAAGCGCTCCGGCAGGTTGAAGTCGAGCTGCACGGTCGACATCTGCCAGGTGCGGCCGATGGCGTCACGGGCCTGCACCGAGATCTTCGGACCGTAGAACGCCGCGCCGGCGGGGTCCGGCACGAGCTCGAGTCCGGACTCCTCGGCGACCTCGCGCAGGGTGTTCGTCGCGACCTCCCAGACCTCGTCGTCGCCGACGTACTTCTCCGGGTCCTTCGTGGAGAGCTCGAGGTAGAAGTCGTCGAGGCCGTAGTCGCGCAGGAGCGAGAGCACGAACTCGAGGGTCGTGGTGAGCTCCTCCTTCATCTTCTCCTGCGTGGTGAAGATGTGGGCGTCGTCCTGGGTCATGCCGCGGACGCGGGTGAGGCCGTGGATCACGCCGGACTTCTCGTTGCGGTAGACCGTGCCGAACTCGAACATGCGCAGCGGCAGGTCCCGGTACGAGCGCGCCTGCGACCGGTACGCCAGGATGTGCATCGGGCAGTTCATCGGCTTGAGGTAGTAGTCGGCGCCCTGGCGGGTGACGTTGCCGTCGTCGTCGCGTGCCTCGTCCATGTGCATGGCCGGGAACATGCCGTCCTTGTACCAGCCGAGGTGGCCTGACTGCTCGAACAGGTCGCCCTTGGTGATGTGGGGCGTGTAGACGAACGAGTAGCCCTCCTGCTCGTGCCGACGGCGGGAGTAGTCCTCCATCTCGCGGCGGATGATGCCGCCCTTCGGGTGGAAGATCGCCAGACCCGAGCCGATCTCGTCCGGGAACGAGAACAGGTCGAGTTCGGCGCCGAGGCGACGGTGGTCGCGCTTGGCGGCCTCTTCGAGCCGCTCGAGGTGCGCCTTCAGCTGCTCCTTGTCGGGCCACGCCGTGCCGTAGATGCGCTGCAGCTGCGGGTTCTTCTCGGAGCCGCGCCAGTACGCGGCGGCGACGCGCATGAGCTTCGACGCGTTGCCGATCCAACGGGTGTGCGGGACGTGCGGTCCGCGGCAGAGGTCCTCCCACACGACCTCGCCCGTCTTCGGGTCGACGTTCTCGTAGATCGTCAGCTCGCCGGCACCGACCTCGACGCTCTCGCCGGAGTCACCGGCGTCGGCAGCACCCTTGAGGCCGATGAGCTCCTGCTTGTAGGGCTCCCCCGCCATGCGCTCGCGGGCTTCCTCGTCCGTCACGACCACGCGACGGAAGCGCTGGGCCTGCCGGATGATCCGGTCCATGTTCTTCTCGATCGCCTTGAGGTCCTCCGGGGTGAAGGGCTCGGCGACGTCGAAGTCGTAGTAGTAGCCGTCGGTGACGGGCGGACCGATGCCGAGCTTGGCGTCGGGGTTGATCTGCTGGACGGCCTGCGCGAGCACGTGCGCGGCCGAGTGACGGAGGATGTCGAGCCCGTCCTGCTCGTCGAGCGTGACCGGCTCGACGACGTCACCGGCGTCGACCGACGCGGTGAGGTCCTTGAGCACGCCGGCGACCCGGATCGCCACGACGCCGCGGACGCCCTCGAAGAGCTCGGTGCCCGTCGTGGTCGTCGTCGCGGTGCGGGGCTCGGGTGCCTGGGGCACGGCTGCGGGCTCGGCGTTATCCGGCGATGCACCTTCCGGCGCTGCGGCGACTGACTCGGTCACGATGATGGGACTCCTCGATCGAAATGGTGCGTCAAGACTAGTGCGCGGGTGGGCCTCAGGCGGGCACGGAGCCGAGCGTCTGCACGGGCAGGCGTGACTCGAGCCGCTCGCGCCCGGCGAGCCCGTCGAGCTCGAGCAGCGCGGCGAACCCGATCGCCTCGTACCCGGCGCGTTCGAGCAGCGTCACGGTGGCGGCCGCGGTGCCACCCGTCGCGAGGACGTCGTCGATCACGAGCACCCGGGTACCGGCGGGCAGCTGGCCGGGCCGGAGCTCGAGCTCGGCCTCGCCGTACTCCAGTGCGTACTGCTCGCTGAGGACCTCGCCGGGGAGCTTGCCGGCCTTGCGGACGGTCAGGACGCCGACCTGGTGCTGCGCAGCGATGCCACCGGCGAGGGCGAAGCCACGGGCCTCGATGCCGGCGACCGCGGCGAACCCGTCACCGACGGCGAACGGCGCGGCGAGTGCTTCGCAGACCCGGCCGAAGGCGACCGCGTCGGAGAACACCGGCGTGACGTCGCGGAACAGGATCCCCGGCGACGGGAAGTCCGGGACGACGGCGGTGAGGCGTTCGACGAGTGCAGCAGCGGTTTCGGTCACCCGACAACGGTACGGGAGACGAGGCGTGCCCCCGCACGGTGCGAGGTTCCGCGCACCGTGGGACCCGGAGAACCGGGCACCGTGGGCGGAACCGCGCACCGTGCAGGTGGCGACGGAGCCAGCGCGAGCGCGCTCAGTGCCAGAGGTGCATCGCGGCGCTCTGGAGGAGCCAGCGGGCTTCGCGGTCGAGTCGCTCGCGTTCGAGTCGCTGCCGCGTCTCGAAGTCGACCGACGGTCGCACACGATGGGTGCGACGGCTCCAGATGATGAGGGTCATCCCGAGGCGGAGCGCGATGCGGTCGGAGAGCGAGACCCGACGGCGCACCGCGCGGGTATCGGGAGGGCGGATGGTGGTGGTCTTCGTGGACACGGTGTCCCCTTTCAGGGCATGACGGAATCGCCCGCACGCGGGCAGGACGGAACTGGGTATGACGGAAATGCCCGGCACACGGGCATGAGGTGAATGCGTGAGAATGCATTCCGCACCCCGCGCGAGAATGCGCACGAAGGTGCTCGTGAATGACTTCCGGTACGAGGAGCGTGCCACCCACCACCGACATTCGCGGCTGCATTCCGCTGCACGGAGACCACCACCACGAACGGCGATGATCGAGCATGCGAGATGCGTGACCGACGAAGGCGTCAGGCGCTTCCCGGCGAGATGAACTCAGCGCAGGGGCGCCTGGACAGAGGTGTCGACAGGTGCGGGACGCTCCGTGTCAGCGGACCCGGATCGGGGTGCCGCCGGACGTACGGATTCCACGGAACGGTGTCGTTGCGGTGATCATCATGGTCGGGCCCCCTCTCGGTCTCGTGCTGACGCGGTGTTTGCTGCCCGTGAACACTATCCACACCGGTATTCCCCGCGCAACCCTTTTCTGGAACTTCTTCCAGAATTGCATTCCCGAACACGCGAGAACGCCCCGGCGCGCATGACACCGGGGCGTTCTCGAAGGGGATCAGACGGACGCGGGGTCCGTCGCCACCGCCGACAGCGCGCCGTCGACCACGTCGATCCGCACGGTGTCGCCGTCCGTCACGGCCTCGCCGACGACGAGGTTCGCGATGCGGTCGTCGACCTCGCGCTGGATCAGGCGACGCAACGGACGGGCGCCGTACTCCGGCTCGTACCCGTGCTCGGCGAGCCAGTCGACCGCGGCGTCGGAGACCGACAGGGTCATGCCCTGCGCGAGCAGCCGGAGCGCGGTGTCCTGGAGCAGCAGCGACACGATCGCGTGCAGCTGCGAGCGGTCGAGCTTGCGGAACAGCACGATCTCGTCGATGCGGTTGATGAACTCCGGCCGCATCGCCTCGCGCAGCTTGCCCATCACCCGGGCGCGCAGGTCGTCCTCGCCGAAACCGTACGAGTCGGCGCCGTCGCCGGCTCCGACCGGCGCGAACCCGAGCGCGCCGGACCGCGACGCGAGGAACTCCGAGCCGATGTTCGACGTCATGATGACGACCGTGTTCCGGAAGTCCACCGTGCGCCCCTGGCCGTCGGTCAGCCGGCCGTCGTCGAGCACCTGCAGGAGCAGGTTGAAGACGTCCGGGTGCGCCTTCTCGACCTCGTCGAGCAGGATGACCGAGTACGGGTTGCGACGGACACGCTCGGTGAGCTGCCCGGCCTCGTCGTAGCCGACGTACCCGGGAGGGGCACCGACCAACCGCGACACGGTGTGGCGTTCGCCGAACTCGCTCATGTCGAACCGGAGCATCGCCGACTCGTCGCCGAACAGGGATCCCGCCAACGCCTTGGCGAGTTCCGTCTTGCCGACGCCCGTCGGGCCGAGGAACAGGAAGCTGCCGACCGGACGACGCGGGTCGCCCATGCCGGTCCGGCTGCGCCGCACCGCGGTGGCGATCGCGCGCACGGCGTCGTCCTGGCCGACGACGCGCTCGTGGAGTTCCTCCTCGAGCACGGCGAGCCGGGAGCGGTCGCCCTGCGTGAGGCGCGTGGCCGGGATGCCGGTGGCGCGCGACACGACAGCAGCGATGTCGGCTTCCGTGATCGACGTGCCCACGATCTCCGGACTGGAGGCACGACCAGCGTCCGCCTGTCCGGCGGCGGCGATCCGCGCCTCCAGGTCGTCGATCTCGTCGCGCAGGCGCGACGCTTCCTCGTAGTGCTCCTCTGCCACAGCGGCGTCCTTGGACGCGGTCAGCGTGGCGACCTGCGCGCGCAGCGCCTCGACGTCGACGTCGCCCGACAGGGCGAGCCGACGACGTGCGCCGGCCTGGTCGACGAGGTCGATGGCCTTGTCCGGCAGGTGCCGGTCGGTGACGTAGCGGTGCGACAGTTCGACCGAGGCACGCAGGGCCTCCGGCGTGTAGGTCACGCCGTGGTGCTCCTCGTAGCGCGGGGCGAGGCCGGTCAGGATCGCGACCGCGTCCTCGACGCTGGGCTCCCCCACCGTGACCGGCTGGAAGCGACGCTCGAGTGCGGCGTCCTTCTCGATCCGTCGGTACTCGTTGAGGGTGGTGGCTCCGACCAGGTGCAGGTCGCCGCGGGCCAGCCGGGGCTTGAGGATGTTGCCGGCGTCCATCGAACCGCCCTCGCCACCCCCACCGGCGCCGACCACGGTGTGCAGCTCGTCGACGAACACGATGAGCTCGTCGGCGTGCGCCGCGATCTCGTCCATCGCGGTCGTGAGCCGCTCCTCGAAGTCGCCGCGGTAGCGGGTGCCGGAGAGCATGCCGGGGAGGTCGAGCGCCACGACCCGCTTGCCCTGCAGGAGGACGGGCACGTCGCCGTCCGCGATGCGCTGGGCGAGGCCCTCGACGATCGCGGTCTTGCCCACGCCGGGTTCGCCGATGAGGACGGGGTTGTTCTTGGTGCGGCGGAGCAGGATCTCGACGGTCTGCTCGATCTCGTCGGCGCGGCCGATCACCGGGTCGATGCGTCCGTCGCGGGCGCGCTCGGTGAGGTCGGTGCCGAACTGGTCGAGCGTCGGGGTGTCGGAGGCCGACTCGTCGGTGCTGGCCGTCGACTCGGTCCCGGGCATCGAGCGCCCCGCGCGTGCGGCGGCCGAGGCCTGCGCCGCGTACTCCTGCATCACCTGCGGGGTGACACCGGCGCTCGCGAGCAACTGCCCGGTGACGGTGTCCTGGTCCATGACGAGCGCGAAGAAGACGTGCTCGGGGTCGGTGTAGGTGCTGCCGAACCCGCGGGCGGCCTGGGTGGCCTCGAGCAGGATGCGTTGCGCGGTGCCCGTGAGCGCCGGGCGATCCGCACCGTCCACCTGCTCCTGCGCGATCGGGAGGCGCTGTTCGATCTCGTCGGCGAGCTGTTGGGGGTCGACGCCGGCCTGCCGGACGATCGCGGTGAACGGGTCGGTCCGGACGAGCACGTGCAGGACGTGCAGGGCGTCGACCTCGTGCTGGCCCTGCTCCACGGCGTACTCGGCGGTGCGCTGGAGCAGTTCGTGGGTGCGACGGCTGAGCAGTCGCGTGATGTCGACCGGGCGTCCCAGCGGTACGGATCGCTGGGCGCCGGGGTTCTGGGAGGCGAGCAGACGCGCGAGGAACTCGTCGAACGAGTCGCTGCCGCTGGTCGGACCGAACTGTGCTGGCAAAGGGACCTCCTGGGAACTTGAGTGCCTTCGACTCAATGCAACGCAGGAGGTGCCGGGTCATTCCCGGCGTGCAACAAAACTTGAGGTGACTGGACTCAGGCCCGCGCGATCGCCGCGGCCGTCGCCTCGGTGACGCGCACGAGGTCGGCCGGTGCCACCTCGATGTCGAAGCCACGACGGCCACCGGACACGAAGATGCTCGGGTAGGACAGCGCCGACTCGTCCACCACGGTCCGCAGCTTCGTCTTCTGGCCGACCGGGCTGATGCCGCCCACCACGTAGCCGGTGCGCTTCTCGGCGAGGGCCGGGTCCGCCAGGGTCGCCTTCTTCCCGCCGACGGCCGCGGCGATCGCCTTGAGGTCGAGACGGTTCGCCACCGGGACGATCGCCACCGCCAGGGCACCGTCCACCGACACCACCAGCGTCTTGAACACCTGCTCCTCGCGGAGCCCGAGGGCGGCCGCTGCCTCCTCACCGAAGTTCGTGGCGGTCTCGTGGTGCTCGTACACGTGCGGCGTGTACGGGACCCCCGCTCGCTCGAGGGCGGCGGTCGCTGGGGTGCTCGGCGAACCTGCGGTCATGGGCACGATCCTGCCGTGACCAGCCACTTCCCCCCGAGCGGCGCGCGGGCGTTACCCTGAACGAACCATGACCGTCGTCGAGTTCCTCCTGCGCTGCGTCGCCGCGCTCGTGCTCGGCGACCCCGCGGTGACCGCGCTGCCACTGGTGGCGGTCGCGGCGCTCGGGCTGACCGCCGTGGCCGTCGCCGTGCTGGTGGCCCACGTCCTGGCGGTCGTGCTCGGTCTCGACACGGGTGGACAGGCAACGCCGTCGCGGGCGCCGGCGGACCTCGTCACGCGTATCGCGTGGAGCCACCCCGATGCCGACGGGCACGCCCGACCCCGGGCACCGGGAGTCGTCGCCCCGGCCTGACCACCGACCGGTGGACGGGCCGCACACGCGACCCCTCCCACCGAACCGATCGGAACGTCATGGACCTCTCGACCCTGCCCCTCGTCGGGCCGCTGCTGCACGGCGGCGCCGACCTCCTCGCCGCGACCACCGCGGCGCTCTCCCCCGTCGCCGGCGGACTCGCCGCCGCGATCGCCGTCGTCCTGCTGACCGTCGCGGTCCGGGCGGTGCTCGTGCCGCTCGCCGTCCTGCAGGTCCGGGCCGAACGAGACCGCCGACGGCTCGCGCCGCAGCTCGCAGGCCTGCGGAAGCGGTACGCGAAGGACCGCGAGCAGTTGCAACGCGCGATGCAGGAGCTCTACACGAACGAGCGGGTGTCGCCGCTCGCCGGCTGCCTGCCGGTGCTCGCCCAGGCCCCGGTGCTGTCGCTCGTCTACGCCCTGTTCACGCACGCCTCGATCGGCGGGGTGACGAACACGCTGCTCTCGGCGACCCTGGCCGGCGTCCCGCTCGGCCACTCGCTCGTCGTCGTCGTGTCGTCCCCGCTCTGGGCGCACGCGTGGGTGATCGTGCTCCTGCTCGCCGTCCTCGCGGTCGTGGTCGAACTGACCCGCCGCGCGAACCTGCGCTGGAACCCGGCCGCCGTGCCGGACGCAGCGGTGCCCGGCGCAGCGGCCACGGCGGCGATCGGGCGGTACGCCCCGTTCGTCACCGTGGTGTTCGCCGCGATCGCACCCCTCGCCGCGGCCCTCTACGTCGTCACGAGTGCGGCGTGGACGTACGGGGAGCGTGCCGTGCTGCGCCGCGTGCTGGCTTAGCCGCCCTGGCCCTCCTGCTGCGGGCCCTGGTCGACGGGGTCGTACTCGGTGCCGCGTCCCTGCTCCTCGTCGGCGGTGGGGACGTGGCGTTCGGTCCCGCTCCCGCCCGGACTCGTCGCGACGTAGTCGGCCTCCCCGGATTGCGCGTCGTGGCTCAGCGGTTCGAGGGTCTCGGGATCGGGTTCGTGCGTGTCGGTCATCGCACCCGTCTACGCCCCCGAACTGGGCGAGCACGCACGCAGCGCCGGTGGGACGATGAGGCATGGCCGACGACGACGTGGCAGCGGAACGAGCACGGCTCGAGGCGCTCGCGTGGGGTGCCGGTGTACCGGAGGCCGACGCCCTGCGGGCGCGTGGAGCGCTGCAGCAGCTGGCCCACGGGCATCGACGTCCTGCGGTCGCGGACCACCGGCCTGGAGGCACGACACCCGTCACCCCGCCGCCACCGGTTCCGACGTGGTCGGCTCCCACTTCCGCGGTCGACCCCGGCGGGCCCGTCCGGCCACCTGCGACGGCGTCGCCGGCTGCGGCAGACGGTTCCGGAACCGACCACCTGCCGGACGTACCGGAGCACGACGAAGGTGATCCGCGCCTCCAGGCCGACACCGTCCCTTGGCGGACGCGGGTCGGACGGTTCCTGTGGACCACCCGGCCCCGCGTGTGGATCGCGCTCGGCGCAGCCGCGGCGGTCGGCGTGGCGTTCGCGGCCGGGACCGCGGTCGGGACGTCACGTGAGCAGACACCCGCTGCACCGAGCGTGACGCCCAGCGCCGGGACGATCACCCTCGAGGACCTGCTCGACGCTCCGCAGACCTACGCCGACCAGCTGCCCGGCCCGGTCGAGGCACCGGTGAGCCTGCGCACCACCCGACTGATCTTCACGAACCGGGCGTTGGACGGCGGCTCGTTCGACACGCCGTGGAGCGTGTGGGCCGGCGTCGGGACGGACCGTTCGACCATCTGCCTCGTCGCGACCGCGAACCGACTCGAGTCGACGTCTGCCTGCTACCCCCGGGCCGAGGCGCTGCACGGCTCCGTGTCGCTGTCCGCGCAGTCGATGAGCGGGACGCTGACGCTGACGCTGCGCGGCGGCGGTGTGCAGGGCACGGTGACGAACGAGAACTGATCTTCCCCGGATCGGGAATGGCTGCGTGGCGCCTGCGTTGGAGCGCTCCTAGGAGATTCTCGGCGAAGGCTCTCGCGCTGCTTCCGTGCAGCGTGCAACACTGGATGGACGCACTCGCCGTGGAGTCGTACCCGAACACATCCACATCCACACCACCAGCGAGTGCGCATCTGCTGTCGTCGATCCATCGACACCGACGCGTGCTCCGCCGTGCCCCGGAGGAGGTCAGCAGCGTGTCCACCAACACCACCACCAACCCGGCCGTGACGAACACGCGGCCGATCACCGTCACGAGCGGGTCGATCGTCGGCATCGCCGTGCTCGGTCTCGCCACGTTCTTCGCGATCACCACCGAGCTCATGCCCGTCGGGCTGCTCGGCACCATGAGCGCCGACCTCGGGGTCTCCGAGTCCACCATGGGCATCGTCGTCACGGTGTACGCCGCGGCCGTCGCGCTCCTGGCGCTCCCCCTGACGTCGCTCACCGCCCGGCTCCCCCGCAAGACCGTGCTCGTCGCGACGCTCATCGGCTACACCGTGTCGAACGTGATGATCGCGCTCGCGCCCTCGTTCGCCGTCGTCTGCGCCGGGCGGGTCGTCGGCGGCATCGCCCACGCGCTCTTCTTCTCGGTGGCCTCCGCGTACGCAACCCGGATCGTCCCGCCGCGTCTCGCCGGCCGTGCGATCGCGTTCGTCTACTCCGGCAGCTCGCTCGGTTTCGTCCTCGGCGTGCCGATCGCCACCTGGGTCGCGCAGTCCATCGGATGGCGTCCCGCCGTCGGGGCCGTCGCCGTCGCGGCCGCCGCCCTCGCCGTCGTCGCGCTGCTGTTCCTGCCGAGCGTGAGCGGTGCCGCGTCGCCGCACATCGGGTCCCGGAAGGCCTGGGCCCGCACCGGTCTGCTCTCCGTCGTGATCGCCGACCTGCTGCTCTTCGCCGGGCACTACATCGTCTACACGTACATCGGCCCGTACGCGATCGACGCCGGACTCGACGCCGACATGGTGAGCGGTGCGCTGCTCGTGCTCGGCGGCACCGGGGTCGTCGGCCTCTGGCTCGCCGGCATGTTCGTCGACCGTGCACCCCGGCAGACCCTGATCGTCTCCGTTGCCGTGATGGCGGCCGCGTTCGCCGTCCTGCCGTTCGTGCACGGGTCGCTGCTCGGCACCATGGTCGTCGCGGGCGTCTGGATGGCGGCCAACGGCACCACGGGCACGCTCTTCATGGCGGCGGCGATCCGCACCGGAGGCGTCTCCCCCGACATCGCCGGTGCGCTCGTCAACGGCGCGTCGAACATCGGGATCGCGGGCGGCGCGGCGATCGGCGGCCAGGCCCTGAGCGTCGTCGGGCTGCAGTTCATGCCGTTCGCCGGCGCTGCGGTGCTGGTCGGTTCGCTCGGTGTCGTGATCGCGGCCCGTCGTGGCTTCCCGGTGCACTCGAACGTGCAGGAGCACCTGTCGACCTCGTCGATCGAGGCCATCACCTCCTCGCTCGCGGTCGTCACCACCTCGGTGCCCGTCGTGAGCCGGGCGATCCAGACCCTGACGGGGTCGGTCTCGGTCGTACCGGGCGCCGTGTCGACGGGGTCCGTGCCGACGCGTCGGCGCCGCTGACGCCGACCGGGCGGTCCGGCTGGCCGGGCGGGCCGGCCGAGGTCGCACGACATGCCGCGCGCGCGCCGCCGAGGTCGCACGAAGTGCCGCGCGGAGTGGATTCGGGCGACAGAACGTGCGACCTCGAGGCCCGGCACGCGCCGGGTCCGCCAGGTCCCGACGGTCCCGGCGGGGCCGGGCGCGCCGGTCGAAGTCGCACGACATGCCGCGGCCGTGTCAACGAGGTCGCACGAAGTGCCGCTCGAAGTGACGTCGGGCGACAGAACGTGCGACCTCGACACCGCCCGCTGCCTCCCCCACCCGCCGTCCCCCGCACACGCCGGAGGGGCGGGATCGGCAGCGCCGGTCCCGCCCCTTCCGTGTGTCCGGGTCAGTCCTGCAGGTGCGAGGTCCGACGACGGTTCCGCACGGCACGGAACGTCAGCAGCCCGGCGCCGAGGAGCACGAGCACGCCTGCCGCGATGATCCCGGGCGTGACGTCCGCACCGGTGTACGCGAGCGCACCGCCCGTGCTCGAGCCGCCGTCCGACGACACCGGCGTGGTGCCCGACCCACCGGCGGGAGCCGAGGGCGAGGGCGTCGGCGTCGGGGTCGGCGTGACCACCGCGGCCGGGACCGTGATCGCCAGCGGCGTGGCCGAACCGTTCTCGGGCGTCGTGATGGTCTGCGGTTCGGCGCCGTCGACCTCGACCGTGTACTCCGTCGTGGGAGCGAGCCCGGTGAGGTCGAACGTGCCATCGGCGCCCGTCGTGGTGCTGACCGGTGCGCCGGCCTCCGGGTCGGTCGGGGTGGCCACGACGTCGACGCCCGCGACCGGGTCGCCGTTCGTGTCCGTCACGGTGCCGGGCTGGTCCGTGGTGACCACCGCTGGCGCTGCCGGCGTCGCGAACGCCAGGTCGGACTCGACGCTCGAGCCCGCCGTGGCGACCACGCCGGTGTTCTCCGCGGCACCGGTGGCACCCGGCGTCGGGACGGTGGTGCGGACCGTGTACGTCCCGGCAGACGTGGCTAACGTGTAGCGACCGTTCGCGTCCGTCGTGGTCGACCCGACGACGGTGGTGCCTTCGAGGAGCTCGACCACCCGCCCGGCGGCGACCGGGGTCCCGTCGAGCGACACCACTCCGGTGACGGTCGCGATGACCGCGGGTGGCGCCTCGATCGCGGGGACCTGGGCCGGCGGTGCGTCGGCGTCACCGGTGCGGATCGGCTCGGGGTCGGCGCCGCCGACCGAGACCCCGAGGTCGGTGTCGGCAGGCAGGTCCGAACCCGTGTACACGCCGTCGGTGTTCGTCGTGGTGTCGACGAGCGTCGTGCCGTCGTCCGGGTCGATGATGACGACGGGGACGTTGGACGCCGGGTTGCCGTTCTCGTCGGTCACCGTGCCGATCACCGAGACGGTGTCAGCGGAGGCCTCGAACGCGAAGTCGACGACCTGGTCGGCACCACCCGGCGTGGTGTTGAGCGACGTCGTCTTCGAGGCGGTGCCGTCCGCGTTCGGCGGCGGCGTGATGTCGACCGTGTAGCCGCCGATCACCGGGAGCTCCGGGAACGAGTACGTCCCGTCGGCCCCGGTCGTCGTCGTGTACTGGGTCCCGCGCGGCGCGGTGACCGTCACGGTGGCCCCGGGGATCGGGGTGCCGTCGAGCGTGGCGGTGCCGGTGATCGCGGCCGTCCGGTTCGCGAACCAGGTCTGGTACACGGGGAAGCCGCTGCGCTGCTGGTAGGTGATCGTCAGCGTGGTGAGCGGCACCGTCGGCGTGAACCAGGCGGTGGCTCCGGAGGTGTCGTTCGCGGCGGCGTTCCCGGTCAGGGTGCGCGTCGCGGCGTCCCACGTCGGGACGTCCTGGCCAGCCGGGACACCGCCCGGGTCGGCCGGGCAGGACCATCCGCCGGCGGAGACCGCGGAGCACGAGTTGTAGGAGCTCTGGTAGCCGAGCTGCGCCGCCGTCGCCGGAGCGCCGCCCTGCACCGTCGCGGAGATCGTCGCCTGGTCGGCGTCGATGTCACCGAGGACGAACGACCAGCTGCCGTTGCCCGGTGTCGCACCGTCGAACGTGTAGGTCGTGGTCGACGCAGCCGCCGCGTTCGGCGAGTCCGCGTTGGGACGCTGGTTGATGTAGGTGTTGCCCCGGCTGGAACCGTACGCGGCACCGGGGCCGGTCGAGGGACCCTGCCACGTCGATGCCCCGCTGATCACCGTGGACTGCCGGGAGGTCGAGGTGAAGGTCGTGTCCGGGAACCCGGGCAACGTCATCGTGCCCGTGTAGTTCTTGCTCGACCCGCTCAGTGTGAACGTGCCCCAGTGCCCGGCCGGCGCTGCGGAGGCGCTCGTCGCGCCGCCGATCGCCAGACCTGCTCCGAGCACGATCCCGGTCAGCCCTGCTGTGACCGCACGCCAACGCCGCATGTGGGACTCCCCTGCTTCGTGCGCCGAGCTGCCACGGCGCTCGTTCAGGCTAGCCAGGGACCGCGAACTCCGTCCAGACCGAGACACGTTCGTGACTCCTGCCACTCCGGCAACAGGAGCAGACACTCGTCACGGCACGACCAGCGCCGCCAATCGATCGAGCGCTGCGACCTGCCCCGCGACGACCATGGTCCGTGCAGCGTCGATCGACACCCACCGGGCCTCGTCGACCTCGGGCACTTCGACGAACCGTCCGGAGCCGCGCGGGAGTTCCAGCCGCACGGTGTTCGAGTGGACCTCGGTGACGTCGAATGCCGGAGCCTCGACCGCGAACACCCGCACCCGCTTCCCCGACGCCTGCCGGTGTTCCCCGAGGTCGATCGGCGTGCCGGAGGGTGCGGGGACACCGATCTCCTCCGCGAACTCCCGACGTGCGGTCTCGAGCACGTCCTCGCTCCCCTCGACGAGCCCCTTCGGGATCGACCACGCCCGAGGTCGACGGAGCCAGAACGGCCCGCCCATGTGCGCGATCCACACCTGCAGCCCCGGGTCGCCGATCCGGTAGAGCAGGAGTCCCGCACTGAGCACCATGTCGGCGAGCGTAGTGCGGAACACGTGCGACGGAACGCGGGGACGCGTCGACGAGGCTGGGCGGGGTGTCGACCCGTCGCCTGGTCGGGACGGGCGCGGGGCGCACGCGGTCCGGCTCTGTCGAGAACGCGTCCGGAAGGACGCAGCAGGAGTAGTTTCCACCGCAAGGAGCGCCATGCGACGCCCCCGGAGGACCCCGGACGAGGAGGTCGATCGGGATGGACGAACGGTGGACGACGGTCACGCTGGCCGCGGACGCGGCGAAGCCGCACGAGGAAGCCCTGCACTGGATCACCGCGCGGGCGGGCACCGGCATCGAGCGCATCCGGGTGATCGGGGTGGACCCGGCGCTCGAAGCCCGCGTCGGACCGGCGGGCAAGCGCGTGGCCGAGGCCGTCGCGGATGCCGCGCGCGCGGGCCTCCCGGACGTGCAGGTCGAGATCCGGCGCCATGCCGGCCCGTTCGCCGCAGCGCTCGTGGAGGAGTCCGACGACGGGGATCTGCTCGTGATCGGGACGTTCCGGAGCCGGCGGGGTTCGACCGCCGGCGGAGACCCCGCACGCGTTGCCGAGCGTGCAGCAGTGCCGACCGTCGTCGTACCCGACGGACCGCACCCGATCGACGGCGACGTCGTCCTGGCCGTCGAGGAACCGTTGGACGAGCGCGCCGTGGCGATCGCCGTCGACGAGGCCCACCGCCGGCACCGTCGCGTGACACTGCTGCGGGCGTGGGAGATGCCGGTGCTCACCCGCACCGGGCTGACCGACTTCGCCGAGGACCCGATGCGGTGGCGCACCCGGAACGCCGAACTCCTGCAGCGCGTGACGACCGAGCTCACCCGGCGGTACCCGGACGTCCGCTTCCACCCGCTGCTCGTCGAGGGGCACCCGGGGCACGCCATCGCCGCGCACACCCGCCGGGCGTGTCTCGTCGTGCTCGGGCTGGGGCACGTGAAGGCGCTGTCGGGGTCGGTGCTCCACGACGTCCTGCGGGAGACGGTGTCGCCGGTCTGCGTGGTGCCGCCGGCAGCGCACACGGAGGCGGTCGGCGTCAGCGCCTGACGCGCGCCGGCCGGGGGCCGCGTCGGTCGACCGGGTCGGTCGGCCGGGTCGGTCAGCCGGGTCGGTCAGCCAGCGAGGTCGCGTGTCGCCGCTGCGACCCGCTTCGTCAGGTACGCGACCCCGCGCATGTTCGGGTGCAGGGCGCCCGGCTGCAGGTCGATCCGTCGCAGGTTCGCCGTACCGTCGAGGGACACGCCGGACACGTACGGCTTCTTCGTCGCACAGGCGGAGTGGGCCTGCGTGCTCGAGAAGACGTCGACGAACCGGACGCCGGCCGCGCGGGCGGCGGTCTTCGACACCTCGTTGAGTTCCTCCTGGACCCCGTGGAGGTACCGGACGTCGGTGTTCGTGAACGGGTACGAGTTCGTCGGGAACGACCCGGTCAGGGTGCCGAGGTCGAGGGCCGACCGGAAGCAGCCGCCCTTCGGGGTGTGGTCGGCGTCCGGGAAGATCGCCGGGTAGCCGAGGAACACGATCACGGCGTTCGGTGCCGCCGCCTTCACCGCGGCGAGCGTCCCGGCGATGCCCAGCGCGACGCGGGACTGGATCTTCGCGCCGAGCTGGTCGACCCCGTCGGACACGAGGGTGCTCCGGCACGACGGAGCGTCCCGTCCCGAGAAGACCGGTCCCTTGGACGAGATCGCCAGGCACGACGCCGCGGTGCCGAACAGGTCGGCGTCGTTGCCACCGATCGTCAGCGTGACGAGGCGGGTGCGCTCCGACAACGACCGGATCTGCGGCGGGACGCCCTTGAACTGGAACCCGCTGGTGATGTCCGCACTCGTCGCCCCTCCGCAGGTGACGTCCCGCAGCGCCAGCCCGAAGCGAGCCGCGATGCGGTGGGGGTAGTCCTGCGCCGACTGGCCGCACGCACTCGTCGGCAGACGCGTCAGGTCGGACAGCCCGTAGCCGGCGGAGTACGAGTCGCCGAGCGCGACGTACTCGCTGCCGGCGGGGATGCCGGCGAGGGTCTCCTCCGGCTCGGCCGTCGACGGCCAGGGCTCGGGGACTGGCCACATCGGTGCCGCGACCGCTGCGCCGCTGCCGACGAGCGACCCGGCGAGCACGATGAAGGTCGCCGCTGCGGCGAGCAGCGTCGAGCGGGCGGAGCGGAGCAGGTTCGGCCTCCAGGGTCGGGTCGGACGAACCAGGCTAACGCGTGCGCCCGGACGCGCGGTCCGCGACGCCCGGGAGCACGCGTCGGGTCCGTTCAGCGACGGCCGAGCCGGCGCTCTCCCCCGCTGCCGGTGCGGTACTCGAGCCCGTAGTGCTGGTAGAGCTCCGGTTCGAGCGAGGCGTCGAGCTCACCGTCGGTCGGGATCGTCGGAGCGTCCTTCACGAGCTTCTTCGGGAAGGCCACGCGGAGGTGCTTCGGTGCCACGAGCGCTCCGGTGAGCGGGACGAACAGGAGCTTCTGGAACCCGACCATCCCGGTGGTGACCGAACCGAACGCCGGCTCCGACGTCGCGGTGTCGTAGTAGATGCTCTCGAGCGTGCCCACCTTGTCGTCGGTCTCGTCGACGACCGGCAGGCCGATCCAGTCCCGGATGTTCGCGGCTTCGAACACGTGCGCCTCCTCGTGAGCGCCCGGTGTGTCCGGGTCGCTCCCCGCCGACGCTACCGGGGCACGGGCGGCACGGTAACGGGCGCGGCGCGGCGCGGCGCGCAGGCGGCTCCGTCACGGATGCGGCGCGGACCTCCCTGGCCGCGGAGCGCGGTGCAGAGCGCACACCGAGGATCGGCGGAGCACCCTGGTGCCTGTCAGTGTGAGGAGGCGCGTATGGGAAGCGACCTGCACCGGCTCGTCGCGGACGTCGTCGCCCGGGTCGACGACCGTGAACCCCTCGTCGTGGTGGTGGGATGCCTGCACGACTGCGTCGTCACCGACGACGCACCGGCCGTGGCCGTCGGCGCCCGAGCGCTCGGTGCCCGGGTCAGGATCGTCGGATGTCTGGGTGACGGCCCGACGGCGGAGATGTTGCACCGGGATCTGGTGTCCGCCGGTGTCGACGCGTCGTACCTCGTGACGGACGGGCGCCCCGGCGGTTCGATGGCGGAGCGACTCGCGCGGGCGATCCGCTGCGCCGACGCCGCTGTGGTGCACGACGACGGACGTCTGCGGGCCGAGGACCTCGTCCCCATGCTCGACCGCGACCGCCCGCGCACCGTCGTGCTGGACGCGCACGACGCGGCACCGTGGTGGTCCCTCCGGCCCGAGCTGCTGGTGCCCCGGGGCGACGGGCACCGAGCGACGTTCACCGCGGCGGTGGCGGTTGCGCTCGCAGTCGGGACCCCGCCCCGGGACGCCCTCCTGACGGCCGGTGCGGCGCTGGCGGCGACGACCGACGGCACACCGTGCACCGCGACGACGCTCCTGCAGTCCGTGCGGACCGGGACGACCCCGATCCCGACCCCGACGACCGGCCACCGCGAAGTCATACCGCGGTAGGGGGTGGTCGAGACCCGGGCGGGATGGCAGCGCTGCGTCGGCTCCGTAGCGTCGAACCCGTCGGCGAGGTCCGTCGGCGGAGGGAGCCACCCGTGTTCGACCAGATCACCCCGCTCGTGACCGAGCTGGCCGCGAGTCCGCTCGTCTACGTCGTCCTCTTCGCCCTGTGCCTCGTCGACGGGTTCTTCCCGCCGGTGCCGAGCGAGTCCGCCCTCGTCGCCGTCGCCGCCATCGCCGCGACCTCCGGCCAGCCGGTCCTCGCCGGGGTCCTCGTCGTCGCCGCACTCGGGGCGATCGCCGGCGACTCGATCGCGTACTGGATCGGTCGTCGGATCGGGCTCGCCCGGCTGGCCAGGTCGAAGCGCCCGCGCATCGCCGCCGCGTTCGCGTTCGCCGAGCGGCAGATGCAGCGGCGTTCCGCGAGCCTGATCCTCATCGGCCGGTACATCCCCGTCGGCCGGGTCGCCGTGAACACGACCGCCGGTGCGACGCGGCTCCCCTACCGCCGGTTCCTCGCGATCAGTTCGCTCGCCGGACTGGCCTGGTCGGCGACGTCGATCGGGATCGCCCTCGCCGCGTCGAGCGTCCTGCACGAGCCGATCGTCGCGGCGCTGGTCTCGATGGTCGTCGCCGCGGGCCTCGGCATCGCGGTCGACCGGGTCATCGGTAGAGTCACCCGGAAGCGCGACGCCCGTGCCGCAGCCGCGGCAGCGGCAGTCGCGGACGCCGCGCCCGAGCGGTCCGAGGTCCCCGAAACCCGGGCCGGCCGGCCCACCACCCGCATCGTCCCCACCGGAGAGATCGCCCGCCCGTGACCGCACCGCCCGTGACCGCACCGCCGAACCGGATCCGCCCGTCCTGGGTGCTCATCGGCATCCGGGTCGGCCTGGTCGTCATCGCGGTCACCCTCTTCACGGTCGCCGCCCCGGTGACGTCGATCTTCTACGACGTGCCGGTCCCGCTGTCGATGCTCGTGTCCGCCGTGCTCTCCGTGAGCATCGGCCTCGCGCCGCTGTTCCCCCGGGCGTCGTCGATCGCCCACCTCGCGGGCCTGGCGGCCCTCGGACTGCTGACGGCCCCGAGCCCTGCCGGCCCGTGGCCCGTCCCGGTGACTGGCATCATCGGACTCAGTGTCCTGCTCGTCTTGCTCGGCGTGCGATCGACCTGGCGACTCACGGCGACGGTCTGGGCGGCGTCGGCGGTCCTCGTCCTGGTGCTCGTCGCGGTGGCCCCGGGCCGCTGGGGGCAGGCGGACGTGTGGGCCACGAGCTTCGTGGTGACCGCCGGCGACACGCTCATCCTGGCCGCGGCGGCGATCGTGATCGGGCAGCGCCGGTCCATCCGCGAGGAACTCGCCGAGGCACGCCGGGACGCCGAACTCGAGCAGGCTCGGCGCCGCTCGGTCGAGGAGCGTTCCCGGATCGCCCGCGAGCTGCACGACGTCGTCGCGCACAGCATGTCGGTCGTGCACATGCAGGCCGAGTCCGCCCCGTACCGCGTCGCCGACCTCGCCCCGGACGCGCGCGCGGAGTTCGCCGCCATCGCGGAGACCTCCCGCACGGCGCTCCGCGAGATGCGGCAGCTCCTCGGCACGCTCCGCGGAGACGCCGACGCGGAGCGCGCTCCGCAGCCCCGTTTCGCGGACCTGCCGGCGTTGGTGCAGGCGACCAGGGCTGCCGGCATCCCGGTCGAGCTCCGCCTCGACGCGGACGAGGCGGCCGACGACGACCTGGACCGGCTCGCGCAGCTCACCGTCTACCGGGTCGTGCAGGAAGCGCTCGGCAACGTGGCCCGGCACGCGCCCGGCGCGTCCACCGTGGTGACGGTCGGGAGGCACGGCTCGGCCCTGGCGGTCGAGGTCGCCAACGCCGCACCACCCGGTGGCACCGTCCCTGCCGCTCCCCCGGACGACGGGGGGTTCGGTCTCGCGGGCATGCGGGAGCGGGTCGCTGCGCTCGGCGGCACGATCGACCACGGGCCGACCCCGGACGGCGGCTTCCGCGTCGCGGTCGGCCTGCCCGCCCGTCCGACACGGCCCGTCCGTGGTCCGGCGGCCGACGGAGGAAGCCGATGACGCGTGTGATGGTGGTGGACGACCAGCAGATGTTCCGCATGGGACTGCGGGCGATCCTCCAGGCCCAGGACGACGTCGAGGTCGTGGGCGAGGCCGTGAACGGTGCCGACGCGGTCGTCGAGGCGCTCCGTCTGCAGCCCGACGTGATCCTCATGGACGTGCGCATGCCCGAGCTCGACGGGATCGAGGCGACCCGGCGGATCACCGCGGCACCTGCGGACCGGCCCGTCCGCGTGGTGATGCTCACGACGTTCGACATCGACGACTACGTGTTCGACGCCCTGCGTGCCGGGGCGAGCGGCTTCCTGCTCAAGGACGCCAGCGCCGACGAACTCGTGCAGGCGGTCCGGACGGTCGCAGAGGGCGACTCGCTCCTCGCCCCGCGGGTGACCCGGCACCTCGTCGAGGCGTTCGTCGCGGGACCGCCACCGGCTGCACCGCGGACCGAGGTCCTCGACGTGCTGACCGACCGGGAGCGGGACGTGTTCCTGCTCGTCGCACGGGGCCGGTCGAACGGTGAGATCGCAGCCGACCTGTTCATCGCCGAGCAGACCGTGAAGACCCACGTGGGCCGGATCCTCGCGAAGCTGCAGCTGCGGGACCGCGTGCACGCCGTGGTCCTGGCGTACGAGACCGGCCTGGTGACCCCGGCCCTCTGAGGGACCGACATCACCAGGCCGTCAGGACTAGCGGACTCGGACCTGCTTCGACGCCTGCTTGCCGGACTGCACGCCCGTGAAGGTGATCGTCGACTTGCCCGTCGTCGCCTTCCACGCCACCGTCGCCGTGCCGTCGATGACGTCCACCGTGCCGAGGTCCGTCGAGCCGACCGCGACCCGCACCTGGCGGTCACCGGCGAACCGGGACCCCGTGAGCGTCACCCGCTGGTTCGGACGCGGGGCCCCGACCGACAGGTCGATGCGCGCTCCGCGGGAGAGCGCCGCGAGGTCGTCGTTCAGCTCGAGTCCGTCGCGGATCGTGAAGAAGGTGTCCGTCTGGTCGGAGAGCCCGACGACGTTCGCGGCACCGGGGCCGTACGCCGCGATGCGCACCTGCGTGCCGGTGTGCTGCTGCGAGCTGCCAGCGCCGGCCGTGCCGTACGAGACCTTCATCGTGGTGCCGTCGGCGGTGCGGAGCGCCGTGGAGAGCGAGGTAGGCGGCGTGCTGTCGACGATCTGGCTCGAGTGGGCGTGGTCGGCGGTCGCGATGACGAGCGTGTTGCCGTCCTTCTTGGCGAAGGCCAGCGCGGACTGCACGGCCTCGTCGAAGTCGATCGTCTCGCCGATCTGGCCGCAGGCGTCGGCGGCGTGGTCCTGCTTGTCGATGCTCGCGCCCTCGACCTGCAGGAAGAAGCCCTTGCCGGTCTTCGCGCGATCACGGTTCAGCAGGTCGATCGACTTGTTCGTGAGCGACTGCAGCGAGAGCCCGGTCGACAGCCGTGCCGGGTTCGGCGTGCACTGCACCGGTGCCTGGTCCGCTCCACCCACGGTCGCCGTGGTGGGGGCGTACCGGGTCGGGAAGTTGCCCGGGGTGAACAGCCCGAGCAGGGGCTTCGCCTGGTCGGCCCGACGGACGGCGGCGAGGCCGTCGGCGTCCGAGACGACCTGGTAGCCGCGCTCCGCGGCCTGGGCGAACAGCGTCGAGCCCTGCCACTGCCCGGCCTTCGCGGTCTGCTGGAAGCTCGCCGAGCCGCCACCGAGGGTGAGGTCCGGGCGGGCGTTCAGCAGCTGCTCGCTGATCGAGCCGAGTCCGCCGTTCTGCAGGGCGTCGGTGCCGCACGAGGCGGTGTCCGGCCCGTAGCAGGAGCGCGCGCCGACGTGGGCGACCTGGACCGCCGGGGTGGCGTCCTGGATCTCGGCGGTGGAGACGTCGCCGGTGCGGAGGCCGTTCGCCTTCGCGAGCTCGAGGAGCGTCTTCTGCTGCTTCCCGTCGACGTCGACCGAGATCGCGCCGTCGTAGGTCTTCGTCCCGGTGGCCCAGGCGCTGCCGGACGCCGCGGAGTCGGTGACGTAGTCGGGCTTGCCCTTGTCGGCGCCGTCCTTATAGAGGGAGTACGTCGTGTACGAGCCGGTGAGCGGCAGCGCGTCCAGGCCGGGGAGCCGACCGGCCGCGCCGTACTGGTAGTTCCGCGCGATGGTGATCTCGGAGTCGCCCATCCCGTCGCCGATGAGCAGGATGACGTTCTTCGCGCCGGCCCGCTTGATCTCCTGCTGGATCGAGCGCGTCTGGTCGCCCTGGTGACGCTGGGCGCCCCCGTGCTGGCTCAGTGCGAGCTGCCCGACGGCCTCGGCGGTGCCGGGCAGTGCGACCGCGCCGGCGATGAGCGCGGCGCCGAGTGCGAGCGCCGCGCGACGGCGGCGCTGCGGAGTGTGCTGCATTGCGTGTTCCCCTCGTCTGTGCCCCGAACGGGTGCCATCCGAGGATGGCTGTGCGTGGGTACAGGCGGGTGAACGGGCATGGTCCGTCGCGTGAACGGGACGGGACCACAGACGGACGGGAGGCGCGGGGGCCGCGGGGCCCCCCCCCCCCCCCCCGGGGGGGGGGGGGCGGGGGGAGGGGTGGGTGCGCCCCACGCAACGCGCCGCCCGGCGGCTGGTGAGCAGCCACCCGGCGCCGGGCG
>NZ_JBEPKX010000015.1:0-93339 GCF_040544915.1 Curtobacterium sp. 1544
GCCCCCCACCCGGCGCGCCGGCCCGCGCCCCCCCCGGGGTGGGGGGGGTGGGGCCCCCGGGGGGGGGGGGGGGGGGCGGGGGGGGGCCCCCCCCCCCCCGGGCCCCCCCCCCCCCCCACCTCGATGCGTAGTGTGCGAGGTTCCGCGTACGGTGCGGGGCCGATCGGGTCGCACGCTGGACGGAACCTCGCACACTGCGGAGGGCCGGACGCAGAACCGCGCACCGTGCGGGGGTCGCATGGTGCGCGGTTCATGGGTCGGTGCCCGGTCGGTTACTCCGCGGACTCCCGGGCGGCGCGGGTCCGCCGGATCATCAGCAGCACCAGGCCGCCGAGCAGCAGGGCGGCCGCGAGGCCGATGCCCGTGCCCATCGCGAGCGGCGAGCCGGTGAACGCGAGCTCTCCCGCGCGGGGCGTGCCGCCGGTGGCCGACGGCGCGTGCGACGGCGACGCGGTCGGGTCGGTACCCGGGTCCGCGACCGGGGCTGCGTCGACGACGACCTGGAGCGAGGTGCTCGACGCCGCGAACGACGCGTCCCCGCTGTACGCGACCGCGACGGTGTTCGTGCCGACCGGCAGCGCGTCGGTCTCGCAGCTCGTCTCCGGCAGCGTGGCCGTGCACAGGACCGTGCCGTCCGCTGCGGTGAACGTCACCGTGCCGGTCGCACCCGCGGGCAGACCGGATGCGCTCAGGCGCACCTTCTTGCCGACGACCGTGTGGGCGGTGTCCGTGGAGGCCACGAGTTCGGTCGGCTGCGCGGTCACGACCAGGTCGAAGGGCTCACCCTCGGCCGGCTCGTAGTTGTCGTCGCCGCTGTACTTCGCGTGCACGCGGTACTTGCCACCGGGGAGGTCCGAGGGGACCGCACACGTGGTCTCCGGCAGCGTCGCGGTGCAGAGGACCGTGCCGTCGTCCGTGACGTAGTCGATGGTGCCGGTGGCGTCCTTCGGGACCTTCGGGGTGTCGAGCGTGGTCGTCTCGCCGTGCGTGACCGTCACCGTGGTGTCGGACGGGCCGGACGGGTCCGTCGGGTCGGACGGCGACGACGGAGTCGGCGTCAGCGTCGTCGACGCCTTGCGCACCGTGAGGTCCACGGCCACCGCGGTCGACGCCGCGTACCGACTGTCACCCGAGTAGACGGCCGTGACGGCGTGCTTCCCGGCGGAGAGACCGGTGACGTCGCAGCTCGTGTCCGGGAGCGTCGCGGTGCAGAGGACCGTGTCGCCCTCGCGGAACTCGACGGTCCCGGTCGGAGCGGCCAACGTGCCGTCCTGGCCCTCGAGACCGTCGACGCCGAGCGTCACGGTCTCGCCGTACGCCGCGGACTCCGGGTCGGCGGTCAGCGCGATCTCGGTCGGGACCTTCGAGACGACGAGCGATCCGGTGCCGCTGGCAGCGGTGTGGTCCGAGTCGCCCTGGTACGTCGCGGTGATGCCCCGCGTGCCGACCTCGGAGGTGGCGACGGTGCAGGACGCGACGCCCGAGGCGATCGTCGCGGAGCACAGCGTCGCGCCCGTCGTCGTGTCGGTGAAGGTCACGGTGCCGGTCGGCGTGGTGCCGCCCTGCGCTGCGCCCGACGCCACGGTCGCGGTCAGGGTGGCGCGGTCCCCCACGATCGCGGTCGCCTCGGACACCGTGACGGCGCTCGACTGCGGCTCGACGGTGACGGCGCGGGTGATCGTGATCGCCTCGGCGTCCGTCGATGCCACGACGGTCGACACGGTGGCGGTGCGGGTGGCGCCGGACACCGTGTACGGGATCGTCAGCTGCGGGAGGACGGTGCCGGGGGCCCGGTTCGCCGCTGCCTGGTCGCACGTGACGACCTGGCCGGACGCGGTGCAGGTCCAGCCGCCACCGGCCGCGGTCGCGGCAGCGGGCGTGAAGCCCGCGGGGAAGGTGGTCGTGGTGCGCACGAGCTGCGACTCCGACCCGCCGTCGGCGGACACGGTCGGGGTGACCGTGTAGGTGCCCGAGCCGGCGTGCGCGACGCTGGTCGTGCCTCCGGTCTGGGCGGTCAGCACCGGCACCGGACCGGCGGCCGTCGTCGTCTTGAGGTAGTTGACCTCGTGGATGTCGTTCTGCCCGCCGGTGCCGGCGACCCAGCCGTAGGTGAGCTTGTAGGGGTAGCCCGTCGCGGGGTCGATCCACGACGAGTCGATGTTCGCGGCGTTCCCCGACGTCGCGAGCTTCGGCAGTGCGCCCGTGACGACCTGCTGCGTGCCGCCGATGGAGGTGAAGACCACCGCGTACTGACCAGCCGGCACGGACACCGAGGTGTTCTCCTGCGCGGTCAGCGTCGACGACGTCGGGTTGACGACGATCTCGACCGGGACCTTCGCCTGGGCGCGGTCGGTGACGCCGGTCTTGTTGAGCGAGCCGGTGACCTGGGTCTTCGACTGCACGCAGTACCCGGTGGAGCCGTCACCCGGGCCGCGCACCGTCACGGCGTTCGCGTACAGGGTGCCGTTCGTCCCGGCGTCGGCGGTGCAGCCGGTTCCGCCGAAGTCGCGGTTCGCGAAGTTGCCGAACCGGTCGAGGCCGATGCCGAGGTAGGCGTGCGACAGCCCCTGCGCGCCGTTCGCGGCGCTCGCGCTGTACCCGAGCGACCCGCCGAGGTACCCGATCTTCGCCGGGACGGCCGGGTTGTACGGGTCCGTCGCGGCCAGGTAGAACACGATGCCGTCGGCCGAGTTGCCGTTGTACTGGTAGCTGTTGAAGACCGCGTCGATGCCCTTGGTGATCGGCACCGACTGCTTCGCGCCCACCCCGCCGGACTGGTTGTTCTCGTTCGAGGTCAGACGGAGCGCGCCGGACCCGTCGACGTCCGCCGTGTCGGAACACGTGGGGATCGAGCCGGTGTTCGAGCCGGACGACGGGCGAGCGGTGAGGCACGCGACGTTCCCGGAGGACGCCGTCGTCGCCGGCAGGATGTAGCCGCTGCCGGCGGTTGAGCCGGTGAAGCCCTCCTGCACGAAGGTGGTCTGCGCCGGAGCGGCGGCCGACGCGCTGGTCGCGCCTGCCCCCACGAGCGCGAGACCGGCGAGACCGGCGACCACGAAGCCGGCGAGGATGCTGCGAGCGCGCGCGACGGCACGCTTCTGGGGTTGTGTACGCACTGGAGCCCTGTTCAGTGAGAAGAGCGGTGCCGACGAGGAGCGTGCGCGCCCGGCTCGTCGGCTCGGGTGTTCACACCGTAGAGCCGGATCGGGTACTCGCGGGTCTCCAAACCGGAGTTCGCACCACAACTGGGGACACGCGCGGGGTGGATCCGCGCGCAGTGTGCGAGGTTCCGGGCACGGTGCGAGGTCGATCGGGTCGCACGCAGGGCGGAACCTCGCACACTACGGCGCGGGGCCGCGCAGCACCGCGGCGCGGGTGCGCGCACCGCGGCGCGGCGTGGGTCAGTCGCCGTGCACGATGCAGACCGCGTCGAGGTCGAGCGCGGCCTCGAGCGCAGCGGAGATGCCGGACTCGCCGTCCGCTCCCGCCGGGGTCACCGTGTCGACCCACCACAACGGCGTGGACAGGGTCGGGGCGTCCGGCAGGATCCGCTGGACCTCGTCGAGGGAGTCCACCCGCCGAACCCCGAGCACCGTGATCACCGGGTGCGTGGCGTCCCGGCAGACCTGCATCATCGGGCCGTCGTCGAGCGCCCGGACACCCCAGGTCTCGTCGTGCAGGAGCAGGGCCTCGGCGACGTCGCGCGTCTCCACTGCGTCCCGGCAGAGCAGGGTGACGTCACGGGGCACCGTGACCGCCGAACGCGTGCGATCCAGAACCGCCGTAGCTCGGACCGCCGGCTCCGCTGACGTGCCCGTCGAGCGTGCCCTCGTCGTGCGCGGGGTCGAGCGGGGCGCCGCCGACGAGTTGCAGGAAGCGGTCCTCGTCGATGCGGTCCAGGAACGCCTCGAGCGCCTCCCACCCGTCGTCGAACCGCACCACGAGCCCGCCGCCGCCGAACGTCGACGTGGTGGTGCGCGGTGGCGGCCAGACGCCGTCGCGGTCGAGGAACTGCGACGCCTCCGGTCCGACGACGACCGCGAGGGGCGTGGGTTCGCCGTGCGACACCGCGCGGACGAGGTGGTCGGCGTCTCCACGACGCTGCATCACCACGCCGAACACCGGCTCGACGTCGTCCGCGACACGGTGCACCGCGTCCAGCAGCTTCGTCGCGAGGGCCGGGTCTGCGCCGTCCTCGGGGATGGTCAGCACGGCGGACATCGTCTCGACGACGACCCCGTCGAGCAGGTGCGCGGTCATGGTCGCCGAGAACCCCTCGCCCACGGCGTACGAGGTCGAGATCGCCGGCGCCTCGTGCTTGGCGTACTGCGTGACGACCCAGCGGTCCCACGGCACGGTGAGCGGCTCCGCGGTGCCCCAGCGCGTCGGGCACGTGCCGACCGTCTCGCACAGGGCCTCGATCGCGGAGCCGATGTCGATCGCCCGCTCGGAGTGGTGTCGGAGCGTCAGGTCGATGCTGATCTGTCGCACGGAGTCCGTCGCGACGGGGTGTTCCGGCGACTGGGTGCCCACGAGCTCGGGGCCGCGCCGGACGAAGTCCTCGATGCCGGAGGCAGCGACCCCCGTGCGGCCGTCACGCAACGTGCCGTCGGGGGCGAGCACGGCCCACGCAGCCCCGTGTGCTCCCAACGCGTGCCGCAGGGCGGGGGTGATGGATGCCTCCTGGCCGGTGCGGAGCACGACCATGCGGCCGGACTCGGACGCACGTCGGAGCAGGGAGGCGAGCGCATCGGTCAGCCACACCACCGGCGAAGCGGACTCGACCACGATGGCGGGGCCGACCACGTCGTCGATGAGGGGATGCCTGACCATCCGGGTCCTCCTCGGGGTTGGCGGGACGCTCGATCCACCTGGACGGTACACACGAGGACGACACCTGTCCGTCAGGCGGGCGGGCTCACAGCGGAGACTCGGGTGCGCCCGGCTCGCGTCCTCGGGACGCCGCGGCAGCCGGCCTGGAGGCACGGATCGCGTCCGCCACGCGGCGCACGGTGGGCGCTCGGCTGGCTTCCAGCGGAGAATCCGCTAGGCTTGCGTCGTCCCACTGAGCGGGGTGCGCGAGTGTAGTTCAATGGTAGAACTCCAGCTTCCCAAGCTGGTAGCGCGGGTTCGATTCCCGTCACTCGCTCCGAAGCACGAAGGGCCGCCCGGATCGGGCGGCCCTTCGTCGTCCGGTCACGAGGTGGTGGGCTCGCCGTTCAGCGTGCTGATGGTGGGCGCGTGCGGCGTGGTCCCAGCCGGCCGAGGAAGGGTGAGCGGATGCGCCACCTCCGCTCGCCCCTCGTCGTCGCCGCGACGGCTGCACTCGTGCTCGCCGGGTGCGCGAGCGGCGGCAGCCCCGGATCGACGGGCACGCCGGCCCCGGTGAGCAGCACGCCGAGTCCGACCGCGACCAGCGTCACACCGGCCGACCGCGCCGCCGTCGCGAAGGCCCTCGCGGCGCTCGAACAGCAGTACGACGCCACCGTCGGGATCGTCGCGACCGACACGACGACCGGCGAGACGATCTCGCACAACGGCGACCGCCGCTTCGGGTACGCGTCCACGCTCAAGGCCTTCGCAGCCGCGCAGTTCCTGCGGTCCGTGCACGGTGCCGCCCGTGACGAACGAGTGCACTGGACCGCGGCCGACGTCACGGCGGCGGGGTACTCCCCGGTGACCGAGCAGCACGTGTCCGACGGGCTGACGTACTCGCAGCTGGCCGAGGCCGCGGTCCGGCAGAGCGACAACACGGCGCTCAACCTCGTCCTCAAGCGGATCGGCGGACCGAAGGGACTCGGCGACGCCCTCACCGAACTCGGCGACGCCACGACCCAGGTGGTCAACGACGAGCCGGCCCTCAACACGATCGAGCCCGGCAGCACCGAGGACACGACCACCCCTGCAGCGTTCACCGCCGACCTGGCGAGGGTGTTCGACGGGCACACGCTGAACGCCTCGGACACCGCGCAGCTCCAGGACTGGATGAGCGGCAACGCCACGGGCGACACCCTCATCCGCGCCGGCGCGCCGAAGGGGTGGACGGTGGCGGACAAGTCCGGTGGCGCAGGCGGCATCCGCAACGACATCGCCCGCATCCAGACGACCGACGGCCACGAGATCACCATCTCGGTCCTGACGACCAGGAACGACCCGGCAGCGAAGTACGACGACGCCCTGGTCGCGAAGTCCGCCGCGGCTGTCCTGCAGGCGTTCGCCACCGAGGACTGAGCGTCACACGGCGTCATCGACGACACGTGTCGGAAACGGACCGCAACTACGATCGCGACATGCCCTCCCCCACCGTCGTCGTCGGCGCCGGCATCATCGGCCTCTCCACCGCCTGGCACCTCGCCGAGCTCGGCCAGCGCGTCGTCGTGGTCGACAGCGGCCCGGCAGCGGGCGGGACGACGACCGCGGGTGCCGGGTTCGTGGGCCTCTGGGCAGCCGGCTACGCCTGGTACTGGAACGAGTCCGAACGGGACGTCGAGCAGTACGGCATCGACTTCTACCGCCGCCTCGCCGAGTCCGGGAACGGCCCGACGGGGTACCGCCAGAACGGCAACGTCTGGCTGACGGTCACCGACGAGGGCCGCGCCGACCACATCCCGCCGTTCGAGGAGCACCGGTTCCGCCCGGCGGGCGCACGCACGCTCACCCCGGCCGAGGCCGCCGACCTCGTCCCGGGCCTCGACCCGTCCGCGGTCACGGCCGGCTTCTTCCACCCCGACGGCATCCAGATCAGCGCGCCCGAAACGGCCGCGGCACTCATCGGAGCACTCGGCGCACGCGGCGTCACGTTCCGCGAGCACACCCCGGTCACCGGCCTGGAGGCACGGGACGGCTCCGTCACGGGCGTCCGGACCGCGAGTGGCGAGGTCATCGACGCCGCGAGGGTCGTGCTCGCCGCCGGCAGCTGGACGAACACCCTCCTCGCACCCTTCGGGCGCGAGCTGCCGACCGTGCGGGTGGTCGCGAGCCGCCTGGTGACGAAGCCGTTCGGTCTGCCGGGCACGCTGCCGACCCTGATGCTCCCCGAACTCCAGGGACTGTGGATCCGGGAGCACCGCGGCGGCCTGACGTACGGCGCGGGCCGCGGGTACGAGCCGCTCTTCGTCAGCGGGGCCGACCGCCGCACCGAACCCGCACGCCGGCCGGTCCGCCCCGACCTGCTCGACGCGATGCGCGAGTCCCTGCACCCGATCGTGGCGAAGCTGCTGCCGGACGCGGCGAGCGCACTCGGGGCGGACGAGACCGCCACGCAGGGCGTCGTCTCGATGACCGCGGACCGGAACTTCATCGTCGGTGCCGTCCCGGAGGTCGCTGGGCTCGTGGTGGCCGGCGGCGACAACGAGTCCGGTGTCACGCACGGTCCGGGCCTCGGGCGGATCGCAGCCGAGCTCAGCGTCACGGGCACGACCACGCTCGGCGACGCGAGCCGGTACGACCCGGCGCGCTTCCCCGCCGAGGCCCTGAGCGAGCAGGACGTCGTCGGGCTGATGCCCGCTCGCCGCGAAGCCGACGCCCGCCGCGCCGGAGCAGCAGCATGAGCACGAGCACTCCCGCCACCACCCACGTCGTCATCGGTGCCGGAGTCGTCGGCGCTGCGACCGCGTACGCCCTGACCGCCCGCGGCGAGCGCGTCCTCCTGGTCGAGCAGCACGAGCGGGGGCACCACAACGGCTCCTCGCACGGTGCGACCCGGATCTTCCGGCAGGGCTACGCCGACGCCGAGTACGTCGCGCTGACGACCCGCGCACTGGAGCTGTGGGAAGCGCTCGAGGCCGCGGGCGACACGACCCTGATCGACCGGACCGGCGCAGTGGACCACGGTCGACCCGAGGTCGTCGACGCCATCGCCGCGGCGCTCTCGGACGCGGGCATCCCGCACGAGACCCTCACCCCGGACGAAGCAGCTGCCCGCTGGCCCGGCATCGCGTTCGAGGGGCACGTCCTCACGCACGACACGGCCGGGCGCATCCACTCCGCCGAGGCGATCGAGCTCTTCCTCACCCTGGCCGAGCGCACGGGGCTCGCCGACCTCCGGTTCGACACCCGGGTCACCGGCGTCCAGGACCACGGCGACGCCGTGACCGTCACCCTGACGGCCGCCGCCGGCGACACCGAGGCGGTCCGCACCGCGTCCGTGGTGGCCGCGGTGGGCTCGTGGGCCCCCACGCTGATCGGTGACCTGCTCGCGGAACGCGGGGCGCGCCTCCCGGCCATCCGCGTCACCCAGAAGCAGCCCGCCCACTTCCCCAGCCACCTGCCGGACGAGGCCTGGCCGAGCTTCGTGCACTGGGCCGACGGCGACGACGTGTACGGCCTGCTCACGCCGGGCGAGGGCGTCAAGGTCGGGTTCCACGGGACGGGACCGGTCGTCGACCCGGACCACCGCGACTTCACGCCAGTACCCGCCGAGGCCGCGCGGCTGCAGGCGTACGTCGAGCGCTTCGTGCCGGGGGTCGACGCGTCGAAGCCGACGTTCATCAGCTGCCTGTACGACAACTCCCCCGACGAGGACTTCGTCATCGACCGTCGGGGCCCCGTCACCGTCGCCACCGGGTTCTCCGGCCACGGCTTCAAGTTCGCACCGCTGCTCGGCGACATGATCGCCGACCTCGCGACCGGCGGGGCACCCCATCCCCGCTTCTCCCTCTGACGCTCCTCCCCACAGACCCAGGACCCATGAAGACCCGACTGATCAGCGCCCTCGCGCTCACCGCGGCCGTCGCCGCCGTCCTCTCCGGCTGCGCCGACACCGGCTCGTCGACCGACTCCGACGTGGACGGCCTCGTCGTGGGCACCACCGACGTCGTCACCTCCCTCGACCCCGCGGGCGCCTGGGACCGTGGCAGCTACACGGTGCAGACGCAGCTGTACCAGCACCTGCTCACCTACCCGGCCGGGAAGACCACCACGAGCCCCGAGGTGGCGAAGTCCTGCGACTTCACCGACGGCACCCACTACGTGTGCGAGATCCGCGACGGCCTGCAGTTCTCGAACGGCGACGACCTGACCGCGAAGGACGTCGTGTTCTCGTTCGAGCGCCAGGTGACCCTCGGGTCGTCGAACGGACCGGGCTCGCTGCTCGCCAACATGGCCTCGGTCTCGGCGTCCGGCAGCACCGTGACCTTCACCCTGAAGCAGGCGAACGACCAGACGTTCCCGTACGTGCTCGCGAGCATGGCGGGCGCGATCGTCGACTCGAAGGTGTTCTCGAAGACGAAGGTGCACGCGAACGCCGGGGTCGTCGGCTCCGGGCCCTACGCGCTCGAGCAGTCCGCCGACAGCGGAGCGACGATCGCCCTCACCGCGAACGAGCACTACGACGGCTCTGTTCCGGCGACGAAGCACGTGACGATCAAGCAGTACACGAAGTCCGCCGACCTCAAGCTCGCCGTGCAGAAGGGCGACGCGGACGTCGCGTACCGCCAGCTCACGCCGACCGAGGTGACCTCGCTGTCGAAGGACGACGGGCTGCAGCGGGTGCAGGGCAACTCCGGTGAGATCCGGTTCCTGGCGTTCAACCTCGACACCATGCCCGGGAAGGACGCCGCGCAGAAGCAGGCGATCCGGCAGGCCGTCGCCGCGTCGGTCGACCGGGCAGCGATCGCGAAGGACGTCTACCAGGGCACCTACGCGCCGGCTTGGTCGATCGTGCCGACCGGGTTCGCCGGGGCGACGGACGCGTTCGAGGACCTGTCCGGGGACTCCGCGAAGTCGATCCTGCAGGACGCCGGCGTGACCACCCCGGTGACCCTGCCGATCGAGTACACGACCGACCACTACGGCTCGGGCTCCGACGACGAGTACGCGCTCATCAAGGAACAGCTCGAGGACACCGGGCTGTTCCGGGTCGACCTGCAGTCGGCGAGCTGGGACACCTACGTCGGCAACGTCGGCAAGAGCGAGTACCCCGTCTTCCAGCTCGGCTTCTTCCAGGACTACCCGGACGCGTCGTCCTACCTGACGCCGGCGTACGGCTCGGCGGACGTGAACCTGCTCGCGAACGGGTTCGACGACACGACGGTGCAGGGGCTCGTCGCGTCCCAGGCCGTGCAGCCGGACATCACGAAGCGCAAGGCCGAGATCGAGCAGATCCAGCAGGACACCGCCGAGTCGGTGCCGCTCATCCCGCTGCTCGCCGGGCAGGAGAACGTGATCGGGCAGAAGTCGCTCACCGGGCTGTCGAAGTCCGTCGACGCGTCCGGACTCTTCCGCATCTGGGAGATCGGGCGCTCGTGAGCCCGTCTTCCCTGCGCACCGCGGTCCGCGACCGGATGGCGGAAGGCCTCGACGACCTCGCTGCGCTCGTCGCGATCCCGTCCGTGCACGATCCGGCCGTGCAGTCGCTCGACGACTGCCACGAGGTCGCCTCCGCCGTGCGGGGCGCGTTCGCGGACCTCGGCCTGGAGGCGCGGCTCGCCACCACCGCGGACGGCTCGCAGGCGGTCATCGCCTCCACCCCCGCACCCGCCGGCGCACCGACGGTGCTGCTCTACGCGCACCACGACGTGCAGCCCGCAGGCGACGTGGAGGCGTGGACCAGCGATCCGTGGACCCTCACCCCGCGGGACGGCCGGCTGTACGGCCGCGGCGCGGCGGACTGCAAGGGCGGGATCGTCACGCACCTCGTGGCACTCCGGGCGCTGCGCGACGTGCACGGGTCGTTCCCCGTCGGGCTCGTCGTGGTCGTCGAGGGCTCGGAGGAGCAGCCGACCGACGGCCTCGAAGACTACGTCGCCGCGCACGCCGACTCCTTCGCCGGGGTCGACGCCGCCGTGGTGATGGACGCCGGGAACGCCGCTGCCGGGGTGCCCGCGCTGGTCACCTCGCTCCGGGGCACCGCGGGTGTGGAGCTCCGGGTCCGGGCACTGCGCGGCAACGTGCACTCGGGGATGTTCGGCGGCGCCGCACCCGATGCCCTCGCCACCCTCGTGTCACTCCTGGCCTCGCTCCGGAACGACGCGGGCGACACGACCATCGACGGGCTCGACGCCTCCGGCACCTGGGACGGGCTCCCCTACGACGCCGGACGGTTCGCGTCCGACGTCGGCATGCTCGACGGCGCCGTACCGATCGGATCCGGGGACCCGGCATCCCAGGTCTGGGCACGACCGGCGGTGACGATCGTGGGGATCGACGCACCGGCAGTCGCGGGGTCCTCGCCGTCCGTGCAGGCCACAGCGGGCGCCGCGCTCAACCTCCGGGTGCCGCCGGGCGTCGACCCCGTCGCGGCGGGTGCGCTGCTCGTGGCGCACCTGGAGCGGCGGGCACCGGCCGGGGTCGAGGTGACTGCGCGGGTCGTCGGCGGCGGTCCGGGGTTCTCCGCGACCGCGGGCCCGTACTCCGACGCGTTCCGGGCTGCGTTGGCATCGTCGTACGAGGTGTCGTCGGTGGGCTCGCTCGGCGGCGGTGGCTCGATCCCGCTCTGTGCGACGTTCGAGCGGGCGATCCCCGGGGTCGAGGTCATCCTCGCGGGGGTGTCCGAGCCCGCGGCGAACGTGCACGCCCCGGACGAGAGCGTCGACCCCTCGGAGATCGAGCACATGGCCCTGGCCGAGGCGACGTTCCTGGCCGCGCTCGCCGCACGCTGACCGCGCCTCCGGTCACCCGGCGGCCGGCACCGGTGCCTTCCTCCGGGTCCGGACCTGCAGCACACCCGTCAGGAGCAGCACGACCAGCCCGATCGCGAGCACCACGAGCCCGGCCAGGAACCCGATCACGACGAGCAGCAGGGTCTCGGTCGACATCCCGCCGGAACCGCCCGTCGTCGAGGCCGCGGCGACCTGTGCCTCGGACCCGTCCGTCGTGGCGGCAGCGGAAGCGCCCGAGACCGTGAACGGCACCGCGACGATCGTGCCGCGGTCACCGACGAGGACGACGTGGTGCCCGCCTTCCGACAGGCCCGCCGTGTCGACCGTGCCCGTGGCCGTGCCGTCGGCGACCGTGAAGTCGCCTGCCTGCACCGGCTCGGAGTACGTCCACGCCGTGCCGCCGGTGTCCTCGCCGGACCAGGCCAGCGAGAGGGCGAGCTCGTCGCCGGCACGGACCTCCTCGGGCAGTCCCGCGTCGGACGCCGACACGACGTCGATCTCACCCGCCTCGATCTTGCGCTGCAACTCATCCGAGTCCGCTGCCGGGGCGGTCGGCGGTGCGGCGGCAGCCGGCGCCTTGGCCGAGTTCGGGTTCTTCGCCGGCGGAGCGGTGACCGCGGCGTTCCGGATCGTCGGCGCGCTCGCGGCCGGGGGCATCTGGACGACGGGCGGCTGGATGACCGTGGTGCCGCCGTTGCCGCCACCGCTCGTCGGGCCGGTCGGCAGTGCGCCGGGGACGGTCTGCCCGGCGAAGTACACCGGGGTGAACGTCTCGAGGGCGGCGTCCTGGGCACCGTGCGCGCCGATCGTGATGATGCCGCACTGCACGGCACCCGACAGGCAGTCCACGCGCTTCGTCGACTGGCCGGTGAACGTGGCCTTCGCGACGACACCCGACTGCGTGAACCCGGCGTTCACCGTCCCGCTGAACTTCGCGGTCGCCGCTGCGCCGGTCCCGGTGTTGTCCGGCCACGCGACGAAGCCCTGCCCGTCCTGACCACCGCTCCCACCGCCGGGGATGTAGTCGTAGCCGTTGCCCGCGGCGCCGCCGGCACTGGGGTACTTCGTGACGTAGCCGAACAGCACGTACAGCCCGGAGCCGTTCGTGTGCTTCGAGAACGCCGATCCCTTGACGGTGAGCGTGCTGCCGGCCGCGGTGGTCGTCAGGCCGGTCGCCGGCTTGACGTTGGTCGACGCGCCGCGGGCGTTCTTCGCTCCCGTGATCGATCCGTCCGCGCCGACGACGGTCGAGCCGCCGGTGCCGCCCGGGTCGGTCGGGGCGGTCGGCTCCTGCACGGTGACGCGCAGGGTCGCGGTGCTCGACGCGACCCTCCCGATGACGGTGTCGCCGATGCCGTTCGTCGCGATCGCCCGGTACCGGTCGCCGTTCAGCGCCTCGGTCGCGGTGATCCGCAGTGTGGAGGTCGTCGCGCCGGACACCGACCCACCGTCCTGCACGTCGGCCCAGCCGGAGGGGGTCTGCTTCTGCCACTGGAGCGTCGGTGTCGGCGAGCCCGTCGTCGTGGCCGTGAAACGGACCTCGGCCGGGGTCGCGCCGCTCACGGTGCCGTCCGCGGCCTTCGTCGCGCCGGTCAGGGTGACCGCGACGTCGGCGGGCTGCTTCGTGAACGCCGGCGTCGTGACGACAGCGAACGTGCGGAGGCCCTGGCCGGCGGGGTCCGTCGCGGTGTTCGTCACGCCGAGGACCACACGGCCGTCGGCGGTGAGGACGAACGGGTCGCCCGTGTAGTTGTTGCCCGGCGAGTACTCGGCCACGACGGTGCGAGCAGTGCTGCCGTCGATCGGGTAGGCGCGGAGGACGTTCCCGGCGTCGGCGCTGCCGGGGGCTGCGACCCAGAGACGCTTCGCGGACTCGTCGACGGCGAGGAACGCGGCGCCGCCGTCCCGGTCGATCGTGGTCGTCACCGACGGGGTGCCCCGGAGTGCGACGGCGCGGAGCTTCCCGTCACCGTCGTTGCTCCACCACGCCCGTCCCTGCGAGTCGACGACGGTCCCGCCGGCGGCGGCCGAGGTCGCCGCCGCACCGATCGACACGTCGGCGACGAGGGCACCGCTGGTGAGGTCGACGACCCGTGCGAGCGCGGCGCCCTGGTCGAACGACACGGCACGCTTCCCGCTCCAGTCGACGCCGACCGAGCTGATCGTCCCGGCGACGGAGCCGATCAGCGTCGCGGTCCGGGTGACGGCACGGACGGTCCCGCCGGCGGGGCTGGGGCCGATCGGGTTCGACGTGCCCGAGTCGGTGGCGGCCACGCGCTGCAGTCCGGCGGAGCCGCCGTTCGCCGCCGGGGCGATCTGCGCGATGATCGAGCCGTCGGCGGGGTCGACCGAGAACGCCTTCGCGGCGGGCACGGCCACCGAGGGCTTCACGTGCACGACGTTCCGGTAGGCGGCGTCGGCACCGCGCTCGACCACGACGTAGCCCTGCACGTTCGCACCCGTACCGCCGAACTCCGCGGCGGGCAGCGAGGCGGTGGCGACGATGTTGCCGGTGGACGGGTCGATGCTCGGCCTCGAGGTCGCGACGCCGGGGTCGATCGGCCCGGCGACCCGCTTGCCGTCGTCGTCCAGCACCAGGTAACTGGCCTTGGCGGTTCCGGCAGCGGGGACCTGGACGACGACCAGACCGTTCTTCGCGTCGCGGAGGACCGTCGTCACCCGCCCGATGGTGGTGTCACCGGCGGTGGTCTGCACGCCGGTGCTCACGAGGCCCTGGACGCCCGGCTCGCTGAACTGCTCGTCGGGATCCGACCCCTCGGCCGGCCAGCCGCCCGTGACGTGCACGGACAGCGGGTCGAGCGCGGTGCCCGCCGAGTAGAACTGCGTCGGGTTGCTCCCGCCGGTGATGTCCGCCGCGAACGCCGCAGCGCCCGCCGCCGTGATCGTGGTCGGCAGGTCGGTCCACGAGTAGTCGCCCGCGGTCACCGCCCGGGTGCCCTTCGTGACGTCGATCGTGGCGAAGGCGATGCGCTTGGTGCCCGGGTCCGAGGTCGTGGCGCCCGTGGTGGGGTCCACGAGCCGCACGTCCACCCCCGCGGTCATCGTGCCCGAGGTCGGCGTGAGCTCGATCGTCGGGTCGCTCAGCGTGATGACGAACGTGTGGGCGCGGTAGTCGAACACGACCTTGCCGGACCCGTTGACGGTGAGCTTCCGGGTGCTCGCGTCGTAGGTGCCGTCGGCCGCGGCGAACCGGAACGTGCCGTCACTCTGCTTCGTGGCACCGTCCGACGCCGACTGGCCGGCCGCGGGCACGTAGTTCCGGAACGACTTCTTGAACCCCCAGTCCAGCGTGCCTCCGGAGACGATGGAGGCGCCGGAGCCCGCGGCGACGGCGGGGACCGTGCCGACGATGGCCGACGTCAGGCCGATGATCGCGGCGACGGTGACGCCGAGCACACGGAGGTGCAGTGGCGGTCGGGTCTGGGTGTGCATGGGTTCCTCGGGTGGGATCGGGTGGATCGGGGCGGGAGAGAAGGGGGTGCCCTGGACGGCGGCCAGCCGCCCAGGGCCGAGGGTCACCAGTTGACGGGGACCTGGACCTCGTCGAGCTCGGCGGGGTCGTTCGCGACGCCGTGCGCCGAGAACGTCTGGACGAAGCACTGGTACTGGCCGAGAGCGGTGTTCGCGGCCTTCGTCTTGGTGGCGTCGTAGTCGCAGTTCACGGTCGCCGCCGCGTCGCCGGTGTGGTGCGGGTCGGCGGTGTAGCTCTTCGCGACGTTCAGCGTGGTGGTGAACCCGCCGGAGGCCGAGAACGCGCTCTTCGAGACCCACTGCGCCGAGCCGAACCAGCCCGAGTTGGTGAAGTAGTCCGCTTCCTTGGGGCCGTACACGACGTACACGCCGAAGCCGCGCCCCTGGGCGTTGCCGTCGAAGCCGTCGCCGGTGACCGTCACGGTGCCGCTCCCGACGCCGTTCACCGCGCCGCTGCCGTCGGTGACGACCGACGCCGGTCCGCTGACGGACAGGCTCGCGCCGAACTCGTTCGTGACCGCGGTCGCGGCCGAGGCGCTGACGGCCGGCAGGACGGCCAGCCCGATCGCCGCGACCCCTGCCGCGAGCGTGACGCCGAACGTGCGCATGGTTCTTGCCATGGTGTTCCCTCTCAGTTGTTGACTGGTGTTGCAGTGCGGGTGCCCCCTGTGGACCCCGACTCCTCAGCGCGCCGTGCCGCCCGACGGGCGTGCACGATCGCGAAGACGACGAGCGCCGCGACCGCGACGACGAGTGCGGCGAGCCCGCCGAGCACGATGCGCAGCACGCTCGGATCGATGCCACCGGCATCACCGCCGGCAGCCGCGGCGACCGCGGTCGGCGTCGCCGTCGGGGTGGTGGTCGCCGAGGCGGTCGCAGAAGCACTCGGTGCCGTCGTCGCCCGAGCGGACGCGCCCGCCCCCGGCGTCGCAGCGGCGGACGGACTGGAGGCACGACCCGCCTCCGTCGCGCCGGCCTGCGTCTGCCCCGTGGCTGGCCCGGTGCTCCCGGCGAGCGTGCCGCCCGTGCCGTAGAGGTTCTGCACCGAGACCGGCGTGAACGACTCGTTGTTCGCGTTCGACACCCCGTGCGCGCCGATCGTGATGATCCCGCACTGCACGCGCGCGCAGTCGACGGTCCTCGCGGCGCCGTTCCGGTCGAGCGCCTGGAACGTGGAGCCGGGCACCTTGAGCGTCGCCGACCAGGTGCCGGTCGCCGAGTCCACGGTGCCGCCGTTCGCCGCGTAGCCGGTGGAGCTGCCCTCGAACGCGACGAAGTCCAGGTACCCGGTGGGGTTCGACTCGTCGTCGGGGACGTAGCTGTAGTCCACGCCCGTGGCGCCGCCCTTGCTCGGCTGCCAGGTGCCGGCGACGGTGCCGAACGCGACGTAGATGCCGCCGTACCCGTTCTTGATGCCCTGGAACCCGGAGCCGTTCAGCCGCAGGGTCGTGAGGTAGGTGGAGTCGACCTGGTTCGTGACCTCGGGGTGGCCCTCGATCGCGACGCTGACCCGGCCCGCTGCCGAGGCGGGCGCGGCTCCGGCGAGCAGGAGCGCACCGGAGGCCGCGGCGACGAGCACCCCGGCGAGCGCGGCGCGGAGCGGGCGGTGGGTTCGGGTGGTCACTGGACGGCCTCCTGGCGGGTGGGGACGACGACGGGGGTTCCGGAGTGCGGGTCCGGCAGGACGGTGACGGGGTGCCGGTAGACGGTGCTGATCCGTTCGGCGGTGATGACCTCGTCCGGGGTGCCGTCCGCGACCAACCGGCCGTCGGCGAGCATCGCGACCCGGTCGGCGTACGCCCCGGCGAGGGTGAGGTCGTGCAGGACCACGACGACCGCTCCCCCGGCGGCGGCGTGCGCGCGGGCGATCCGGAGCACGCCCTCCTGGTGGCGCAGGTCGAGCGCCGCGGTGGGCTCGTCGAGCAGCAGCACGGGTGTCTCCTGCGCGGTGATCCGGGCGAAGGACGCCCGTGCGCGCTCCCCGCCGGACAGCGAGGGGAACGTCTGGTCGATGCGGTCGGCGAGCTCCACCTGGTCGAGCACGCGTGCCACGACCCGGTCGTCGTCCTCGGCGCGGTCGGTCCCGCGCCAGGGCGCCCGCCCCATCCGGACGACCTCGCCGACCCGGAACCCGAACGCGACGGCGTGCTCCTGTTCGAGCACCGCGCGGCGCCGGGCGGTGGCGATCGGCGGCTCGGACCCGGCCGGCACCCCGTCGACCGTGACCGTGCCGGTGTGGTCGACGTCGCCCGCGATCGCCCGGAGCAGCGTGGACTTGCCGGCACCGTTCGGTCCGACGAGGGCGAGCACCTCGCCGCGCTCGACGACCAGGTCGACGTCGGTGAGCAGTGCGCGGCGCCCGACGACCACGCCGAGGCCGCTGACGGTCACCCCGGTCACGCGGGTCGCGCCGGTCATGCCCAGCCTCCCGACCGTCGGCGTGCGCGGCGCAGGAGCCAGAAGAAGAACGGCCCGCCGACGAGCGACGTGAGCATGCCGATCGGCAGGTCCGCGTACGGCACGAGCGTCCGGGCGAGCAGGTCCGCGATCGTCAGGAGCAGCGCGCCGCCGAGCGTCGAGACGAGCAGCAGCGGGCCGTGCGCCGGGCCGATGAGCATCCGCATGAGGTGCGGGACGACGAGCCCGACGAACGCGATGATCCCGGCGAACGCGACCGCTGCCCCGACGAGCAGCGCGACGACGACGATCGCGACGATCCGGACGGCCTCGACCCGGACCCCGACGTGCCGGGCGGCCCGGTCGCCGAGCGACAGCAGGTCGAGGGAGCGGGTGAGCACGACGGAGCCGGCGAGCCCGAGTCCGACGACCGGGGCGATCGCCGCCGCCTGGTCCCACATCGAGCCGTTGAGGGACCCGAGCTGCCAGAACACGATCTGCTCGCGGGCCTGCTGGTCCCCGAGGAAGGTGAGGAACGCCAGCCCCGCCCCCGTGAAGGCGTTCACCGCGATGCCGGTCAGCAGGAGCGTGACGACCTCGGTGCGTCCGCCCGCGCGGGACAGTCCGTAGACGAGCATCGTCGCGACGAGTCCCGCAGCGAACGCCATGAGCGGGGTCGTCCAGTACCCGGCGAACTGCAGACCGAACACGATCGAGGCGCAGGCTCCGAAGGCGGCGCCTCCCGAGACGCCGACGACCCCGGGGTCCGCCAGCGGGTTCGCGAACACCGCCTGCATGAGCACCCCGGCCGCGGCGAGTGCGGCGCCGATCAGGAGCGCCATGACGACCCGAGGGAACCGGATCGTCCAGAGCGCCTGCGTGACGAGGTCGTCCGAGGGTCCGGCGACCGGCAGTCCGATCGAGCGTCCGACGGTGCGGAGCACCTCGGCCGGGGAGATCCCGAGCTGCCCGACGCTCGCCGACACGAGCGTGGCGACGACGAGCGCCACCACCAGCGCGACCGTCAGCAGCGTGATCCGGCCGACCCGTGACCTGGACGCAACCGGCGGTGGGACCGCGACGTTCGGGGCGGGCGCGACCCGCGCCTCCAGACCGGTCATCGCGACCGCTCCGGAGCGTAGATCGCCGCTGCCAGCGCGGCCACGATCTCGGGCGTACGCGGCCCGAAGCTCATCACCGTCGTGTCGGCCATGTCCACGATGCGGCGGTGCTGCCCGGCCGGGGTCTTCGCGATCGCGGGGACCCGCTGCAGCAGCCCGTCGACGCCGCCCACCGACTCGAGGCCCTTCGTCATCATGATCACGAGGTCGGGCTTCATGGCGACGAGCGCTTCGGCGTTCACCGGCCGCATGCCCTTCCAGTCCTGCTCCGTCGCGATGTCCCGCCCGCCGACCGCGTCGATGAGCGAGTCCGCGCCGGACTCCTGGCCGAAGAGGTAGTAGATGCCGGCGTTCCCCCGCACGTACAGGAAGACCATCCGGAGCTTGTCCGCCTCCGACTGCGGGGCGATGCGCGCGACCTGCGCGGCGACGGCTTCCTGCTGCTCGTGCACCTCGTCGACCAACCGTGCACCCGTCTCGGGCACACCGAGCGCCGTCGCGACCTGGTCGATGATCCGGTCGGTGTTCGAGGTGTCCCGGTGCGAGTCCACGACGACGACCGGGATCCCCGCCTTCCGGATCTGCAGGACGACGTCCCAGGGGCCGAGCGACGTGTCCGTGAGCAGCACGGTGGGACGGAGCGCGAGGATCGCCTCGGCGGAGAGCTCGTGCCCGTTCTGGGTGACGAGCGGCAGCTCCTCGGTGCCGGCGAACCCGGTGGAGACGTCGCGTCCGACGAGGTTCCCGCCGAGGCCGAGGCCGTACACGGTCGACGACAGCGTGCCGTAGACGTCGAGCGCGAGGATGCGGTCCGCGCTCGTCACGGTGACCTCCGTGTCCTGGTTGTCCGTGACGGTGACGGGCAGCTCCGGCTCGTCGACCGTGCTCGCCTTCGGCGGCAGGTCGGTCGTCAGGGTCGCGGTGCTCGCGCCGGTGACGGACTTCGCGTCGGTGACGGGGGCGATGGCCTGGAGGCTCGTGGCCGGGTCCGTCGCGCTCGTCGCGGAGTCCGCGGTGCGGGCTGCGGCGGTGCCGGCTTGTTCCGGCGCGCCGCCGGCGCTGCACCCGGTGGCCACGGCGAGGACGACGAGGGCGGAGGCGGCGGCCAGGAGGGCGCGGCGGCGTGACGGCATGGAAGGGCGATCCCCGGGGAACTGGAACGAAAGGCGAGTTAGGTTAGCCTCACCTGAGTGTTAACTTAGGTGAGGCTAACCTGACTTGTCCAGCGGTCGTCTCCGCTACGGTTGTCGGGTGCGAATCGTCGTGGCTCCGGACTCCTTCAAGGGCACCGCGACGGCAGCGTCCGTCGCCGAGGCGATCCGCGAGGGCTGGCTGTCCGTGCGACCGGACGACTCCGTGACGCTCGCGCCGATGGCCGACGGCGGCGAGGGCACGCTCGACGCCTTCGCGACCGCCGTCCCCGGTGCGGTCCGCGTCCCGATCACGGTCACCGGACCGGACGGCTCCCCCGTCGACACGTCCTGGCTCCGACTGCCGGACGGCCGTGCCGTGGTCGAGCTCGCGGCGACGAGTGGGCTCCCCCTGCTCGGCGGGGACCTGCTGCCGGACACCGCGACCTCGCGCGGGTTCGGCGAGACGATCGCCGCCGCGCTCTCCTCCGGGGTGACCGGCCTCGTGCTCGGGATCGGGGGCAGTGCGTCGACGGACGGCGGTTCGTCCGTTCTCGACGTCATCGGCGATCTCCCGCTGCCGTCCGGCGGGGTCGTCGTGCTCACCGACGTCACGTCACCGTTGCTCGGGCCGACGGGTGCCGCCGCGGTCTTCGGGCCGCAGAAGGGCATCACGCCCGACCGGGTGGCCTCATTCGACGACCGCTTGGCCGCCTTCGCGGGGCGCTTCCCTGACGTCGACCCCTCGACGCCTGGCGCCGGTGCCGCCGGCGGCGTGGGGTTCGGGCTGCTGGTGTGGGGCGCGACGCTCGCGCGAGGGGCCTCGGCGGTCGCGGACGTCCTGGGACTCCCGGCACTGCTGGACGGGGCCGACGTGGTGGTCACGGGCGAGGGGCGGTACGACGGGCAGAGCGCCGCGGGCAAGGTGCCGTCGGTGGTGCGGGCCCTGGCGGCGTCGCACGCTCCCGCTGCTCGGTCGATGCTCGTCGCGGGGGCGATCGATGCCCCGCTGGACGACTACGACGCCGCCGCCTCGCTCACCGTGCTCGCGACGCAGACCACCGGCGAGCCCGCCGACGCCCTGGCCGACCCGCTGCGGTTCGCCCGGATCGCCGGGCAGCGGTTGGCGAGGCTCGCCTGAAGGCTTCAGCGGATCCAGTTGTCGGAGGCTGTCGCCCGGATCCCGGACCTTCTCCCTCGAGCAGCCGGTCGGGCGCAGACCAGCCTGCGTTGCCCTCGTTCTGGGGATCGACCCTGTGACACGCATCAGTATCCTGACTCGATGAGCGCTGCGCCGGGCTGGTACGACGACCCACAAGACCCGACCATCGTGCGGTACTTCGACGGCCTGGGCTGGACACCTCACACGCAGTACAAGCAAAACGGGAGCGTCCCGGCCCGCCCAGTGACCCGACTCTCTCGGGAGCGGGACGTTCCGCTTCGATCACGACGTGAGTTGCGAGCGCAGCAAGCTGGTGCCGAACCAGCTGTGCCCGGAGCAGCGCCCCAGAAGCGAGAGCGGTTGTCGAAGAACGAGGCACGTGCACGGCTCGCTGCGGCTGAGGGGACCATCGCGCGCCACGGGCTCCGACGATTCGAAGAGATCGACTCGTACCGAGAGTCGGTAGAGGCCGAGCTCGCCGCCGAGCGGCAGGCCGCGCTCGAGGAGTCTGCGTCGCTCCGCAAGGAGGCGTCGGAAACGCTCGACGAGAGCCGACGGCTCGTTGCCGAAGAACAGTCGCGAGCCTCGCGCGAAGCACTCGAGCGTCGAACCCAGAGCGAGCAGCAACTCAATCAACTCCTCGCCGACCTTCGTCTCGCACGCGCGGAGCTGGAGGAGGTCTCCCGCACACTCGTCGGGTCCCAGACGGCCGCGGAACTGCAGTCCGTAGGGCTCTTCGACTACGAGCACCCGGCCGGGTCGTCGGCGGCGCTCGCGACGTCGCTCGAGGCGCTCAGGAGCCGCATCAAGAACGCGGTACGAGACAAGGTCGCCGTGTCGTCGACGATGAACTTCACGTTCAACAACTCCGCGGCGCAGGGCAGGAAGTTCGTGAACGACATGACGAAAGTCCTGCTCCGCGCTTACAACGCAGAGGCCGAGAACGCCGTCAAGGCGACACGAGCCGGGAACCTGCACACCGCACAGGCCCGATTGTCGCGCGCCGCCGAACAGATCGCGAAGAGCGGTCAGATGATCAGTCTCCGCATCACCGATTCCTACCACCGGATGCGTCTCGAAGAACTGGAACTCGCTGCGCGTCACCTGCAGGCCGTGCAGGCAGAGAAGGAACTCGAGCGGGAGCGACGCGCAGAGCTTCGCGAGCAGCGGAAGGCAGAACAGGAACTGCAGGTCGAGCGCGACCGCCTCGAGAAGGAACGCGGCCACTACCTGGCGACACTCGCAGCACTGGAAGCGAACGGAGATCTGGACGGTGCCGCTCGGATCCGCTCGAAGCTCGAGGACGTCGATCGCGCAGTCGCCGACGTGGACTACCGTGCTGCGAACGTGCGAGCCGGGTACGTCTACGTCATCTCCAACGTCGGAGCCTTCGGTGAGCGCATGGTCAAGATCGGTATGACGCGACGGCTCGAACCCATGGACCGGGTGAACGAGCTCGGCGACGCTTCCGTCCCGTTCCGGTTCGACGTGCATGCCCTGTTCTTCGCCGACGATGCGGTCGGCATCGAGACGATGCTGCACCAGCACTTCGCCGAGCAGCGGGTCAACCGCGTGAACCTGCGACGAGAGTTCTTCTACACGACCCCCGAGGCAGTCCTCGCTGCGCTGAAGGACCACCACGTCGAGATCGTGAGCTTCGCGGTGGAGCCTGAAGCACCGGAGTACCGCACCAGCCTAAACATGGTTGAGGAGGCCGCCAGCGTTCGCTGACGAGCGACGGTCGCCGAGCAGTCTGCGGCCGGCCGCCTTGCATTCCGCCCCAGGGGTGTCCCATCCGTACCTCCCACGCTGTGGCGCGCTCCAGCAGACTGGAGCAGGACCGGATCCGGTCCTGAAGCAACCCCACGAGGAGACCATTGCGCACCGTCAACGCGTACGCGGCCCCGTCCGCCACGGAACCGCTCGTCAAGACCACCATCACCCGTCGTGACCTCGGCCCGAACGACGTCGAGATCGACATCGCCTACGCCGGCATCTGCCACTCGGACATCCACACCGTCCGCGGCGAGTGGGGCGAGATCCAGTACCCCCAGGTCGTCGGCCACGAGATCGTCGGCCACGTCGCCTCCGTCGGCGAGAACGTCACCAAGCACAAGGTCGGCGACCGCGTCGGCGTCGGCTGCATGGTGAACTCCTGCGGCGAGTGCGAGAACTGCCTGAAGGGCGAAGAGCAGTACTGCCTCAAGGGCAACATCCAGACCTACGCGGGCGTCGACCCCGCCGACGGCAGCATCACCCAGGGCGGCTACTCGCAGGCAGTCGTCGTGAACGAGGACTTCGTGCTGCGCGTCCCCGAGTCGCTCGACATCGAGAAGGTCGCGCCACTGCTCTGCGCCGGCATCACCCTGTACTCGCCGCTGCACCACTGGAAGGCCGGCCCCGGCAAGAAGGTCGCGATCGTCGGCCTCGGCGGGCTCGGCCACATGGGCGTGAAGATCGCCGCCGCGCTCGGCGCCGAGGTCACCGTCCTGTCGCAGACCACGTCCAAGCAGGAGGACTCCCTCCGCTTCGGTGCCGTCGCCCACTACGCGACGAAGGACCCGGAGACGTTCGAGAAGCTCGCGAACTCCTTCGACCTCATCATCAACACGGTGTCGGCGAAGATCCCGATGGGTGCCTACCTGGGCCTGCTCGCGGTCGACGGCACCATCGTCAACGTCGGTGCCCCGTCGGAGCCGCTCGAGGTCCCCGCCTTCGCCCTGATCGGCTCGCGTCGCAGCTGGGCCGGTTCGGCCATCGGCGGCATCCGCGAGACCCAGGAGATGCTCGACTTCTGCGCCGAGCACGGCATCCTGCCGGAGACCGAGCTCATCAGCGCCGAGTACATCAACGAGGCGTACGAGCGCGTCCTGTCGTCGGACGTCCGGTACCGCTTCGTGATCGACGCGGCGACGCTGGCGTAGCGACCCGCGTCCTCCACGCGACCAGTGAGGAACTGGAGGCGCGGTGCCAGCTGGCACCGCGTCTCCAGTCCGTGACGCACATCAAACCGACCGTTCTGTACACTTCAGATTGTGAACACTGTATGCAAAACGGCGGAGTGATCGGTCGTGCTCGAGATCCCGAACGGACTGACCGAAGCCCATCGGATGACGTTCTACCGTGTCGTCTTCATCGACGCGTCGCTGCGCTTCGGGTGTCGAGGCGATGCGTCGCCCCGAAGCGGGACGCCGTCGCACGGTCGCTGAGCCATCCGACACGCGCACCACGCAGGCGGGACAGCGCCACGCACGACAGACTCGACCCATGACCACCACGGCCCACGAGGGCACCCCTCCCCTCGTGTCCGTCGCGGGCACCGACACGGACGCCGCCGTGAGCGACCTCGCCGGCATGTACGCCGGCCGCTCGTGGCGGTCCGATCGCACCGACGGCTCGTACTGGTACCGCTACGTCGGTGTCGGCGACGACCGGATGAGCATCCGCCGGTCGCAGATGCACGGGTCCCTCCGCGGCGACGCGGCCGTCGAGGGCGAGGTCGTGGTCCAGTGGATCGACGACGGCGTTGCCGCGATCGACGCCGGCCGTGACGAGGTCCGGATGCGACCGGGAGTCCCGACGCTCTTCCCGATCGAGCAGCGGTTCAGCATCGACTACACGAACTGGGACCAGCGGCTCGTGCACCTCGACCGCGGGCTCGTGCTCGACGTCGCGTCCGAGCGGTACCTGGTCGACGGGTCGGTCGACTTCGACCGGAACGCCACCCCGACGGCCGAGTCGATGACCCGGTGGCGCACCGCGGTCGCGTCATCGATCCGGGCCCTCCGTGAGCAGGGTTCGGAGTCGCTCGCGTGGCACGAGTCCCAGCGCGAGACCACCAGGGCGCTGCTCGACATGTACCGGTTCCGCGCAGAGGTGGCACCGATCGGCTGGGGCGAGCACCGGAACGCCCGGATCCGCACCGCCGTCGAGCACATCCACGCGCACGCGCACGAACCGTTGACGGTGTCCGACCTCGCCCGGGTCGCCGACCTCAGCGTCCGCGGCCTGCAGGAGGCCTTCCACCGGACCCTCGACCGGTCGCCGATGCAGTACCTCCGCGAGGTCCGGCTGCGCCGCGCCCACGAGGACCTGCTCCGCGCCTCCCCCGCCCAGGTCGCGGTCGCGGACGTCGCGGCGCGCTGGGGCTTCACGCACATGGGTCGGTTCTCGGGCGAGTACCTCCGCCGGTTCGGCGAGTACCCGAAGGTGACGCTCCGGCGCTAGCCGACCTCGTCGCCCGACGGCAACGCCGCGCACCAGTCCACGGACCCCGCGTCGATGCTCGCCTCGAGCGCTCCCGAGGTGGCGTCGACGATGCTCACGAGCTCGCTCGTCGCCGACTTCGTCGCGACGGCGACGAACTGCCCGTTCGGTGACGGGCAGACCGCGGTGACGCTCGCGTCCTCGGGGACGGTCACGGGCAGCCTGGAGGCGCGGCTCCCCTCCACGCGCACGATCCGTTGCGAGATGGTCCCGTCCGACCGCACGTCCCCCACCACCCGCAGGTAGCTGTCGTCCGTCAGCTGGGCGATGCGCCCGAGGTAGGCGGCGTCGGTGCTGGCATCGGGGGCCTGCAACGCCGTGCGCTTGCCGTCCGTGAGGTCGAGGCGCACGATGCCGGTCCCGGTCTCGACCACGGCGGTGGTGCCGGTGCCGACGAAGCCGTGCAGGTACGTGGCGCTCCCGAGCCGGACGGCGTCCGTCCGGCCGCTCATGTCGACGAGCACGAGGTCGTCGCTGCCGGTCCGGACGAGGGCGCTCTCGGTCCGCGGCACGTACGCCCACTGCGCGACCGTCATCGGGACGGCCCCGGTCACCGGCTTGCCGCTCCCGTCGACCGCGGTCGGCAGGTGCGTCCCGGTCATGTCGACGACGTACAGCCCGACGTTGCGGGACTGCCCGGTCGAGGTGTCGGCGTACTCGAACCCGAACGAGGCGCCGTCGTCCGCGGCGTGCAGGGCGGTGACGCGGCCCTCGGCGGTCGGCAACGTGAGGTGCTCGACGGGGGCGTCCTCGTCCTGCACCCCGCCGGCGAGCGGCACGATGTCGACGGAGGACCCGGCGTCCGTCCCGCTCACCACGACGAGCGACCGGCCGAGGCGGACGTACTCCGTGATGCCGGTCGCCTGGTACACGGTGGTCGCGCCCCCGGCGTCGAGGGACCGGCGGACGATGCGGTCCTTCGCGCCGGCGTCACCCGGGACGAGCGCGAGGACGTCGGTACTCCCCGTTCGGATCGAGGCACGGAGGTCCGAGGTCGCACGCTGCCCGGGGGCGCGGACGCCCGCGACGGTGACCGTGTAGTCGCGGTCGTACGCCAGTGGTCCGGCGAACTCCACGGCGATCGTGTTCCCGCTCGAGGTCACGGTGTGCGCTGCCGCCGGGCTGACCCGGACGTCGGCGGCGGACACCCGCTGCAGTGCCTGGTTCGCGGTGAGGATCACGCGCTGGGCCGGCCGGGACACCAGCCCGGAGGCGTCGTACGAGACGTCGCGGAGTCGGGGTCCCTGCTGCGAGCCGACGACCGCGGCGGCCGTGCCGACGACGACGAACACCAGGACCGTGGCGACGAGCCGGCGGCGGAAGCGGTTCCGGGGCCGACGGCGCTGCATCGTCTCAGCCTCAGTACTCATACGGGTCCTTCGGCTGCGCGATCTTCTTGACCGTCGCTGCCTTGATGACGATCCGGGCGTCCGCCGACTGGTCAGGGTTGGCGGCGAGCGCGCCCGTGACGGTGACCCACTGGTCCTCGTCGGGGACGGTGCCGTTCGTGACGACCCCGAGCCCGACGGGCTGGGCGTCCACGGCGCAGCAGCTGATCACGAACCGGGTCAGCGTGAACGAACCGTCCGACCCGGCCACGACGAACCCGGAGAGCCGCACCTGCTTGCCGACGAGCGACGTGGTGTCCGTGGTCTGGCGGATGAGGGCGGCCCAGTCCTTCACGCCGTACTCCGACGTGTCGACGGAGCCACTGCCGAGCAGGGACACCGCCGCTTCCGATCCGGTGGCGTTCGACAGGGTCGCCGAGTCCACGCTCCGCTGTTGCGCGGTGCGGGCGGAGAGGGTCGTCGGGGGCAGGACGAGCATGGCGGCGGTGACCCCGATCGTGACGAGCGCCGCCACCCCACCCAGGATGACCCGCGTGAGGCGACCCGCGCCTCCAGGCCGCTGCTCGTGTTCCTCGTCGTCGTGACGGTGCTCGTGCCCGCGCGCCACGACGACCAGGCCGGCCACCGACGCGGGCACCGCGACGGCCGCGAGCACGATCGTGAACACCGAGTACCGCGGGTTGATGTACAGGTCGAGGTGCCCGGCGAGGGCGAGCCACAGCGTGCAGAGCGCCACCGCGAGCACCGACCCGAGGCCGAGGTACGCGGGCAGGCGCGACTCAGACGAGGACATTCATCACCAACCCGACGGTCGCGGCGAACAGGACGCAGACGACGGCGAGCAGCACCAGGAAGCGTGCGCGGAACGTCGTTCGGAGCAGGGCGATCATCTTCACGTCGATGATCGGCCCGATGATGAGGAAGGCGGTGATCGACCCGGGCAGGAACGTCGACGCGAACGACAGCGCGAAGAAGGCGTCCACGTTCGAGCACAGCGACACCGTCATCGCCAGGAGCATCATCGCAGCGACGGACAGCACCGGGTTCGCGCCGATCGACACGAGCGTGGACCGGGGCACGGCCACCTGGATCGCGGCGGCCAGTCCGGCGCCGACGAACAGCGCGGGCATCATCGTCGCGGTCTCGCCACCGAACTGCGCGGCGCTCTCCCGCCAGCGGTTCCGGGACCGCGGGGCACCGATCGCCGCACGGCAGCGGGCCTCGAACGCGGGCAGCAGCAGGTCGGCCGGACGGCGGTGCGCGGCGACGATCCAGCCGACGAGGTTGGCGATCACGAAGCCGCCGACGATGCGGACGGGCAGGATCCAGCCGGACCAGCCGAACGCCTGCGCGGTGCTGATGATCACGAGCGGGTTGAGGATCGGGGCGGCGACGAGGAACGTGACGGCCTCGGCCGGCGTGAACCCGCGCATCATCAGGCCCCGGGCGAGGGGCACGTTCCCGCACTCGCACACCGGGAAGAGCATGCCGATCAGGGAGATCACGGCCCGGCGCGGGATCGGGCGCTGCGGCAGGGCCTTCTCGAGCGCACCGACGGGCACCCAGACCTCGACGACGATGGACAGCACGATGCCGAGCACCACGAACGGCAGGGACTCGACGACGACGCTGATCGCCAGGGTGAGGAAGTCCTGCACGACGTTCGGCAACCCCGCGGTCCCGACGGCCGGGGACAGCAGGCGGATCCCGAGCAGCACGACGACGGCGAGCAGCACGAGCCCGGGGCCGGTGAGGGCCCGCGATCGGGAGTCAGCGCGCTGCGGCGGCCGGGTGGTCGTCGTCACCGGGCAAGGATAGGCGACGGACGTTGCCGCGCGGGGCGGCGCGGCGCACGGTGCGACGCGTCGCACGGTACGAGGCGCGCGCAGTGTGCGAGGTTCCGGTCACCGTGGGACGCCGCGAGCCTCGCACCATGCACGGGACCTCGCACCATGCCCACGGGACCTCGCACCGTGCGAGGCCTCGGGCGCCCCGCGACGCCCGCAACGACCCACCTCAGCCCGCGGCGACCCCGTCGAGGTGCCGGTCCAGCACCTCGATCGCCCAGTCGCCGGACTCCCCCGGCGCGAGCCGCACGACGTGCATCGCGAGCCCGTCGATCAGCGCGTGCAGCCGCCGGACCTCGTACTCACGATCGGTGGCGGGCACCCCGACGAGCCCGAGGATCTCCTCGCTCCACTCCCGCATCTCGTCGACGACCCGGTCGAGTGCCGGCCGGAGCTCGGCGTCGGTCAGCGCCGCGTTCCCGAGCGCGAGGTAGACGTCGAGCTCGATGACCCGCTCCTCGTCGAGGGGCAGCAGCTCGAGGACGATCCGGTGCGCGCGGTCACGGCCCGAGATGTCGGACGCGATCGACGCGATCCGCTCCCGCGTGCGGTCGAACACGAGCGTGATGGTGTGCTCGCGCATGCTCGACTGCGTCGGGAACACGTAGCGCACGGTGCTCGGCGGCAGCCCGGCCTCGGCGGCGACGTTCCGGACGCTCAGGGCCCCGAGGCCGTCCCGCGCGAGGACGCGGCACGCCGCTTCGGACACGGTGCGGCGCCGTTCCTCGACGTCGATGCTCCTGGTCACGCCCCCATACTCGCACAGTTGTGCTACTTTCGAATTCGTACTCGTACTCGCACACTCGTACGACTCATGGAAGGAGATCGTCATGGCATGGGTGATCCTCGTCCTGTCCGGCGTCCTCGAGGCCGTGTGGGCCACCGCCCTCGGCGCCTCGAACGGCTTCAAAAAGGTCGTCCCGACGATCGTGTTCGTCGCAGGCATGGCGCTGAGCATGGTCGGCCTGGCGTTCGCGATGAAGGAGATCCCGGTCGGCACCGCCTACGCCGTCTGGGTCGGCATCGGCGCATCGCTCACGGTGATCGTCGCGATCCTCCGCAAGCAGGAGGCCGCCTCGGTCGCCCGGATCGCCCTCGTGCTCGGGCTCGTCGCCTGCGTCGTCGGCCTCAAGGTGGTGAGCTGAGGTGCCGTGGATCGTCCTGTTCGTCAGCGCCGCGCTCGAGACCGTGTGGGCGACCACCCTCGGCGAGAGCGACGGCTTCACCGTCCCCGGCCCGACGATCGTGTTCGCGATCACCATCGTGGTGAGCCTCGTCGCGTTCGGCTACGTCCTGAAGCACATCCCGATCAGCACGGCGTACGCGGTGTGGACGGGGACCGGTGCTGCCCTGACCGTCCTGTGGGGCATGGCGACCGGCGCCGAGCCAGTGACGGTGCTGCGCGTGCTGTTCATCGCCGGCATCGTCGGCTGCGTGGTGGGCCTCAAGCTGGTCCCCGCCCGCCCGGTCACTCCCGCGCCCGCCGCGCCGGCCGCCCCGGCCCGAGACTCGGCCTGAGCGACAGAACTCGCGCCCCGAGACCCGAGGACCGTCGCCCGGCCCGAGTCTCGTGGCACGGCAGACGCAACGCACCCCGGAACGGACTGGAGGCGCGGTGCCAGCCCGCACCGCGCCTCCAGTCCGTCGGTGGTCGCGCCCACCTCGCATGGTGAGCGCAGCGAGCGTCAGACCGACGCGCCCGTCCACTCGTCCTCGGCGGCGACGTGGTCGCTGCCCGCCGTGCCGGCGGCCAGCGCCGCGGCCGCACGAGCCGCGTGCGACGGCGGGTCCGACGGCACGTCCGCCGGACGCCCCTCGTCGTTGATCGTGCGGAGCGCGGGCACGATGTCCTCGGCCAGGATGTCGATCTGCTCGAGCACCGTCTTGAGCGGCAGCCCCGCGTGGTCGACGAGGAACAGCTGACGTTGGTAGTGCCCGACGCTGTCCTTCATCGCGGCGTACCGGTCGATGACCTGCTGCGGGGAGCCGACGGTGAGCGGAGTCTGGTGGGTGAAGTCCTCCATCGAGGGGCCGTGTCCGTACACCGGCGCGTTGTCGAAGTACGGGCGGAACTCGTCGATCGCGTCCTGCGAGTTCTTCCGGGCGAAGAACTGCCCACCGAGGCCCACGATCGCCTGGTCGGCACGCCCGTGGCCGTAGTGCTCGAAGCGCTGCCGGTACAGCCCGACCATCTGCGCGGTGTGCTCGATCGGCCAGAAGATGTTGTTGTGGAAGAAGCCGTCGCCGTAGTAGGCGGCCTGCTCGGCGATCTCCGGCGTCCGGATGGAGCCGTGCCACACGAAGGGCGGGACGCCGTCGAGCGGACGCGGAGTCGACGTGAAGCCCTGCAGTGGCGTACGGAACTTGCCTTGCCAGTTGACGACGTCGTTCTCCCAGAGCTGGCGGACGAGTGCGTAGTTCTCGATCGCCAGGTTGACGCCCTGGCGGATGTCCTGGCCGAACCACGGGTAGACGGGACCGGTGTTGCCGCGGCCCATCATGAGGTCCATCCGGCCGTCGGAGATGACCTGGAGCATCGCGTACTCCTCGGCGATGCGCACCGGGTCGTTCGTGGTGATCAGGGTCGTCGAGGTCGAGAGCGTGATGTGCTTCGTCCGGCCCGCGAGGTAGCCGAGCATGGTGGTCGGCGACGACGCCACGAACGGCGGGTTGTGGTGCTCGCCGGTGGCGAAGACGTCGAGGCCGGCCTGGTCGGCGTGCTCGGCGATCGTCAGGATGTCCCGGACGCGCTGGGTGTCGTCGGGGGTCTGCCCGGTGGTGGGGTCGGTCGTGACGTCACTGACCGTGAAGATGCCGAACTGCATGATGCGCCGCCTTCCGCGAATTCGATGCGTTTGCATCGACTTGCTGGGTACAACGTAGCGCAGCCGCCGGCATTCCCGCCAGGAGCCGCTACGCCGCGTCGTCCTCCAGGACCCGCCCGCGCAGCACCTTCGACTCCCGCCAGAGCATGTACGCGCCGGTCCACACGAACATGATCGCGACGAGCGCCAGGCACGGGAACAGGAACACGAAGTCGAGCGTCGTCCCGATCGGCGGCGCCCCCGGCATCGCCGACCGGAGCGCCGGGAACGACAGCAGGGTCGCGCTCAGCCAGATGACGTTCGCGAACTCGAGCTTCCGCCGCAGGATCGCCGCACCGATCGTCACGACGGCCATCAGCGTCGTGAACAGGATCGCGAGGATGTAGAACGACACGATCACGACGCTCAGGGTGTCGCGGTGTCCGTCGATCTGCATCGGGACGAGGGTCCGACCGTCCTGCTGCTCACCGGCACTCCGCTCGGCGTTCATCACCCACGGGCGCGCCGAGTTCGACATGTCCACCTCGAACGGCACGGCAGCGCTGGTGTCGTCGTTCTGCACGCTCAGTTGGAAGTTCGTGAACGGCTGGTCGAACGGGTACGAGGTGTCGCCACGGTCCAGGGTCAGCGTCAGCGAGGTCGCGTCCACCACCGACTGCCCCGGGAACGTCACCACGCTCGTCGTCACGCCGCCGCTCGAGACCTCGATGCGGAGCGGCTTCGATATCTCACCGGCCTTCTCGCCCTCGTACATCCCGTGCGGGATCGGCAGCACGTTCGCCTGCATCACCCGGTTCGACAGGTCGACGTCCTGCACGCTCATCCGCAGGGTCATGTAGTTCCCGGTGGGGCTGTTCGACCCGCTCACCGGCACCGCGGTCGTGGTCTTCAGCGCGCCGGAGAGCCCGATCACGACGTAGTACACCGCCAGGAGCACCACCGCGACGAGCAGGATGATCGGCGCCGGGTTCCTGCGGGGGCGCTTCTCGGTGGGTGCGTCGGTCGTCTGCGTCATCGGTTGCTCCCGGACGGTGGATCGGTGGTGGGACGGGGACTGGTCGGACTGGAGGCACGGCTCGGCTCCGGCGGACCGGATCCGGTCGGCGACGTGGTCGCCCCTGCGGCGGGGCCGGAGGCGGCGCGTCGACCCGCGACGGTCGCGGCGAGCGCGAAGAGCAGCATCGCGAGGAGCGGTACCATCGCGCCGGGGAACTCCGTGACGTTGAACGTGGTGATCTGGTCGGCGAGCTGGGATGCCTCGGTCTCGCCCTTCGCCACCGCGGTGGTGACGGTGATCGCGTTCGCCTGCGACGCCCGGTTCGACGCGAGGGAGATCTGCTGCACGGCGGTGTCCGGGGCGTTCACGGGGTCGGCGTACACGCGGACGTCGACGTCCGCCTGCTGCCCGGGGTCGAGCGGGATCATGCAGGAGAACGAGGTCGTGGCGACGGTGCAGTCGAGCGGCTGGTCGTCCACCTTGACGTTCACGTTGCGGTAGACCATGCCGGTCGACATCCGGGCCTGGAAGGTGATCGCGACCGTCGCTCCGGAGGCGTTCGGGCCGAGGGTGCCGCGCATGTCGGAGGCCGTGCCGGGGACGATGCGCTGGGTCCCGAAGCGGAGGTTCATCGCCATCGGGCCGCTGTTCACCCCGTCGCCGTCGCCGTCGCCGCTGCCGTCGCCTGACCCGTCGCCGGAGCCGTTGCCGGCGCCGGGGACGGGTCTGGACGGCGTGCTCGGGGTCGCCGGTGCCGACGACGACGGCTGGCCGGCGTCCCCGGAGGCGGACCCGCCGCTCGCGCCGGAGCCGCTGCCGTTCCCGGGGCCGCTGCCGGCACCGGCACCGGCACCGGTGCCGCCGGAACCGTCACTGCCGGAGCCGCCGGGGGCCGTACCGCCGGACCCACCCGTGGAACCGCCGCCGGTGCCGGGGACGGGAGTCGTGCCTCCAGGCGGGGTGGCCGGTGCGCGCACCGTGAAGCGGGTGCTGCCGGCGTCGGACTCGATGCCGCCGACGGTCTGCGTCGCCGTCAGCGTGACCGCGCCGAGCGGGAAGGTGCGGTCGGGCGTGCACGAGAACCCGGTGCTCGCCATGCCGGTGGCCGTGCACAGCACGGTGTCGCCCTGCCGGACGGCGACCGTCGCACCGGGCAGGACCCCGTTGCCGAAGACGCCGACCCGACGCGCGACGATCGACGAGCCGTTCGCCGGCGCCGTGATCACCGGCGCGGTCGGGGCGGACGTGACGAGGGTGCTGCTCGAGTCGACGGGCGAATCCGGGTCGGTCGACGACGACGCCCTCGTGGCGATCGGGAACGACGTCCCGGGCGCGGTCCCCGAGGGCGCTGCGACGGTCAGCCGGAACACCCGCTCGCCGCCGGACGCCATCGTGCCGAGCTGGACGCCGGACGCCAGGGTCGCGCAGTCGAACGCCGTGCCGTCGAGCTCGCACACCGGGACCTGGAGCCCGCCGGTGTCGGCGGTGAAAACGACGCCCCGGGCCTCGCCGTCGCCGGCGTTCCGGACGGTGACGGTGTGCACGGCCGGGAAGCCGGCGTAGAGCGGGGTGCCGCCGGTCTGCGTGATCGCGAGTCCGGCCTCGGCGAGGACCGTGAACGTGCTCGTCGCAGCCGGCGACATCTGGCCGAACCGGTCGGTCTGGGTCGCACTGATCGTGTGGGTGCCGACGGCGAGCGGTGCCGCCGGGGCACAGGACCACGTCGACTCGGCGCTCGCAGCGACGGTGCACAGCGGGTCGCCGTCGAGCGTCGCCGTCAGGGTCGTGCCGGTCGTGGTCGCGGCACCGGCGGTCTTCGTGCCGGTGATCGTCGGCTGGGTCACGATCGACTCGTCGCCGGCGGGCGGGGCGGTGATCGCGGGGGCGGCGGGGGCCGGCGGGGCGACGACGGTGATCGCGTACGGCGCTGCCGCTTCGAACGGTGTGATCACGGACGATCCCGTGAACGCGCCGAGCGGCGCCGCTGGGTCGATCGTCATGGTGATCGCGACCTGGTTGTTCGGACCCCACGTGCTGAAGCCGCACAGGGCCTGCTGGCCACCGTTCGCCGGCGCGCACGAGAACGGCCCGAGACCGGGAGCAGGAACGGACTGCGCCGAGGTGATCGTCGTGTTCGGCGGCGCCGTGATCGTCCACGTCCCGGTGCCGGCGTTCTGGTTCTGCACCACCGCCTGCACCGAGCTGCCGGGGACTCCGCTGGGGGCCGCGCCGACCTGGACCATCGCCGAGGCGGCGGCCGTCGGCACGAGCGCAGCGACACCGACCATGATCAGACCCAGGGCAGCGGCGATCGTCCCACGTACTCGGCGACCTCGCGCCACGGTGTGCTGCACCCGCATGGTTCCCTGTCCGCCGCGGGTCCCTGGTCCGCCGACGCGGGCCACGCTAGTCGTCGTTCTGCCCGGGTTCCGGACGCGTTACAGGGCTGTAACCCTCGCGCGTGCGATTGCAACTGTGACGCTCACGCGGGGACGGCCTCGGTGTCGGTGCGCGCCGCGTGGTGCATCCCGTCCGCGAACCACACGATCGTCACGACCGCCAGCACGCTCGCGCTCGACGCCATCCGCCCCGCCACGAGGATCGCTGCGTGGTCGTGCGCACCGCCCGTCACGCCGTACACGAGCGCCGCGACGCCCACGAGGAACGTGACCCCGGTCGCCACGAGGAGGACCCCGGTCACGACGCGGCGCGGTCCCCGGTGTCCGTCCCGGTCGCCGCGCTCACCGCGGTCCACGCTCGGCCCGAACGCCCGGACGACCCCGAGCCAGAAGAGTGCGATGGCGCACGCTCCGATGATGTCGCTCACCCGGTGCCAGCCGTAGACCACGGTCTGGTTCGCGACGAACACCGCGTACGCCGCACCGATCAGGGTGACGATCGGTCGGAAGCGCCGCGGGGTCACCATCAGCACGGCGAACAGTGCCGCGAGGGCGATCGTGGCGTGGCCCGAGGGGAACGAGTTGGGGGTCGTCGACTGGGCGATCTCCGGGCGCTCGGCGATACGCTTGACGAGCGTCGAGGTGGCCGCCGCCGCGAGCACGACGACATCGGCTCCGAGCCCCACCGCGAGCCGACGTCGAGCGAACGCGACGGCAGCGATCACGACCAGGAGCAACAGGATCACCGGCACCGAGATGACGTTGAGCGCAGTGTCCGACCCGAACAGGTCGGACTCCCGGACCCCGCCGAGTGCGGCGTCCTCGACCCGCTGCCCCACCGGCGTCAACACCGCCGCCGCGTAGACGAGAGGCACGATCACGAACCCCAGAGCCGCCAACAGCCCCCACCGCAACCGTCGCGAGACACTCGGTCCACGCGATGCAGGTGCGTTGCGTTCGGGCGTTCGCGTCACCGGACTGGTCCTCCTCGGGGTGCTGGTCGTCGGCCTCGTCACGCGCCTGGCGACGCGCGTGCGATTCGGACGGTCGGGGTCCGACACGATACCGTTGGAGCGCCGGTCGGAGGCTGGGAACGCACCGATCGGGCTCGCGCGGGTGAACGCACCGGCGCACATCGCCGGACCGACGTACAGCGCGTCGGCTGCGTACGAGGAGGAAACCGAAGTGGCAGTCAAGGAACCGAGCATCACCGCTTCCCCGAACCGTGGACTCGCGCTCACGGTCGGCGCGATCCTCTTCGTGTGGGGCATCCTCGGCTTCTTCTTCGCTGCCGACGGCGACCCCGGGTTCTTCAGCCGCCAGGGCGGCATGCTCTGGAACGCGTTCGGCGTCAACCCGCCGCTCGCCCTGATCTGGGTGATGCTGGCCGCCGTGCTCCTCATCGTGGGTCTCGGCAACACGATCGGGTCGCGCAACGGCAACATCCTGGTCGGCGCCGTGCTCGTCGTGCTCGCCGTGTACGGCTTCGTGTTCGTGAACACCTCGGCCAACATCTTCGCGCTCAACACCACGGACAACGTGTTCCACGCGATCGTCGGTGTCATCCTGCTCCTGACGGCGTTCGGTGCCGACAAGCAGAACCTCCGCGCACTCCGGGCGGACGCCGCTCGCGCCTGAGTCCTCGCGTCCACGAACGCCCCGCCCGCCCACGTGGCCGGCGGGGCGTCGTGCGTCCGGGCGTCGGGGCGTGGGGTGTCGGGCGTCGTGGTCGCCGAGGTCGCACGACTCGCCGTGTGCGCGCCGCCGAGGTCGCACGTTCTGCCGCCCACTCGGCGCTCGGGCGGCACTTCGCGCGACCTCGCGAGCGCGCGAGCGCGCGAGCGCGCGAGCGCGCGGGCGTCAGGCCTCGTCGGGCTCCGGGGCCTTCGGTGCCTCGAGCTCCGTCGCCACCACGCGCGGTGCCTCGGACATGAAGCGCCGGACGTCGAGGTCCACGATGATGTCCTGCGGCCGCAGCGGTCGGGTCAGGTAGAGCCCCTCGAGCGAGGTCAGCCGCGACAACGCCACGTACGTCTGCCCAGCGCTGAACACCCGGTTGCCCAGGTCGACCACGGCCCGGTCGTACGTGCTGCCCTGCGACTTGTGGATCGTCACCGCCCACGCCAGGCGCAACGGGAACTGCTGGAACTCCCCCACGGTGTCCTTCTTGAGTTCCTTCTTGTCCGGGTCGTAGGAGTACTTGAACTTCTCCCACACCGACGGCTGGACCTCGAAGGACTCCCCGTCGACGTCGACCCACACGGTGTCCCGGATCGTCTGCACGATGCCGAGGGTGCCGTTCACCCAGCGCTGGTCGGGGTCGTTGCGCAGGAACATCACGTGCGCGCCGGGCTTGAGCTCAAGGGCTTCGTCGGCGGGGAAGTTCCGCCCGCCGAAGTCGCCGTTCACGTCCGCCTTCGCCGTCTTCACCTTGCCCGGCAGCCGGTCGAGCGCGGCCTTGTTGATGCGCGCCACGGTGTCGTTGCGGGTCGCGAGGGTGATCGCGTCGTCGGGTGCGGGTCGTGCCCCGGCGGCGTTGAGCTGGCCGGCGACGTCGGCCGTGACACGTCCGTGCCGCACGGCCGTGAGCATCGCGGCGAAGGCGTCGTCCCGCTGGCGGTGGACGGTCGCGAGTTCGATGATGTTCAGCTCGGCCTCGAGCCACACCTTCGCGTCGAAGAACCACATCGACCGGTAGTGGTCGGTGAAGTACGCGCGCTCGTCGCCGTCGCCCGGGACCGGGGGCAACTGGTACGGGTCGCCGAACATCACGACCTGCACGCCGCCGAACGCCTCGAACTGCCGACCGCGGGCCTTCCGGAGCGAGCGGTCCATGGCGTCGAGCAGGTCGGCGTTCACCATCGAGACCTCGTCGATCACGAGGGTGTCGATGGTGTTGAGGAGCTTCCGGGTGTCCGGTCCCTGTCGCAGCTCGGCGTCCGCGATGAGACCGATCGGCAGGCGGAACAGCGAGTGGATGGTCTGTCCGCCGACGTTCAGCGCGGCGACACCGGTCGGCGCGCAGATCACGACCTGCTTCTCGGTGTTCCACGACAGGTGGTTGAGGAGCGTCGACTTGCCCGTCCCCGCACGCCCGGTGATGAACACGTGGTCGCGGGTGTGCTCGATGTACTCGAAGACCGCCCGCTGCTCGGCACTCAGCTCGACGCTCATCGGGTCACCGCGGAGTCGTCGCTGCTGTCGTCGAAGTCCGGTACGTCGGACGCGCTCCCGTTCGCGCCCCGGTTCGGACGTCGCGCCCCGGTGTGTGCGGGCGCGATGTCCGCATCGGGGCGCAATCCGTCGGACGCGGACGCGGACGCGGGCGCGCGCGAAGCCGCCTCGCGCCGCACGCGGACGAGCACCACCACGACGACGGTCACGAGCACGACGGCACCGGCGACCACGAGCAGGGCACCCGCGCGCGCCTGGTCGACGAGCGGGTCTGGCCCCCACGTCCGGCCCATCGCGCCGAACCACGACGCCTGCAGCAGCCCGAGCGGCCCGCGCATCGCGATGCCGAGCGAGACCAGGCCCGCTGCGACGACGACCGCACCGGCGATCCGGACGAGTGCCGCGGGCACTGAGGCGCGTCGGGCACCGGCCGCGATCGGCGTGAGCAGGGTCGGCACCGCGAGAAGCCCGACGAGCAGGAACACGACGTCGATCACCGTGCGCCCGGTGGAGTCGCTGACGGACCACCGGAGCGCGTCGGTCACGAAGAACGCCCACCACACGGCGGCGAGGAACACGAACGCCGGGAACGGCTGCACGAGGTAGCGCACCGCGGCGTTGTCGAGCAGGACCCCGGCCCACTCGCGCACACCGGTGCTGTCGTCGTCACGCGGGTGCACGGCCGCGCGGACGAGCCGCACGGGCGCGGCGGCCCAGAGCAGAGTCGGCACGACGAGCCCGAAGAGCAGGTGCGCGCCGACGTTCGCCGACACCAGGAACCGGTCGTAGGTGTGCAGCGAACCCGACGTCGCCACGACGAGCGAGACGAGGGCGATGCCCAGTGCCACCGTGCGGCGGACGGGCCAGTGTTCCCCGCGCCGACGGAGCCGCAGGACCCCGGCGGCGTACGTCGCGGCGACGAGCACGGCCGCCATCAGCCAGAACAGGTCGATGTTCCACGCCGTCAGCCAGCCCCAGGCACCGGGTGCGTGCGGCAGCGTGTCGTCCGTCAGCAGCTCGGCCGGCGACGGGTTCGTGGTCTTGCTCAGCGCGATCTGGTCGACCGGGGTGGCCGTGCGACCGAGTGCGGCGGCGAACCCGCTCGCGAGCCCCATCACGGCCAGCTCGACGACGATCAGCGTCCAGAACGGGCGCCGACGGTCTAGCGCGACGGTGAGGGAGCGGATGGCACGCTGCCGCTGCACGGCCCCGAGGACGCCCATCGCCACGATGGCCGCGATCTTCACGAGCACCAGCACCCCGTACGGGGTGAACAGGTTCGAGAGCGCCCCGACGCGGATCTGTGCGGAGGCGACACCGGACACGGCGACGAGCACGAAGCAGCCGAGGGCGATGCTCGAGTACCGCCCGACGACCAGGGCGAGGCGGTCCGCGTCGATCACGGGGCGGAGCAGCACGAGCATCACGAGTCCGCCGACCCAGAGCGCGGCGCCCACCAGGTGCAGACCCAGCGCGGTGACCGCGGCGTCGTGGCTGGCCGTGCCCGCGGCGTGCCCCTGCTGCGCGAGCGGGATGAGGCCGATCATCGAGACGCCGGCGGTCAGGGCGACCATCCCCCGCGAGCGCACGGCGAAGCACAGCACGGTGACGGCAGCCGCGACGAGGACGGTCACGAGCCAGGCGAGCCCGAGGTCCGTGCCGGTGAGGAACACCCCCATCGACTGGCCGAACTGCTCGTCGAGGCTGACCTTGGAGCCCGCGACGCTGAGGAACGTGAAGAACGTCGTGACGGCGGAGGCCACCGTCCAGACGCCCGCGGCTCCGGCGGCGACGTCGATCGCCCGGTTCCACTCCGGAGCCGTGCGCGACAGCCCGACGGTCGCGAGCGCCAGGCCACCGATCGTGGCCGCGGCGGAGAGGTCGACGACCAGCCGGGCGATCGGGAGGCCGAAGCGCACCACGGTGCCCGGGTCGGCGATGAGCGCAGCGTTGGCCCCACCCCCGATGACGAGGGCGACCAACAGGGAGACGAACCCGACGAGCAGCAGCACGGCGGGGCCGGCGATGCGCGCGATCCGGTTCACCCGTCAAGCCTAGGCGCTGCCCCACCCGGCCACGGAATCGAGTGGGCCGACCTGTGGACGGCGATCCGTGCCTCCAGGCTGGGGATGGGTGACCACGCGCCGCAGGCACCGCGGCCCCGGGAACGACGAAAGGGACGGCCGGAGCCGTCCCTTCCAACGCGGAAGCAGTCCTACTTGACCGCAGCCTTCAGCTTCGAGCCGGCGCTGACCTTGACCGAGTCGCTCGCGGCGATCTCGATGGCCTCACCCGTCTGCGGGTTGCGGCCGGTGCGCGCGGCGCGGTGGGTCTTCTCGAAGGCGATCCAACCGGGGATCGTGACCTTGGTGCCGTCGGCAACCGAGCCGGAGACGACGGAGAAGAGCGCGTCGACGACGCCGTTGACGGTGGCCTGGCTCTGGCCGGACTCCTGCGCGACGGCAGCGACGAGCTCGGTGCGGTTCAGTGACTTGTCAGCCATGGATGTCCTCCTCGGACTTCTTGCAGTATCGGTCGGACGACTTCTCGTCCGGCGCCCGGAGCGGGTGCCCCGTGCCGCGGGACCGCAGGCGTGCTGCCCGGCGGAACCGGAGTCGAACGTACCAGCCACCTGGGACGAAACCCGCCGACTCGCCCGGATTTCCGGGGTTGTCGGGGTACCAGTGAGGCAGAAGTGACCGATGTGACGAAGATGTCCCCCGAAAGCACGAACGCCCCGCCACCACTGGGGTGACGGGGCGTTCGCGGAAGCTGGTGCTTACCAGGAGCTCTTCGTGATGCCCGGCAGCTCGCCACGGTGGGCCATGTCGCGGAAGCGGACACGGCTGATGCCGAACTCACCGAGGTGGCCACGGGGGCGGCCGTCGATGGCGTCGCGGTTGCGGTAGCGCACCGGCGACGCGTCGCGCGGGAGCTTCTGCAGGCCGACGCGAGCAGCCTCACGCGACTCGTCGGAGCCGTTCGGGTCCACGAGGGCCTTCTTCAGCTCGAGACGACGCTCGGCGTAGCGCGCGATGATCTCGGCACGCTGGTTGTTCTTCGCGATCTTGCTCTTCTTCGCCATGCTTAGCGCTCCTCACGGAAGTCGACGTGCTTGCGGATCACCGGGTCGTACTTCTTGAGCACGAGACGGTCCGGGTTGTTGCGACGGTTCTTCTTGGTCACGTAGGTGAACCCGGTGCCCGCCGTGGAGCGGAGCTTGATGATCGGACGAACGTCCTGACCCTTCTTGGCCATCAGATCTTCTCCCCACGGGCGAGGAGATCCTTGACGACGGACTCGATGCCGCGTGCGTCGATCACCTTGATGCCCTTAGCGCTGAGCGTGAGCGTGACGTTACGACGAAGCGAGGGCACGTAGTACGTCTTCTTCTGCACGTTCGGGTCGAAGCGGCGCTTCGTCCGGCGGTGCGAGTGCGAGATGTTGTGTCCGAAGCCGGGGGTGGCTCCGGTCACCTGGCACACTGCTGCCATGGTTTCCTCCTGAGGTACCGTGCGACCGATCGGCCGCACCCAAGTTCACTTGCCTGGCACGCACGCGCTGCCGCTCGGTCTGCGACCGGGCTGTCAGCGAGGGGGTTGTGCGCGCCGCCCAGGCCCGCGGACCCTGTCGAAGGGGCCGTGAGCACCGCGCGACCGCGGCGTTCGCGACGGTCGGAGGGCTTGGAACAACTGGGCTCGCCGCGCGGACGCGGAGAACCAAGGGTCAAGCGTACGCGACGACCGGGCGTGTCGCAAACCGCCGATGCCAGGTCGGCGGCCTGGAGGCACGCCCCGCGTCCGGCGTGCACGTCCAGTGAGCAGGAATCGTCGGGTCACGTGCGGTCACCCGACGATTTCTGCTCAGTGAACGCGCGGACGCCCGCCCGGGACGCGCCCTACCGCGCAGGCGCCTGCGTCGGCGCGGGCGCCAACGCCTGCACCATGAGCTCGCCGAGCTCCCGCGGCGCCGTGAACATCGGCCAGTGCCCCGTCTCGAGCCCCACGATCGAGAGCTCCTCGGTCGCCACGAGCTCCGCCGCCCACGTCTGGTGGTCGGCCACCATCGTCGCGAGGTCCGTCGCCGGGATCTCGCACGTGATCACCGTCGCCGGGATCGTGTGCCGTGCGGCGTCCGAGTAGTGGAACCGGTCCGAGGGCACGGCCGCGGGCTCCGGGATCGCCCGGTGCTCGAAGGCCTCCCGCAGTTCAGGCGTCATGCCCCGCACGGTCGCCGGCTCCCACACGTCCCACGAGGGCAGCGGCACGACGCCGTCCACCACGGGCAGTTCGTCGTTGACGCAGCCACCCTCCGGTCCGGGGAACGTGTCGACGTACAGCAGGTGCGCGACGAGCGAGGGCCGCTGGTCCGCTGCCATGTACGCGATCGGCCCCGCCCCGGAGTGCCCGGCGAGCACGACGGGTTCGTCAGCGGTGGCCACGTCGTCGAGCTTCTCGACCAGCGCGGCGACCTGCTCGTCGAGCGTGTCGCCGTCGCGGGTGACCGCCTCGACCGAGTGACCGGCGGCGCGGAGCACCGGGGCCACCTCGTCCCAGGCGCTCGCGTCGAGCCAGAATCCGGGAACCAGGATCACGTGCATGAGGCGGAGACTACGCGCCGGTGCGGGCTGCGGTGCACGAAGCGCACTCGCCGAAGATGTCCACCACGTGGCTGGCGTTCGTGAAGCCGTTCGCCGCGGCGACCTCCTGCGCCCACCGCTCCACCGGGTCGGCCTCGATCTCGACCGTGCGGCCGCAGTTCCGGCAGATCAGGTGGTGGTGGTGCGCGTCGGTCGTGCAGGCGCGGTACAGCGACTCACCGTCCTGCTGCAGGGAGTCGGCGTCACCCTCGGTGGCCAGGTCGGAGAGCGCCCGGTACACCGTCGCCAGTCCGATCGTGGAGCCGTCGTCCCGCAGGTGCTGGTGCAGCGCCTGCGCGCTCACGAACCCCTCGGTGCTGGAGAGCGCGGTGCGCACCGCTTCGCGCTGCCAGGTGTTCCGCTTCGGCTTCTGCACGGCGTTCATGCGGTGGCTCCTTCCTTGCGGCTCGCGTCGGTCGACGCGTCCGGCGTTCCGGCCTGGAGGCGCGGTGCGCCCCCGCCTCGTTGGTCCCGACCCACGATCCGGTCACGTCCACGGCGGTCCTTGCGTCCGCCGACGATGCGGCAGACCACCCAGATCGCGAACGAGATCGTCGTGACGTAGGGGCTGATCGGCAGCCCGCCGCCGAGGGCGAGCAGGATCCCGCCGACGACCGACACGACCGCGAACACGGTCGACAGGATCGGCACGACGACCGGGTGCGAGCTGAGGCGCAGTGCCGCTGCCGCCGGGGTGACGAGCAGGGACAGCACGAGGAGCGCGCCGACGATCTGCACCGACACCGCCGTCGCGAGTCCGAGGGCGAGCATGAACACGATCGCCAGGGTCCGCACCGGGATGCCGGCCGCCGCCGCCACGTCGGGGTCGACGGACGAGAACATCAGCGGGCGCCAGATCACGAGCAGCGTCGCGACGACGATGGCCGCGATGACGATGAGGAACGTCAGCTGCGGGTTGTCGACCGACACGATCTGGCCGGTGAGCAGCCCGAACTTGTTGGCCGCGCGGCCCTTGTAGAGCGCCAGGCAGAGGATGCCGAGCCCGAGCCCGAACGGCATGAGCACGGCGATGATGGAGTTGCGGTCGCGGGCCCTCGAGCCGAGCAGGCCGATGAGGAGCGCCGCGATGACCGACCCGACGAGCGACCCCGTGACGACGTTGACGCCGAGCAGCAGGGACGCACTCGCTCCGGCGAAGGACAGCTCCGAGATGCCGTGGACCGCGAAGGGCATGTTCCGGGCGACCACGAACGGACCGATCAGGCCGCCGACGATGCCGAGCACCGCGCCCGCCCAGATCGAGTTCTGCACGAGCACGACGAGCTCGCCGTAGTCCTGGAACGAGAAGATCGTCGACCAGACGTCCATCAGATCCGTCCTTCGTCCGGTGACGGAGCGTGCGGGTCCGGGTCGCAGTGGTGGTCGTGCGCGTCGTTCGCGCCGACGATGACGATCCGCCCCATGGTCCGGACGACGTCGACGGGCGTGCCGTACAGGTCGGAGAGCACGTCGGTGCGCAGGACCTCGTCCGGCGAGCCGATCCGGAACCGGCCGCCGGCGATGTAGAGCACGCGGTCGACGACGTCGAGGATCGGGTTCACGTCGTGCGTGACGAACAGCACGGCAGCGTCCTGCTGTCGGCGCTGCCGGTCGATGAGCTCGGTGACACCGCGCTGGTGGCGGAGGTCGAGCGAGATGAGCGGTTCGTCGCACAGGAGCAGTGCGGGGTCGGCGGCGATGGCCTGCCCGACGCGGGTGCGCTGCTGCTCCCCGCCGGAGAGCTCGGCGACCGGGGCGTCCGCGAACGCCGTCGCCCCGACCTCGTCGAGGATGCGGTCGACCCGGACTCGCTCGGCACGGCTCGCGGGCAGGATCCCCCACCGCGACCCGGTGACGCCCTGCGCGATCATGTCCCGCGCGCGGAGCGGGGTCCCGGCGTCCATCAGGCGCTGCTGCGGGATGTACCCGATCTTGCGGTGCCCGCGACGGACCGGCTGGCCGAGGAACGACATCGTGCCGGAGGTCAGCCGCTGCTGCCCGAGCACGGTCCGCAGCAGCGAGGTCTTCCCGGCACCGTTCGGCCCGAGCACGGCGACGAACTCGCCCGGCGCCAGGTCGAGGTCGAGGTGCGACCAGAGCCGGCGCGCACCGTAGGAGAGCTCGGCGTCCCGCAGCGCGAGCACGGCGGAACCGCCACTGCCGGCGGCAGTGACGGTTCGCGAGGGACTCTGGAGGGCGGTCACTTCTGGAGCGCCGCCTGCACCGCGTCGATGTTCGCCTGCTGCCACGAGACGTAATCCTCCCCCTTCGGGAGCGTCTCCGTGACACCGACGACCGGGATGCCGTTGTCCTCGGCCGCCTTCTTGACCTGTTCGGTCTCCGGGCTGGAGGTCTGGTCGTTGTACGCCAGGACCTTCACGGTCTTGTTCGTGAACAGCTTGAGGGTGTCGTTGAGCGCGGCCGGCGGGACGTCGTCGCCCTCCTCGATCGCCTCCGAGAAGCCCTCGGGCGTGACGTTGTCGAGCCCGATCGCGTCGAACAGGTAACCGGGCACGGGCTCGGTGTACGAGACCTTCTCGCCCGCGTACGTCTTCTTCAGGTCGGCGGTCGCGGTCTCGAGCCCCTCGAGCTTCGTCGTCAGCGCGTCGGCGTTCTTCGTGAACTCGCCCTTGTCCGCGCTGTCGAGCTCGCCGAGGCGCTTCGACACGTCGGCCACGAGCTTCACCATCGTCGGGTAGCTGTAGAACACGTGCTCGTTGAACTCCGAGTCACCACCCTTGTCCAGCCCGGACAACTTCACGACGTTGATCGTGTCGGCCTTCGTGCTCGACGCGTCGGCGAGCGTGGTCATGAAGTCGTCGTACCCGCCCCCGTTCTCGATGAGGAGGTCGGCCTTCGACACGGCGAGCTGCGTCTTCGCGCTGGACTCGAACGAGTGCGGGTCCTGCGACGGGTCGTTGAGGATGCTCGTGACGGACACGTGGTCGCCGCCGATCGCCTCGACGATCGAGCCGTAGACGTTCGTGGAGGCGACGACCCGGACGGTGCCGTCGCCCGAGGCGTCACCGGAGGCAGAGGACGTCGCGCAGCCGGTCAGGGCGAGCGCGGCGGCGCCGGCGACGAGCGGCAGGGCGAGGAGACGGTTGTGCATGTCCTCGAGCGTAGAGCTAGTTGATAACGGTTGTCAAAACCAGTATCAGCCCCATGACGGACGGGAGGCGGGGGGGGCCCGGGGGCCCCCCCCCCCCCCCCGGGGGGGGGGGGGGGGGGGCCCCCCCCCCCCCCCGCCTCCCGTCCGTCGGGAACTCGCGTTCTACGGCTTCGTGGCCGCGTCGATCGTGTTCTCCGCGATCGTGTCGTCCTCACGCCCGGGCGCCCGGAGGTTCCACTTCCTGATCACGAAACTGAACAGGAAGTAGTAGATCACCGCGTACCCGAGGCCGATCGGGATGAGCCAGATCGCCCCGTCGGCCTTGCCGAAGTTCAGCACGAAGTCGATCGCATCGGCCGAGAACGAGAACCCGTCGTGGATCCCGAGCGCGTTCACGAGGGCGAGCGACGTGCCCGTGAGGACCGCGTGGATGACGTAGAGCGGGAACGCCACGAACATGAACGAGTACTCGAGGGGCTCGGTGATGCCGGTCACGAACGAGGTGAGCGCGGCCGAGATCATGATGCCGCCGACGAGCTTGCGGTTCTGCGGCTTGGCGTTGCGCCAGATGGCGAGGGCACCAGCCGGCAGGGCGAACATCATGATCGGGAAGAACCCGGTCTGGAAGATGCCTGCGGTCGGGTCGCCCGCGAGGAAGCGCGGGATGTCGCCGTGGACGATGTCACCGGCGGCGTTCGTGAAGCTCCCGAGCTGGAACCACGGGAAGAAGTTCAGCAGCTGGTGGAGACCGATCGGGATGAGCATCCGGTTCGCGAACCCGAAGATGCCGCCACCGATGACGGCGTTGTCCGCGACCGCGGTGCCGGCTGCGGTGAGCGCGATGTCGAATTACCGGTAGACGAAGGACATCAGCACAGCGATCACGAGGCCGGCGGCCGCAGTGAGGATCGGGACGAGGCGACGTCCGGAGAAGAAGCCGAGGAAGTCGGGCATCTTCGTCCGGTGGAACTTCTCCCACATCACTGCGGAGACGAGGCCCATGACGATGCCGCCGAGCACGCCGTAGTTGATGACCGCCTGGTCTCCGTTGGCGTTCTTCACACCGTCGAGCACGACCGGGGACATCACCGCGAACACCTGGTACATGACCATGTAGCCGACGACCGCGGCGAGCGCCGTCGTGCCGTCCGACTTCTTCGCCCACCCGATCGCGATGCCGACGGCGAACAGCAGCGGGAGCCACGTGAAGATGGCCTGTCCCGCAGCCGAGATGACACCGGCACCGGTCTCGAAGCCAGGGATCGCGCCGAGGAGGTCCGGCTGCCCGATCCGGTTCAGGATGCCGGCCGCGGGCATGACCGCGATCGGGAGCAGCAGGCTCCGTCCGAGCCGCTGCGCTTGGGCGAAGAGACGCGACTGCTTCTTCGGCTTCTTCTTCTCCGGCACGTCCGTGGCAGTGGTGGTGCTCATCGGAAGTCCTCTCGTCATTGGGTGGAGCTGTCGGGGTGAGTTGAGTCGTGCAGCCAGCGCAGGTAACCTCGGCGGTACCACCAGGTCCGGTCCTGTCCGGTCATGACCAGTTCCGTAGTCTGAACCGAGACCGGGCGCATGGCAACCTGGCGCTCACACCCTTAACGAGGAGGAAACGATGGCTGACATCAAGGCCGCCGACATCATCGCCGCGCTCGGCGGGGTCGACACGATCGAAGAGGTCGAGGGCTGCATCACGCGCCTCCGCGTCGAGGTGGAGGACGGAGACCTCGTCGACAAGGCGGCGCTGCAGGCCGCCGGGGCCCAAGCCGTCGTCGGTGGCGGCACCGGCTGGCAGGTCATCGTCGGCACGGTCGCCGACAACCTCGCGCAGGACATCCAGGACGAGCTGTGACGAGCGTCCGGACCCCGTTCGCGGGCCCGGTCGTCTCGCTGGCCGACGTGCCGGACCCGGTGTTCGCCGGGCAGCTCGTCGGTGCTGGCGTCGCGGTGGACCCGACCGGCGTCGAGGGTGCGGTCACCGCGGTGGCGCCCGTCGACGGCTCGATCGTGAAGCTGCACCCGCACGCCTTCGCCCTGCAGGGCTCGGCGGGGACCGACGTCCTCGTGCACGTCGGTATCGACACCGTGAAGCTCTCGGGCGAGGGCTTCGAGCTCCTTGCCGCCGAGGGTGACACCGTGAGCGCCGGTGACCCCGTCGTCCGGTTCACCCCCTCGGTGATCTCGGCCGCCGGCTACTCGCCGATCTGCCCCGTCGTGGTGCTCGGCTCCGCGCCGGACTCCATCGCACAGGACACCGTCGGCACGACTGTCCGCGAGGGCGACGCCCTCTACGAGGCGTAGTCGCCCGACGGGCGCACCACGCGCCTCCAGGCCCGACCCTCGCCGAAGCGACAGTGTGCTGCCGGAACCCGGCGGCACACTGTCGCTTTCGCGTACCTGACGCTGCGGACCCGCCCTACACGACCGCCTGCGGCGCCGTCGCCGTGACCTCCATCTGCACGCGGTACCGGTCCGACCGGTACCACGAGCGGGTGTGCTCCACGGGGCGCTCCCCCGTGTACGACACCCGGTCGAACTCGAGCACCGGCGCACCCGTCTTCGTCCCGAGCAGCGTCGCCACGTCGTCCGCGGCGGGGTTCGCCGCGACGGTCTGCTGCGCCCGGTCGATGGGCGTGCCGTACTCGGTCGCGATGATCGAGTAGACGGACCCGGACAGGTCGTGGTCGAGCAGCCCGGGGAACGCGTCCGCCACCAGCCAGGCGTCGTCGATCGACACCGGTGCGCCGTCCGCCATCCGCAGGCGCTTCACGTGGAAGGCCGGGACGTCCGGGTCCAGGCGCAGCGCGGCGGCGGTGTCGGTCGGTGGGACCTTTTCCTCGCGCACGAGCACGACCGTCGTCGGCACGTGCCCCATCGCACGCATCTCCTCGGTGAAGGACGCCAGGTGCAGCGTGGACTGCACGGGACGGTGCGCCACGAAGGTGCCCTTGCCGCGGACACGCTCCAGGTAGCCCTCGTTGACGAGCTGTCCGAGGGCTTCGCGCACGGTGATCCGCGAGACGCCGTACTCGGCGATGAGCTGCCGTTCGGAGGGGATCGCGGCGCCGGGCGCGAGGCGCGAGGTGGCGAGCTCGAGGAGGATGCGCCGCAGCTGCTGGTGCTTCGGCTCGGCGCCCTCGGTGATGCGGCTCGTCATGCGTCCCTCGTGCTCCGTCGCTGGTCGTCAGGGTGGTCATGCGCGGACATGACCAGTTGGCATCACAGTAGCGAGTCCCCCTCGGAACGCCAACGTGCATGACAAGATGACGGCCGTGACAACCGTGGTGATCGTCGACGACGAGACGCTCGTCCGCTACGGCTTCGAGCTGATCCTCGGTGCCGCGCCGGACATCGACGTCGTGGCCACGACCGGGGACGTCGACGCCGTGCAGGTCATCCGGTCGCACGCACCCGACGTCGTGCTCCTGGACGTGCGGATGCCGCGGGTGAACGGTCTCGAGGTCCTCCGCGAGCTGCAGACCCTCGCCGATCCACCGGCGGTGGCGATGCTCACCACCTTCGACACCGACGAGTACGTCGGTCAGGCCATGGAACTCGGCGCCGCGGGGTTCCTGCTCAAGGACACCGATCCCGAGGGACTCGCCGAGTACGTCCGGGTCCTCGCCCGCGGCGGGGTGGTCCTCGCACCCGGCGTCGACCGGTCTCGTCTGTTCGCCGCGCGGCCTCCGGGACAGGTGCCGCCGTCGCTGTCCGAGCGCGAGCACGCGGTCCTGCGGCTGGTCGCCGACGGCGCGAGCAACCCGGACATCGGGCAGCGCCTCGGCGTGAGCACCGGCACCGTCAAGGAGGACGTCCGCGGCCTCCTCGCCGCGTTCGGCGTCCCGACACGGGTCCAGCTCGCACTGCGTGCGGCCGAGGCGGGACTGCTGGATGGCTGAGCAGTCGGCGGCCACCCGCCTCCGGCGGGTCCTCACCGCGACCGACGGGAGGCTCGACCGCCTCGTCGACGCCGGCCTGCGCTGGGCGCGCACCCACCGGGCACCCTGGTGGCTGGTCGACGCGTTCTTCGTCGCGGCCGCCGTCGCCGACGCCGTGCTCGACATCTCGGGAGCGACGACGGTCGAGACGTGGTTGTCGCTGCTGGCGGCAGCGGCGCTGCTGCTCCGTCGCCGGTTCCCGGTGCTCGCGTTCGCCCTGACGGTGCCCGGACTGTTCGTCGGGTCCGCGGTGGTCGCCGCCAGCATCGCGCTGTTCACCCTCGGGGAGCGCACGGACCGTCGCTGGCTCATGCTCCTCGCCGCGCTCGTGCAGTTCGTCGGGTTCGGCGGGTTCGTGGGACCGCCGCAGACCCTCGACGAGATCGTCGTGTCCGTCGTCTACGCCCTCATCTTCGCGCTCGGCCCCCTCGCCGTCGGGCTGCTCGTGCAGACCCGGGCACGCCTGACCGAACAGCTCGACCTCGCCCGGCGCGCGCAGGAGGACGAGCGCCGGCAGGCAGCAGCGGTCGCGCTCTCCCGTGAGCGGGCGCTCCTGGCGCGGGAGATGCACGACGTCGTCTCGCACCAGGTCACCCTCATCGCCGTGCAGGCCGGGGCGATGCAGATGGCGGGGCGGGACGAAGCCGAGCGTGGGTTCGCCCGGACCATCCGGCAGTTGTGCGTCGTGACCCTGCAGGAGCTGCGCGAGATGGTGCAGGTGCTCCGGGCGTCCGGCGGCACCGACCGCGAGATCGCCCCGCAGCCGGTGCTCGCCGACCTGCCGCGGCTCGTCGCCGAGAGCGGCCTGGAGACCAGCACGACCGTCGACCTGCCGGACACCCTCTCGCAGCCGCTGCAGCGCGCCGTGTACCGGTTCGTCCAGGAGGGGCTGACGAACGTCCGGAAGCACGCCCCCGACGCGACCGTCCGGGTGAGCGGCCGGATCCACGCCGGGCAGGTGCTCGTGGACGTCGTGAACGGGCCGGCCCGAGCCGACCGTCTCGAGCTCCCCGGGTCCGGCCTCGGGCTGATCGGCCTCGGCGAGCGTGCGTCGCTCCTCGGCGGGAGCATGGAGTCCGGTCCGCAGCCGGACGACGGGTTCGCGCTGCACCTGCGGCTCCCGGTCGAGCACGTGCCGGCCGCTCGCTCGGTCTGACCGTCATCCTCCGAGCCACCTGGACTGGCCGATCGGCCATCGTGGTTCACACCCCGGAGCGATGACGCGGAGCCCGCGACCGGCTGGGATGAGATCGTGGCACCTCAAGCTCTGCTCGGACGACTCCGTCGCTTCCCGGTCTCCGTCGTCGTGGCCGTCGTGGCGGCCGTCCTCGTCGTGTCCGCCCGGATGGCCCACGCCGAACCCGACTTCCCGCACCACCCGCCCGTCGCCTGCTTCGCGCTCGTCGCGGTGGTGCTGACGACCGTCATCGCGGAACGCTCGCTCGGTTCGCTCCGGACCCTCGTCATCGGCGTCGCCGCACCCGCGATCGCCGTGCTCGGGACCCTGGCCACGGTGTCGATCGGCGCCGCGTTCGGCGAGGCGCACGCGGAGTTCGCCGTCGGCCAACCGCTCTTCGCGCCCTCGATCGTGGCCGCGGCGTTGCTCGGTGCGGCCACCGCCTCGATGCCGACCCAGCACCGCTGGCGGACCCGGGCCGCGCTGTGGACCGTGGTCCTGACGCTCGTCCTGTTCGCCGGCCACGGGTCGGACCTGGCGCGTGCCCTGGCGACCCTGCTCGGGACCGCAGCCGGCGTGTTCGTCGTGCGCCGTGCCTCCAGGCCGGAGACCCGCACCACCCGCGATGCGGTGAGCGCACGCACGTTCGTCGTGAGCGCCCTCATCGCGCTCGGCGCGGGCACGCTCGTGACCCTCGTCGTCCCGGACCCGGACGGCGTGCTGTCGGTCTTCGTGGACGCGATGAGCGACCGCTCGGTCGTCGTGGTCGGCGTCCTGCTCCTCTGCGCGGCCTGGCTCGTGCACCGCGGCCGACCTGCCGGGTTCGCCCTGGCGACCGGCGTCCTCGTCGTCCTGATGGTGGTGCTGGTGGACGTGTTCGTCATCGAGCCGGTGCGCTCCGACGCCGTGCAGTGGCAGGGCCTCGGCCTGGACGCCCTGGAGTGGCAGGTGACGCTCCTCGGTGCGTGGCTCGTGCCCGCCGCCGTCCTGCTCGCCGTCCTCGGGCTGCACGGCCGGCTCGTCCGCAAGCGGTTCCGCGCCGCCGGCCCGTGCCGCGACGACCTCGTCGAGATGCTGCGAGACGGCGATGCCGGGACCCTCGGGCACATGGGCACCTGGCGCGGGAACGCGACCTGGACGCACCCGGACGGCCTCGGCGCGGTGGCCTACCGCGTGCGCGGCGACGTCGCGCTCACCGTGTCCGACCCGGCGTGCGCGGCGGCCGACCGTGCCGCGGTGCTGGCCGCGTTCACGGCGTTCTGCGAACGGAACGGGTGGGTGCCGGCGTTCACGAGCGTGCACGAGCCGGTGCGGGAGATCCTCGTCGCCGAGGGCTGGTCCGCCCTGCCCGTCGGGGTCGAGTCCGTGCTCGACGTGACCGCGTTCGACCTGCGCGGCAAGAAGCGCCAGGACCTCCGCACCGCGTCGAACCGGGCCGACCGTGAAGGCGTCCGCGACGAGTGGACCACGTTCGGCGCGCTCGACGACGCACGTCGCGCCGAGGTCGAGTCGATCTGCACCCGCTGGGCCGCCGACCGTCGACTGCCCGAGATGGGGTTCACCCTCGGCGGGTTCCGCGAGCTCGACGACCCGGACGTCCGACTGATGCTCGCCGTCGCGCCGGACGGCCACGTGACCGCGGTGACGAGCTGGCTGCCCGTGTACGAGCACGGCACGCTGACCGGGTACACGCTCGACGTCATGCGCCGCGGCGAGGACGGGATGCCCGGCGTGATGGAGTTCCTGATCGCCCGCACGGCGCTCCGTGCCCGGGACGCCGGACTCACCACGATCAGTCTGTCCGGGACGCCGCTCGCCGCGCACGCCGGCGCCGGGTCGCTCGTCGCGCGCGGCTCGATGCTCCTCGCCCGGGTCCTCGAGCCCGTGTACGGGTTCCGGTCGCTGCAGCGCTTCAAGGAGAAGTTCGGCGCACGGCACGAGCCGCTCTGGATCGTCGTCCCGACGGCCCTGCACGTGCCGCGGGTGGCCAGGGCGCTGGCGTCGGCGTACGTCCCGGGGCTCCGACCGAAGCACCTGTGGGCGCTGCGGCAGGCGCACCGCAGCGCGGCGACCGACCGCAGCAACGCCGTGCGCTCGTGAGCCCGACCGAGTGGCTGCTCGCGACGCAGCTGCAGGCGCCGTCGAAGCTCGTCCCGATCGACGTCGCGTTCGCGGTGCTCGCGGTCGTCGTGCTGCTCCCGGTCGTCCGGTCGTGGCGTGATCGCCGTGCATGGCGGTCCGTCGGACTGCGGGCCGCGATCGCCGGCGCAGCAGCCGTCGTCGTGCTCGTCGTGTGCTGGATCGTGAGCGACGTCCTGAACCTGTTCGGGGTCGCCCTCAGCCCGGTCACCCGGATGTGGGTCGCGATCGCGGCAGCCGGTCTCGCCCTGGCCGTCACCGCCATCGTGCAGGGCGGACGATGGCGCCGGGTGCTCGCCGTGGTGCTCGTGCCGGCAGCACTCCTCGTCCCCGCACTCGGGGTGAACGTCGAGTTCGCCAAGTACCCGACGCTCGGGACCGTCGTGCAGAGCAACCCCTACCCCGCACTCGACCTCTCCTCCGCGCCCCTGCCCTCGCAGCCCACCGTCGGCGAGGTCCGCACCGTCGACATCCCCGGCAGCCGCTCCGACTTCCCGGCCCGCCCCGCGGTCGTCTACCTGCCACCAGCCGCCCTCGTCCGCGATCCCGCGCCGCTGCCCGTGGTCCTCGCGTTCGCCGGCCAGCCCGGCGCCCCGAGCGACATGTTCACCGCCGGGCAGATGGGTGCCGTACTCGACGCCTACGCTGCAGCGCACCACGGTCGCGCCCCGATCGTCGTCTCCGTCGACCAGCTCTCCGCGCCGGGGCTGAACACCATGTGCGTCGACTCGCGGCTCGGGAAGTCCGCGACCTACGTCACCGAGGACGTCCCCCGCTGGCTCACCGCCCACCTGCCCGTCACCACCGACCGGCAGGCGTGGGGCCTCGTCGGCTTCTCGCAGGGAGCGACCTGCGCCATGCAGTTCCTCACCGGAGCGCCCGACCGGTTCGGAGCGGCCCTCGCGATCTCGAGCGAGATGCAGCCGACGGACCAGAGCCCGCAGCACAGTGCCGACCAGGCCTTCGGCGGGTCGCTGGCGGCGTGGAAGGCGGCTGCCCCGATCGCGCAGATGCGAGCACACGGGCTCGGTGGGCACGCCGTCTGGTTGACGGCGGGGTCCTCCGACCACGCGTTCAGTCGCAACGCCCGGGTGCTCGGTGCGGCCGCGCGGAAGGCCGGGGCGCGCACCGACGTCGCGTTCGCGCCCGGCAGCGGTCACGACTGGAACACCGTGCAGTGGTCGCTGCGCACGGAGTTGCCGCACGAGGCCGACGTGCTGTTCGGGGCGCTGCGGTGAACCACGTCGTCATCGGCGTGGTCGCCCTCGTCGCCGTCGTTGCTCTGACGCTGTGCCCGCTTGCCGCGGTGCCGGTGACGGGAGCACTGTTGGCCCTCACCACGATCTGCGCAGCGTTGGGCGGTGCCCCGCGGAACCGTCACGACGGTTGACGACGATCATCGATATTCACATCTGACGTTTTTGACATCGCCGTTCACTTCCTGCCACGATGAGGCGCCTCGATAGGGGGCAGTGAAAGGGGAATGATGCAGAACACGAAGGTGAAGGTCCTCCTCTGCATCGGGCTGTCGATCGGTCTGATCGCAGGGACCGCCACGACCGCATCGGCCACGCCGGACGAGGTCCTGGGGTCGGGCTCCGAGGCCGGTGGTGTCGTGATCGCCGACTCCGGAGCCGGGTCGACGGGCGAGACCTCGGGGGTCTCAACGAGGGCGGGCGACGGCGGGGGCGGGAGCTTCTGGCAGTGGGGAGTCGGCAAGGACGACACGTGGTCGAACTACTTCCGTGAGAAGCGGTGCCACGGAGCCACTGCGGTGGGCAAGAAGTCCAAGCGAGTGTCCAACGTCCCTGGCGGCAAGTACGCGATGGCGATGACGCCGAAGGCTTCCAGTGGCAACAAGGCGTTCTACCACAACTGCTGATCGCGCCACGGGCGCTCCCACCGGGAGCGCCCGTGCACGCCGATCCCGGACGAGTAGGCCTGTCGTCCGATCCGTCACGATGGCGTACGTCGTCCCGCCGCTCCTCGCGTTCGTGCTGGGCTTCATCGGCCTGACACAGGTGAGCGAAGCCGGACTCGTCGGAGCGTCGTCGACAGTGACCGCGGCGGCGGGCAGCGAGACCGGATCCAACAAGCGAGTCGCTGCCGCCCTCGAACGCATCGCGCGGGCCGAGGACGCGACCATCGCGCGCGTCGTGGCGGACAGATCGGCCCCCACCATTCGGCGCGTGGCACTCGTCACCGATGCTCCGGCGAGCCGGGGTGAATCGTGGCTCCGAGACGGCTACGCGGACTTCTCGAGCGCCATGACGACGGACGTCCGGCCCATGGCAGACCTGGACCAGTTCGACCCCACTGGGACCTACGACGTGTTCGGTGACGAACGAGCGCGACGAGCGACCGTCGTTGCGCTGACGAGGGTGGGCTACGACGTGACGTCTGAGCGCACCCCGCTGCTCCGTCGCGTCGGGATCGCCGACGGCATCAACGGGGCACTCGGCCTCATCGCCGTCCTGAACCTGGGATCCTCGGTCTTGTGCTTGATGGGGACGGTCGGGTCGCCCCGCCGTTGCGCGGTGCGGCGACTGCACGGGAGGGGCACCGCGTCAATCCTGCTCGCCGAACTGGCAGAGACCCGAACCGCCTTGCTCATCGTCGCGATCGCGACCCCGTGCGCGGCGATCGGGCTCGCGTTCCACAACGGGCTGGCGGATGTGATGACGTTCGGCGTGGCGGTCGCGATCCTCTCCGGAGCACTTCTCGCTCCCCTCGTCGCCACGCACGCAGTCGGCACGCTCGTAGCGTGCCGCCGACCGATGGCCGAGGCGCTTCGAGGCGCACGGCCACCTGGGCCGCTCTTGGTCGTGCTCCAAGGAGCACGCGTCCCGGCGCTCCTCCTGCTCGTCGCGGCGGCGTTCGACCTCGTCGGGGCCGTCGCCGTCGTTCGATCAGGCAGCGCTGAGCGCGACCTGCGGGCCGCCGGGGAAACGGTCCAGCTCTGGGTCACCCCGGACCCACGCCCAGTGGACACGCAATCGTACTGGGACCGGATCGGCGACTTCGCGGGACGTGCTCTCGTCCACGGAGACGCGCTTCTCGCAGCACCGGTCGAGGTGTCCACGGGGCACGGCCGGAGCGTGGCACCCGCGTTGTTCGTGGACTCCGGCTACCTGCAGCTGCAGGACGTCCGCGCGGAGGACGGCACTCGTCTCACCAACGCGGGCCGGGGCATCTCAGTCTGGCTGCCCGAGCACACCGACATCGACTCGGATCGGCTCGTCCAGGCCCTGTCCGAATGGGAGCTCCGAGACGCGCCAGCCGCTGCGCTCGCAGGCATCACGGTCGGCCGACTCGCCGCACAGGAGCTGTACTCGTATCCCGGTGATTCGACGTCGCGGGCATGGCTCGACGACGCGATCTTGATCGTCGTGCCGGAACCGGCTTCGGCGTTCTCTGCGGATCTCCTCGGCTCATGGCTGTCCAGTGGGGACGTCGTGTTCGGCTCGCGGGTCGCCGCCGAGCGCGCAATCCGAGCGTCCGATGTCGACCGGGAGTTCAGCGCCGTCGTCGATGTGGGGCAAGTGGCCGCGGAAGAAGCTCGGATTGCCGCGCGCATGGTCGGGATCGGAGTTGCCGGAGTGGCGAGCGCCTTCGTCGTCAGCGGGGCGCTCGCTGCGCTCAGCGCGATCGCGCATCGACGCCGGTACGGCCGCGCTCACTTCGCGAAGGTCGCTGCCGGCACGCCCTTCTTGCGGGCGAACGGCAGTCTTCTGGTGATCGAAGCGATGCTGCTGACCGTTTCCGCGGTCGTCACGATCAACACCTGGTGGGGTCTCCGGCCCGACGGAGCCGGACTCCACTCGTCACTGGACCCAGTCACCCAGACTGCGGGAGTCGCGGCTGCGTTCGCCGCTGGCGCGCTCGCTCTGGTCTGTGTCACCAGCCTGGCGGCGATCGCGACGACGGCGAGGGGTGTCGCCCGAACACGAGGGAACGGATCATGATGATCGAAGTGCGCAGCGCTGACAAGCGGCGCGGACGACGGGTGCTCTGGCACGACCTGACGTTCGACGTGGACCGCGGTGAGACCCTCGCCGTCATCGGCCCGAGCGGATCCGGGAAGTCGACTCTCCTCGACTGCCTGGGCCACATCGACAGGTTCGACTCCGGATCGATTCGGATCAACGGTGCGGTCGCCGGCGGACGAGGTCGAAGCGCGCGTCTCGTCCGCCGAGATCACCTGGGCTACCTCTTCCAGGACTTCGGGTTGGTACCTGACATGACTGTGCAGGCGAACATCGACATCGCCCGGGTGCCAGGCAGGAAGCGTCGTGGAGAAGCCGTGCGCACAGCCGCAGCACTGGAGCGGGTGGGCCTCGTCGGCAGGGCGACTGACCGCGCTCACGAGCTCAGCGGCGGAGAGCAGCAACGTGTGGCCCTTGCCCACCTGCTGGTCAAGCAGCCTGACGTCATCCTCGCCGACGAACCGACGAGCGCACTCGACGGGACCAATGCGGCGATGGTGCTCGGTCTGCTCGACGAGTTCGCCGACTCGGGCGCCGCGGTGATCGTGGCGACGCATGCAGCAGACGTGGAAGCACGAGCATCCAAGACGGTCTCGCTGTACGCCTCCGACGGGTGAACGGCGGTGGGAACTCAGGCGTTGGCGACGAGCCAGGCCCGCTGCGTCCGCGAGAGCGCCCGGTCTGCCCACACCTGACGCTCGACACCGGTCGGCAGCGTGGCGGACGTCGATCCCTGCCACACGAGCGACAATCCTGCCCGCTCGAGCACCGCGGCCGACGCCGGGTTGTTCGTGAGCACCCGACCCGTGATCGGGACGTCGGGTGCGACCTCGTGCGCAGCGCCGACGGCGGCACGGGCGATCTCCGTCGCGTAGCCGTTGCCCCACGCCGAAGGTGCCAGCCGGTACCCGAGGTTCCACACCCCGGCGGCGGTCATGTCGACACCGCCGACCCCGAGGAACGCGTGGTCCGCAGCCGAGCGCACCGCCCACGACCCGAGGCCGTGACGAGCGCGACCACCGATCTTGCGCTGGACGAGGTCCACGGTCGAGGCCCGCACCGTGTGCCGACCGGCGGGCAGGTGGGTCCACGTCCGGGCGTCGGAGAACACGTCGTGCACGTCGTCGATGTCGGCGGGGGTCAGCGGGGTGAGCAGGAGGCGATCCGTTCGGATCTCCTGCGAGGGCATCAGGAGCTGGTGGACCATGCGTCGATCATCCCGCCGCCCACCGACATCCGGGTGAACGGCGCGCGAACGGGCGCGAGTCGTGCGGGAGGACGGCGTTCAGTGAGCAGAAATGGTCGGGTCACGTGACGCGACTCGACCATTCCTGTTCACTGAACGCAAGCGGACGGGCGCGCCCGAATGCGCGCGGCGCCCGCTAGTCGAGCAGCAGCGCCGGCTCCTCGAGCACCGACGCCACGTCGTGCACGAAGCGCGACGCCACGTCACCGTCAACGACCCGGTGGTCGAACGAGGCGCCGATCGTGGTCACCATGCGGGAGCGGACCTCGCCGTCGACGACCCACGGCTTCGCCTTGATCGTGCCCATCGCCACGATCGCGACCTCGCCCGGGTTGAGGATCGGGGTCCCGGTGTCCATCCCGAACACGCCGATGTTCGTGATCGACACCGTGCCGTTCGCCATCTGCGCCGGCGTCGTCTTGCCGTCACGGGCGGTCAGGGTGAGCTGTTCGAGGGCCTGGGCCAGTTCGAGCAGGGACATGTCCTGCGCGTCCTTGATGTTCGGCACGATGAGCCCGCGCGGGGTGGCCGCGGCGATGCCGAGGTTCACGAAGTGGTGCACGATGATCTCGCGGTCGGTCCACGTCGAGTTCACCGAGCGGTTGCGGCGGACGGCCCAGATGACGGCCTTCGCGACGAGGAGCAGCGGCGAGACCTTCACGCCGGCGAACGTCGGCGAGGACTTCAGGCGCTTGACGAACTCCATCGTGCGGGTCGCGTCGACGTCGACGAACAGCGACACGTGCGGCGCGGTGAACGCCGAGGTGGTCATCGCGGTCGCGATCGCCTTGCGGACGCCCTTGACCGGGATCGTCTCGCTGCGGACGTCGCCCCACTCGGGCGTCTCGATGTTGCGGAAGACGCTGGCCTGCTTCGCGTGCCGGATGACGTCGTCGCGGGTGACCTCACCCGCGAGTCCGGTCGCCACGATCTCGGTCAGCTCGACGCCGAGGTCCTTCGCGAGCTTCCGGATCGGCGGCTTCGCGAGGACGTTGGTCGCGGTGGTCTGCTTGCGCCCAGACCCGGACCCGAGCGCGCTGATGGCCTCGGCGGTGCTCTCCTCGCCGGGATCGGTGGCGGCTTCGGCCGCAGCAGCGGCATCCGCACTGGAGGCACGGTTCGCCTCCGCCGCGAGGGCTGCGGCCCGGCGGGCGCCCGGCTTCCGACGGGACGGGGACGAGGTCGCGGAGCCGTAGCCGACGAGGACGGCGCCGGAGGACTCGTCCGTCCCGACGACGGAGGCGCCGTCGGCGACCGGCTGCGCCGGCGCTGCAGCAGCAACGGGTGACGGAGCAGCGGCGGGGGCCGGAGCAGCGGCGGGTGCCGGAGCAGCGGCGGGTGCCGGAGCAGCGACCGGTGCGGGTGCTGCCGGGGTCTGCGCGACCGGAGCCGCGGGTGCGGGCGGTGCCGGCGGGGTGGCCGTGGCGTCCGGCGAGGCCGGGACGCTGTCGGCGACTGGGGCCGCGCCTCCAGGCTGAGACGAGGTGACGGGCGCACCCGACGCGACCGACGCGTCGGAGTCGACCCGGATGATCGGCTTGCCGACCTCGACGGTGTCGCCCTCGGACACGAGGAGCCCGGTGACGGTGCCCGCGAACGGCGACGGCAGCTCGACCAGGGACTTCGCGGTCTCGATCTCGACGAGCACCTGGTCGACGGCGATCTCGTCCCCGATCGCGACGCGCCACTGCACGATCTCGGCCTCGGTCAGGCCTTCGCCCACGTCGGGCAGGGGGAATTCGGCGGCGGCCACGTCGGCTCCTTCGGCGTTCGGGTCGAGCTCGGTCAGGGTGTCAGTAGGCGAGGGCGCGGTCGACGGCCTCGAGGACGCGGTCGGCGTCCGGCAGGTGCAAGTGCTCCAGCTTGGAGACGGGGAACGGGATGTCGAACCCCGAGACCCGCAGTGGCGGCGCCTGCATCGTGTAGAAGCACTGCTCCGCGACGGTCGCGGCGATCTCGCTGCCGACGCTCACGAATCCGGAGGCCTCCTGCGCGATGACGAGGCGACCGGTCTTCCGGACCGACGCGAACAGCGGCTCCCAGTCGATCGGCGAGATCGAGCGGAGGTCGATGACCTCGCAGCTGGTGCCCTCGGACTCGGCGAGCTCGGCGGCCTGCATGAGCGTGGCGACCATCGCGCCGTGCCCGACGAGGGTGACCTCGGTGCCGGTGCGTGCGACGCGGGTGGTGTGCATCGGCACGTGCCCGTCGACGAGGTCCACCTGGCCCTTCGGCCAGTAGCGGGACTTCGGTTCGAGGAAGACGACCGGGTCCTTCGAGGCGATGGCCTCCTGGATCATCCAGTACGCGTCGTTCGGGGTGCTCGGGCTCACCACGCGGAGGCCCGGCGTGTGCGCGAAGTACGCCTCCGGCGACTCCTGGTGGTGCTCCACGGCGCCGATGTGGCCGCCGTAGGGGATCCGGATGACGACCGGCAGCGACATGTGCGCGGGCAGGCGGTTCGCCATCTTCGCGAGCTGCGACGTGATCTGGTCGAAGCCGGGCCACACGAACCCGTCGAACTGGATCTCGACGACCGGGCGGTAGCCGCGCAGGGCGAGGCCGATCGCGGTGCCGATGATGCCGGCCTCGGCGAGCGGGGTGTCCCGCACGCGCTCGGGGCCGAAGCGGTCCTGCAGGCCCTCGGTGATGCGGAAGACACCGCCGAGCTGGCCGATGTCCTCGCCCATCAGCAGGACCTTGTCGTCCGCCTGCATCGCGGCCGCGAGCCCGGCGTTGAGCGCCTTGGCCATCGGCAGGGTCGGGGTGGGGTCGCTCGGGACCTCGCCGGCGCCCGGGTGGGAGCGCAGCGTGTAGTCGAAGAGCTGCTCGGTGGTGCTCATGCGTGGGCGCCCCCTTCGTAGCCGGCCTCGTACCGTTCGAGCCATGCCTTCTGCTCGGCGATCAGCGGATGCGGCTCGCGGTACACGTTGTCGAACATGACGTCCACCGACGGCGCCGTCAGGGCCACCGTGCGACGTCGGACGTCGGCGGCGATGTCCTCGCCCTCCTCGTCGAACGCGGCGAACTGCGCGTCGGTGGCTCCCTTCGAGCGCAGGTACGCCTCGGAGCGGGTGATCGGGTCGCGGCGGACCCAGTCCTCGAGCTCACCGTCGGCGCGGTAGCGGCTCGGGTCGTCCGAGCTCGTGTGCGCGCCGATGCGGTACGTGTCGGCCTCGATGAACGCCGGACCCTGGCCGCTGCGGGCGTGGTCGGTGGCGACGACGGAGGCCGTGTACGACGCGAGGATGTCGTTGCCGTCGATGAGGACGCTCGGGATGCCGAAGCCGCGGGGGCGGTCGACGAGCGGCGTCGGCGACTGCACCGACACCGGCACCGAGATCGCCCAGTGGTTGTTCTGCAGGAAGAAGACGACCGGGGCCTTGGTCGAGGCCGAGAACACGTACGCCTCGTTCACGTCACCCTGGCTGGTGGCGCCGTCGCCGAAGTACACGATCGAGCACGCGTCGCGGTCAGGGTCCCCCGTGCCCACGTCGCCGTCGAGCTTCTGCCCGAGGGCGTAGCCGGTGGCGTGCAGCGTCTGCGAGCCGATCACGAGCGTGGAGATGTGCGTGTTGCCGCGCTCGTCCGGGTCCCAGCCGCCGTGCGTCTGCCCGCGGTACATCGCGATGATCTCCATCGGCTCGACGCCGCGGTGCATCGTGACCGCGTGCTCGCGGTAGGAGGGGAAGACGTGGTCCTGGGCGCGCAGGGCGAAGGCGGAGCCGGTCTGCGCGGCTTCCTGTCCGTGGCTCGGGACCCAAAGGCCGAGCTGCCCGGTGCGCTGGAGGTTGTGACCGGCGTGGTCGAACCGACGGGTGAGGACCATGCGGCGGTGCATCGCCAGCAGGGTCTCGTCCGGGATCGCTCGCGCGGCGGCGGCGAACTCGGCGTTCTCGTCGGTCTCCACGAACCGGCCCTCGGGGTCGAGGAGCCGGACGGTGGTCGTCGCGGGGGCCGCGGCGCGGAATGACATGCGGGCCAGCGTAGCGGCAGCGACTACCGGGCCGCCTGGAGGTCCCCCACAAGCGAGCGTGCTGTTTCGAGGAGCGTTCCCACAGCCTCGTGCTCGCCGATGGAGACGCGGATGCCCTCGTTCCCGAAGGCGCGGACGATGATCCCCGCCTGCTCGAAGCGCTCCGCGGCGTGCGCGGTCAGCTCGCCCGTGGGCAGCCACACGAAGTTGCCCTGCGCGTCGGGCACGTCCCAGCCCTGTTCCCGCAGCGACGTCACGATGCGGTCGCGCAGGGCAGCGATCTCGGACACGCGCGCGAGCAGCTCGGACTCGCGTTCGAGGCTGGCGAGCGCCGCGGCCTGTCCCTGCGCCGTGACCGACAGCGGGATCGCGCAGGCACGGACGGCGTCGAGCACGTACGCCGGGCCGAGGGCGTACCCGACGCGGAGGCCGGCGAGCCCGTACGCCTTCGAGAACGTGCGGAGGACGACGAGGTTCGGGTACCGCTCGAGCAGCGGGGCACCGCGGACGGCGGTCGGCTCGGTGACGAACTCGGCGTACGCCTCGTCGAGGACGACCAGCACGGACGACGGCACACGCGCCATGAAGGCCTCGAACTCGGCGCCCGTGACGACCGGGCCGGTCGGGTTGTTCGGCGTGCAGACGATGACCATGCGGGTGCGCTCGGTGACGGCTGCGGCCATCGCGTCGAGGTCGTGCCCGCCGTCGGCCCGGTTCGGCACCTGCACGCTCGTGGCGCCGGCGACCGTGACGACACCCGGGTACGCCTCGAAGGAGCGCCAGGCGTAGACGATCTCGTCGCCGGGACCGGACGTGGCCTTCGCGAGCTCGTGCAGGATCGCGACGCTGCCCGGGGCGACGTGGACCTCGTCGACGGTGGTGCCGAAGCGGTTCGCGAGCACGGCGCGCACGGCGAGGGCGGTCGCGTCGGGGTAGCGGTTGAACGCCGTCTGCGCCTGCACGGCCTCGACCACGCCGGGCAGCGGCGGGAACGGGTTCTCGTTGCTCGACAGCTTGAAGGCGTCGGCCGCGGCCTGGCGTCCCTGCTTGTAGGCGGGGAGCACCGCGATCTCGGGCCGGATGTGCACGCGCTCGTCAGTCACGAGAACAGGCTACCGGCCCGCCCCCGGCCACCATCGGCCCGTCCCCGGCCACTGGAGGGCATCATGGGTGCATGCGATTCCTCGTCCGCCTCGTCGTCAACGCCGTCGCACTCTGGCTCACCACGCTCATCGTCAGCGGCGTCTCCGTCACCCCGTTCGGCGACGGCGGCACCACGGCCACCGTGCTGACCTACCTGCTCGTGGCGTTCGTGTTCGGCCTCGTCAACGCGGTGATCGGCACGCTCATCCGGATCGTGGCGTTCCCGATCTACATCCTGACGCTCGGGCTCATCTCGTTCGTGGTCAACGCGATCCTGCTGCTCATCGTCGCCGGGATCTCGGACGCGTTCGGCTTCGGGCTGAACGTCGAGTCGTTCGGGTGGGGCATCGTGGGCGCCTTCGTGCTCGCCGTGTTCGCGTGGGTGATCGGGCTCTTCGTCCGCCCGGTCCTCAACCGTCAGCGCGCGTGACGCGCGCCGACGAAGCGACCGGCACCGCGCCTCCTGGCCAGACGACGGACCCGACGACGGACGCAACGCCCATCGCGGACGCGACCTCGCTGCGTCATGATGTCCCCATGACCACGGACGCCGGCGCCCCCTTCCGGGTCTCGTTCGTCTGCAGTGGCAACATCTGCCGCTCCCCCATGGCCGGCATCGTCTTCGCCCAGCTGGCGGCCGACGCCGGCATGTCCGACCGGTTCCAGGTCGAGTCCGCCGGCACCGGTGACTGGCACGTCGGCGAACCCGCCGACGAGCGCACGATCGCAGCCCTCGCCGCACGCGGATACGATGGAAGCAGGCATCGCGCCCGTCAGTTCGACCCGGACCGGTTCCCGGACCTCGACCTGGTGGTCGCACTCGACCGCTCCCACGAACGCATCCTGCGCTCGTGGGCACCGACCATGGACGACGCCGCGAAGGTGACGCTCCTGTTGCGGTACGACGACGCCTGGCCCCAGCAGACCGACGTACCGGATCCGTACTACGCGGACCGGCACGAGTTCGACCGAGTGCTCTCGACCGTCGAACGGGCCTGCCGGGCGCTCTTCCGCCAACTCGAACCGGCAGTCCGTCAGGGAGCCCCATGACCCCCCTTCCCCCGCAGCCGATCAGCCCGCTCGACGGGCGCTACTACCCGATCGTGCACACGGTGGGCGAGCACCTCTCCGAGGCCGGCCTCAACCGCGCACGCATCGTGGTCGAGGTCGAGTGGCTCATCTTCCTGACCGACCACGCGATGTTCACCACCTCGCCGCTGAGCGTCGACGACAAGGCCGCGCTCCGGCAGGTCGTCGAGACCTTCGGACAGGCACAGATCGCCGAACTCGCCGAGATCGAGGCCACGACCCGTCACGACGTCAAGGCCGTCGAGTACTTCGTGCGCCGTCGTCTGTCGGAGCTCGGGCTCGACTCGATCGCGGAGCTCACCCACTTCGCCGCGACGAGCGAGGACGTCAACAACCTGTCGTACGCGCTCACCGTGCGGGACACCGTCGACCAGGTCTGGCTCCCGGCGTTCAAGGCCGTGCTGACGGTGCTGCGCGGGATGGCCGAGGAGCTCAAGAGCGTCCCGATGCTGTCCCACACGCACGGGCAGCCGGCGACCCCGACGACGCTCGGCAAGGAGCTCGCGGTGGTCGTGTACCGCCTCGAGCGCGTGCTGGCCCAGATCGAGGGCGGCGAGTACCTCGGCAAGTTCTCCGGCGCGACCGGCACCTTCTCGGCGCACCTCGCCGCGGACCCGGAAGCCGACTGGCCGACGCTGTCCCGCGAGTTCGTCGAGGGGCTCGGGCTCACCTGGAACCCGCTCACCACGCAGATCGAGTCGCACGACTGGCAGGCCGAACTGTACGACCGGGTGCGCCACGCGAACCGGATCCTGCACAACCTCGCGACCGACGTGTGGACCTACATCTCGATGGGGTACTTCACGCAGATCCCGGTGGCGGGTGCCACGGGGTCGTCGACGATGCCGCACAAGATCAACCCGATCCGGTTCGAGAACGCGGAGGCGAACCTCGAGATCTCGACGGCGTTGTTCTCCACCCTCTCCGAGACCCTGGTCACGAGCCGACTGCAGCGTGACCTCACCGACTCCACCACGCAGCGGAACATCGGCGTCGCGTTCGGGCACTCGCTGCTCGCACTCGACAACCTGCGCCGCGGCCTGTGCGAGATCGCCGTGAACGAGGTCCGCCTCGCCGAGGACCTCGACCACAACTGGGAGGTGCTCGCCGAGGCGATCCAGACGGTCATCCGTGCCGAGGTCACCGCTGGTCAGTCGAACATCGAGGACCCGTACGCGATGCTCAAGGAGCTCACGCGCGGCAAGCGCATCGGGCAGGCGGAGCTCGTCGCGTTCGTGAACGGGCTGGACATCTCGTCCGGTGCGAAGGCGCGGCTGACGAACCTCACGCCGGCGACCTACACGGGCCTCGCGGACGAGCTGGTCGACCACCTCGACGTCTGACGCGGCGCGCGTCGCGCCGGACCGCAGGTCGGACTGGAGGCACGGGTCGCGCCCCGCGCGTCGGCCCGCCACCTCAGGTGGTGACGTCCAGGGCCTCGGCGACCAGCGCCTCCAGGACGCTGCGGACCCCGGGTCGGACCGCACGGTCCGGACGGACGAGCGCCTCGATCCGGCGACCCGCGCGCACGTCCGCGAGCTCCGCCAGGTGGAACCGACCAGGCGCACGCGTGCCGGAGGTGTACCGCGGCACGAGTGCGACACCGTGCCCCGCCGCCACGAGGTTCTCGATCACCGGCAGGTGGATCGTCCGGAACCCGACGCTCGGCGGGGTGTCCGTCGCGGCCGCCATCGCCGTGAGGACCCGGTCGATCGGGTAGCCCACCGGCACCCCGATCCACGACTCCCCCACGACGTCGTCGATCCGGACGCGCTCGCGGGGCGCCAGCCGGTGGTCGAGCGGGAGCGCCACGTCGAGCGGTTCCCGCAGGAGCGGGACGGTCTCGAGCGCTTCCCGTCCGGCGGGCGGGGCGCCGTCCGGCCGGTGCCCGATCACGACGTCGTGGTCGGCGGCGAGCGGGCCGAACTCGTCCTCGCTGACGTCCACGTCCACCAGCACGAGTTCGATCCCGGGGTGCTCGCGCATCCGCGTCAGCAGCCCCGGCAGCAGGAGCTCGGCGGCTGACGGGAAGACCGCGAGGTCGACGCGGCCGCCCGCTCCCCCGAGGTGTTCCCGCCACTCGGCGTCCACGGTGGCGATCGCCGTCGCGACCCCGCCGGCCAGGCCTGCGAGCACCCGACCGTGCTCGGTCAGCCGCACACCTCGGCCGACGCGTTCGACCAGGACGACACCGACCTGGCGCTGGAGGGTCTGCAGCTGCTGCGACACGGCGCTCGGCGTCCGGTGGGTGGCCTCGGCGACGGCGGTGACGCTGCCGCGTTCGCCGAGTTCGCGGAGGACGGCGAGCAGCTGCACGTCGAAGTCGACCATGCAGGGACCCTACAACGTCGGTTCGGAACTCTTCGCTGGTGCTGTACGGTCCGGATGCGCCACGATCGACCCGTGCGTACCCGTGACCGTCTCCTCGCCGTGGTCGTCGCCGTCGTGTGGGGGCTCAACTTCCCCGCGACGGCGCTGGCGCTCGAGCACTTCCCGCCGTTCCTGCTCGCGGCGCTGCGGTTCACGCTGCTCGCCGTGCCGACCGTGTTGCTCGTCCCGCGCCCGAAGATCCCGTTCGGGCGCCTGCTGCTCGTCGGTTTCGGGCTCGGGGTGCTGCAGTTCGCGTTCCTGTACCTGAGCATGGCGTCGGGCATGCCGTCCGGGCTCGCCTCGCTCGTGCTGCAGGCCTCGGCGCCGTTCACGGTCGTGCTCGCCGGGGTGTTCCTGCGCGAGCAGCTCACCGGGCGGCAGGTGATCGGTGTGACGATCGCGGTGTGCGCGCTCGCCGCGATCGCCGTGCACCGGGCCCAGTCGGCGGCGCTGCTGCCCGTCGTGCTCGCGCTCTGCGGGGCGCTCGGCTGGGCGATCGGCAACGTCGCGACCCGGCGTGCCGGAGCGCCGAACCCGCTGCACCTGACGCTCTGGTGGTCGATCGTGCCGCCGATCCCGATGGCCGTGCTGTCGTTCGTCGTCGAGGGGCCGTCGCGCATCGGGGACGCGCTCGGGACTGCCTTCACCGCCGAGGCCCTGACCGCCGACCTCGGGCTGCTCTACATCGTGCTCGTCGCCACCCTCGTCGGCTACGGCATCTGGTCACGACTGCTGGCGACCTACCCGTCGAGCACCGTCGCGCCGTTCTCGATGCTCGTGCCCGTGGTGGGCGTGCTCGCGTCGTGGGTGGCGTTCGGCGAGGTCCCGGACGTGGTGGAGATCGCGGCCGGCGTGGTCGTCGTCGCGGCCGTGCTCTGGTCGTCGCGCGCAGCCCGACCCCGACCGCTGCCGGTCACCACCGCCGGCCTCCCGGTCCCGGTGCTCAGCCCCGGTGCTGGCGACGCTCCGCGATGATCCCGGCGAGCGCGCCGCGCAGGTGCGGGTAGCGGAACTCGTACCCGGCCTCGACCAGGCGCGTCGGCACCACCCACCGGCTCTTCAGCACGAGCTCGGTCTCGGTGCGGATCGCGAACGACCCGATCTCGAGCATCCACCGCCAGGTCGGGACCCCGAACCGGCGTCCGACGGCGTCCCGGATGGTGGCCATCACGGTGCGGTTGTCCGACGGGTTCGGACTCGACACGTTCAGGGCCCCGTCGATGTCCTCGTGGTCGCGCACGAACCGGATCGCCCCGATGACGTCGGCGATGTGCACCCAGCTGAACCGCTGCCGGCCGCGGGTGTGCCGGTCGTGGTGGTACGTGCCCGCCCGGAGCCGGGAGCGCGTCGGGAACCACGGGCCGTCGTACTGCGGGCCGCCGAGCCCCGCTTGCGCGAGCCGCAGCAGTGGCACGAGGGCGCTGCCGTCGCCGAAGACGATCGCCATCCGCAGCGCGACGCGTCGGGTGCCGGGGAGGTCCACCGCGTACAGGGCGTCCTCCCACGCCTTCGCCACGGACACCGAGAACCCCTCGCCGAGCTCGCCCGTGCGCTCGTCCTGTGGGCGGTCGTCGGCGTGCCGGTAGATCGTCGCGGTGGAGGCGTTCACCCAGAGCGGCGGCGGGTGCTCACTCGTGCGGATCGCCTCGGCGAGTTCGAGGGTGGTGTCGACCCGGGAGCGGATGATCTCCGCCCGGTTGCGCCGCCCGTACCGGCAGTTGACGCTCTTGCCGGCCATGTTGACGACGAGTGCGGCCCCGTCCACGAGTTCGCGGATGCGCATGGTGTTGCCCCACACGGCGTCGCCGGTGCGGCCGATCGTGACGACCTCGTAGCCCTCGTCGCGGAGGGCGTCCTGCAGGCGCTGCCCGACGAAGCCGCTCGCCCCCGCGATCACGGCGCGGCCCTTCTGGTCGCTCATCTCATCCCCGTTCTGTGTCCGGCGCGATCTCGTACCGGAACGCCCCCTCGTACCGGTACAGCGTGCCGACGACCGGCGCCGAGAGCACCAGGGACACGCGCTGCAGGTCGGCATCGTCATCGAATCGTTCCGTGAGCGTCACATGCGGAGACGCGAAGGCCGGGAGGCGCACCTCGCGCCCCAGCGCACGGAACGTCACGCGCGTGGAGACCAGGCGCAGGGCGCCCGCGTCCGGACCGAGCCCGTCGACCTCCGTCCGGAGCAGGGCGCTGACGCGCCCACGGCGACCGAGGTGGTCGACGAGCCCCTCCGGCTCGGCGGTGATGGCGTCCACCATCGTGCGGACTCCGGAGCGGAACCGGAAGGTGCGGTGCGCGCGGACGGCGACACTCCCCACCCGCTCGGCCGTCCCGCCGCTCCGCGACGCGCCGGTACCGGCGGGCGTGGGCCCAGCCTCCGGGCTGGCCGACCCGCGGCGGACGCGAGCCGGCCGGTTCTCGACGGTGAAGGGGACGTCCCGCTCCCACACCGGGAACATGACGGCGTCGCGGGCGAACCAGGCGAGCACCGGCCGGAGCCAGCGGCGGGGCGTGCCGACCACGTCGAAGACGCCCTCGCCGCGGCCGACCTGACCGGGCGGGATCGGGCCGAAGTACGTGCGCAGCCGCGGGTGCAGGCGGGCGAGGACGTCCGGCGAGATGCTCAACTCGTAGGGTGACCGGGTCACACTCCCGATCCTGGCATGTCGTCGGTGGAGGTCCCTACGATGTTGCGCATGGGACACGACCACGGGCACGGGCACGCATCCGAGCGCGCGCTGCTCATCGCCTTCTGCATCTCGGCGGGGATCCTGCTCGCCGAGGTCGTCGGCGCGGTCGTCACCGGGTCGCTCGCCCTGCTCGTCGACGCGGGCCACATGGTCGTCGACACGGGTGGGCTCGGCATCGGACTCGTCGCCACGCGGCTCGCCCGGCGCAGTCCGACGGCGCAGCGCACGTGGGGCTTCCAGCGGGCCGAGGTCCTCGGGGCCACGGCGCAGGCGGCCATCCTGCTCGCGGTCGGCGTCTACGTGATCATCTCGGCGATCCAGCGGCTGTTCGTGCCGGCCGAGATCCACTCCGGGCCGCTGCTCGTCTTCGGGATCATCGGTCTCGTCGGCAACCTCGTGGCGTACGCGGTGCTGCTGCGGGCATCCGGCGAGGGCTTCACGTCACGGGCCGCCCGGCTCGAGGTCCTCAACGACACGCTCGGCTCGGTCGCCGTCATCGCCGCGGCCGTGGCACTCATGCTGACCGGGTGGGAGCGGGCGGACTCCGTCGCGGCGATCCTGATCGGGTTGCTCATCCTGCCGCGGGCGATCCGGCTGCTGCGCGAGACCGCCAACGTCCTGCTCGAGTCGACGCCGCCGGGGCTCGACCTCGACGCCGTGCGGGGGCACATCCTCGAGCTCGATCACGTCATCGCCGTGCACGACCTGCACGCGACGCTCGTGGCGACCGGTGTCCCGAACCTCACGGCGCACGTGGTGGTCGACGACGAGTGCTTCTCGACGGCGCACGCACCGAGGATCCTCGACGACCTGCAGCAGTGCGTGGCGGAGCACTTCGACGTCCCCGTGGAGCACTCGACGTTCCAGCTCGAGCCCGCGTCCCACCGCCGGCACGAGCACGAGGTGCACGCGTAGGTCCGTCGGTCGGCCCGGGTGTCGCGTGCCGACCCGGGTGTCGCGGTGTCGACCCGGGTGTCGCGGTGCCGACCCGGGTGTCGCGGTGTCGACCCGGAACGACATCGTCGACGTCGTACGACAGCGGTCTCGTCGCAACCCGGCCCGTGCAACATCCCGCGCCCGCAACGAACGACTTCTCCGATGTCGTACGACGTCGGAGATGTCGTACTGCGTCAGCGGCGAGCCGGGGAGCGCCGGTCAGCAGCCGTCGTCGCGCGTCGGGTACGCCGTGATGACGCGGTCCGTGGTGGACGACACGATGACCTTCACGAACGGTTCGTCACCGGGACGCGAGCCGTCGTCGAACTGCACGGGTGCCGAGTAGCAGACCTTGCCGTCGCCGGCGTCCTGCGGGTACCCCGTACGTGGTGTCTCGAGCACGGTCTGCACGGCGGTGAGCATCGCGTCGTCCCAGTCGCGGGAGCCGTGCCCCGTGACGACGTCCTGCCAGTCCTGGGTGTGGCGGACGCGGATGTGCTCGTAGCCCTGGCCGGAGTTCCCGCACTGCAGGACCACGGTGCCGAGCGCGGCGGTGTCGTACTGTGCGACGGTCTGCCGGCTGCCCGTGTCGCAGCGGTCGAGGACGGCTCCACCCGGCAGGTCCGGCCCCGTGCGGGTGATCGTCACGGTGCCGTCAGTGGCCGTGCCCTCGCCTGCGGTCGCACTGGGTGTGATGGTGACGCTCGTGCCGCCGACCACCGGGTCGTCGGCTCCGCGCTGTGCGGTCAGCGCGACGCCGCCCGCGACGAGGCCGGCGGCCAGCACGGCCGCGACCCCGGCGATGACGGAACGGTTGCGCTTCTGGGACACGCGCCCAGTATGCCGGACCGGTGTCGCGCCTCCAGGCGGTCACGGAGCGGGCCCGCTACGCGCGCGCGGCCAGCCGGCTCCCGGCGACGACCGCCAGGACGATGACGAACACGACGTACCCGAGCAGAACCGGCAGGGTCGGCAGCACGAGCAGCGCAGCACCGACGGCCACGACCGGCACCGTGAGCCCGGCGTAGGCGATGAGGAACGTGGCGGCGAGGACACCACCCCGCCGAGCGGGTTCGACGAGCGCCCCGGCACTCCCGATCGCGGCACGGAACAGCAGCCCCACACCGGCGCCGGCGATCACCCCGCCACCGATGAACCCGGCGACCTGCAGCAGCACGGCCGCCACCGCGAGGATCACGAGCCCGCCGACGAGGAGCACCATACCGAGCCGGATCTGCGCACGCTGCGCGAGCCGGGCGAACACGATCTGCGACACCGCACTCGCAGCGAACACCCCGAAGGTCGTCGCCCCAGCGGCCAACCGGTCGGTCACGTGGAAGGTCGTCCCGAGGAACGTCGGCGCGACCGAGGTGAAGAGTCCCTGCACCGCCAGTGCGGCGAACGCGGCGGTGCCGGCGGCCCAGAACGCGGCACCCTTGCCCTCCGGTGCCTGCAGCCGCTGCGGCCGGTAGGCGACCGGCGACGACGGACGATCGACGGTCTCGGGCGCCGCGAGCACCACGGCGAACGCGACGACGAGGGCGACGACGAACACGACGTACGGCACCATGAGCGGCTGTCCGACGAACTCCGCCAGGGCACCGCCGACGAGCGCGCCGAGGGACAGCCCGCCGAGGTTCACGACACCCGCGACGACCCCGGCACCGGCTGCCGACGACGGGGACCCGGTCGCGCGGACCCGGAGCTCCCCGAGGTGCGCGGTCGCCGTGGCCGTCAGCAGTCCGACACCGAGTCCCGTCACGAGCCGCGCGACGATGAGCCCGCTGACGTCGTTCCAGAGGAGGAACAGCACGGCGGCCACGAGCTCGAGAGCGATCGACACGAGGATGAGGGGCCGGCGTCCGTGCACGTCGCTGAGGTGTCCGGCGAGGTACAGCGCCGCGACGACGCCCACGCCGTACGCCGCGAACACCACGGTCGTCGTGAACGTCGGGAAGCCGTCCCGCGCCTGGTAGATCACGTAGAGCGGGGCCGGGACGGTCGCGAAGGCCATCACCGAGAGGAACGCGAAGGCCACGGCCCAGAAGCCGAAGCCGTGCCGACGACGTGTGTGCGGACGGCGGCCGCGGGGAGCCTCGACCACGGGTTCGACGGTGTGCGACGGGGCGGTGAGAGTGGACATGCTCCGATGGTGCCGCTGTCGGACCATCGAGTCCAACGGATGTCCTTGATGGAAACCATCGATCCGGTCGATACTCGGAGGATGGAGACCCGCCTGCTCGAACAGTTCGTGACCGTAGCCGCCGAGGGCAGCGTGACGCGTGCGGCCGAACGGCTCTGGGCGGCGCAGTCCACCGTGTCCGCCGGCATCGCCTCGCTCGAGCGGAGCCTCGGTGTCCGGCTGTTCGACCGGACCGGGCGGCAACTCGTGCTCACCACCGCCGGCGAGGACCTCCTGCCGCACGCCCGTTCCGTGCTGGAGTCCCTCGACCGGATGCGGGACCTGGCGACCGTCTCCGACGCCGAGCTCCGCGGCCGGGTACGGCTCGGCATCTTCACGAGCATGGACATCGTCGATCTGACCGGGATCCTCCGTCGGTTCCGGCAGCGCCACCCGCTCGTCGCCGTCGAGCTCATGACGTCGCCGTCCGGGACGACCGGACTCGTGCAGGACCTGGTGGCCGGGCGGCTCGACATCGCCTACACGGGGCTGCCGGGGATCCCGACGGGCGTCGTGGTCGAACCGCTGCGGGAGATGCCGTTCCGGGTGTTCCTGTCCGCCGACCACCCCCTCGCCGACCGGGGTTCGGTGTCGCTCGCGGACCTCGCCGAGGAACCGTTCATCGACACGGCGCACGGCTTCGGCAACCGGATCATCCTCGACACGGCACTCGAGCGGCTCGGGATCCGGCGGCGGATCGTCGCGGAGATGAACGACATGCCCGCGGTGGTGCGGTTCGCGTCGGCCGGCCTCGGGGTGGGCGTCGTCCCGGACTCGGGCGTCCGGCACGACGGCGTCGTGCTCGAACTCGAGGACGAGGTGGAGCCGCTGCGGATCGGCCTCGCGACGCGGACGAGTCCAGAACCGAACCGCGCGGTCCGGACGCTGGCCCGCGACATCGTCGCGGCCCGCGTCGTGTGAGGTTCCCCACCGACGGACTGGCGCACACGCTCAGCGGCGACGCGAAGCGTTGCGCGGGTGCGCCGACCGAGCCTGCGAGGGAGGTCGGGTCGCCCACCACACGCCTCCGGGCCGTCAGTCCCCCCAGATCGTCTCGCTCAACGAACCGAGCAGGTTGTCGGTCGGGACGTTCGTCTGGTCGATGACGATCCACGTGGTGTCGCGGACGTAGTAGGTGTACGCCTTCTCGACGCCGTACCCCTCGAGCGTCGAGCGGGACTGGCAGAAGGTTCCCGGGCCTTGTGTCACACAGGTGCCGCCCCCGTCGAAGTCCGGGAACATCTGCACAGCCTCGGCCAGCTGGGCCGGCGATCCGGAACCGATCTGGATCGATATCCCGGAGATGTCCGCGCGCGGATCCTGCCAGACACACGAGAGCGACGTCGAGCCGAGGTCCGATTCGGGCGCATCGACGCCAGGGGTCGTCTCGGTCACCGGGGTCTCGCCGAACAGCCGGTCGTAGTCCGAGGCGGGGACGATGGACCGGCAGTCGGCGGGGATCGTAGCGACCTGCTTCGGGGTCGGCGTGGACCGGGGGACCGGTGTCGCGGTGATCGGGGCCGACGTCGGCGTCGTGGCGGACGGCGCCGGCTCGGGCTGCTGGCTCTGCGTCGGTGCCGCGGTCGGCTGCTCCTGCTGCGACAGCGACAGGGCGACGGCGCCGGTCGCGGTCCCGATCGCCAGGAGACCCACGACGCCGATCACGATGCCCGGGCGGACACGGCGCCGCTTCGGGTGCGGGGTGGCGCGCTCGAGGACGTTCTGCTTCATCGAGACGAGCATGCGGTGCAGGTCGTCTCCCTCGGGAGGCTCAGTGTTCATCGTGCATCACCACCTTCTTGAGTCGGCGTCGGTTGCGGGAGACCCGCTGGGTGACCGCCCCGACGCTCAGGCCCAGGAGTTCGGCGGCCTCGGCGTACGAGCGGCCCTCGAGCAGGCAGAGTTCGCAGATGCGTCGGTCGGTCTCGGGGAGCGCGGCGATCTCGTCGCGGACCCAACGGAGCCGTTCACGGGCCTCGCTGTGGTCCTCGGGGGCGGGAAGGTTCTCGGGGAGTTCGTCCCCGCGGTGCTTGATGCGCTTGCGCCCGGCGTTCAGGGCGTGGTTCCGGCACACGACGAGCAGCCACGGGAGCATGGTGTCCGCGGGGAGCTCGAGTGTCGTGGCACGCTGCCAGAGCGTGAGGAAGGCGTCCTGCACGATCTCCTCGACGTCCATCCGGTCGTCGGCGAGGGCCCAGGCGTAGCGGGTGAGCGTCGCCGCGTAGCGGTCGAACGCCCGCGCGAGGGCGCCCTTGTCGCCCTGTGCCATCGCACGGATGATCGCTTCGTCCGACTCGGTCGTCACGCCCACTTCCCACCTCCTTCACCCTGAGGTGTCGGACACGGGCCCGATCCTGACAGCACGACGACGAAAACGTAACCCCGGGCGTGTCGCGCCAGTCCTCAGTCCCGGAGCAGGTGCGCGATGCCCTCGACCGAACGCTGCGCGGCCGCCGAGGTGGTGCGATTCGCGTCGGCCGGCCTCGGGGTGGGCGTCGTGCTCGAGCTCGAGGACGAGCCCGGAACCGAACCGCGCGGTCCGGACGCTGGCCCGCGACATCGTCGCGGCCCGCGTCGTGTGAGGTTCCCCACCGACGGACTGGAGGCACGGGTCGTCCCCGCCACGCGCCTCCAGGCCGTCAGTCCCCCCAGATCTCCCCGACGACGGCGCCGAGCAGGCCGCTGGTCGGGAAGGCGGCCTGCCGGATCACGATGAACGTGTCGTCGCGGATGAAGACCGTCGTCGTCTGGTCGACCGGGTACGGCTCGGCCCTGACGGTCAGCTGGCACATCCGACCACCGTCGCGTTCCTGGCAGTCCCACGCACTCTCCGCGAGCCGCTCGGCCGCCCCGGGACCGGTGGTCCCGATGTCCATCGTGAGGCCGGTGACGTCTGCGCTCGGATCGGCCCACACACACGTGATCGCCGCGGAACCACCCGTCCAGAGGATGTCCGGCGAGTCCGACCCCGTCGACTCCTGGGTCTGGTCGATCTCCGTCAACGGGGTGGCCCCGAAGAAGCGGTCGTAGTCGTCAGCCGGGACCGTCCCGCGGCAGGTCGTCGGGATCGTCGCGACGGTGTTCCGGGTCGGCGTCGCCGTCGGCGTGATCGGGGCCGACGTCGGCGTCGTCGCGGACGGCGCCGGCTCGGGCTGCTGGCTCTGCGTCGGTGCCGCGGTCGGCTGCTCCTGCTGCGACAGCGACAGGGCGACGGCGCCGGTCGCGGTCCCGATCGCCAGGAGACCCACGACGCCGATCACGATGCCCGGGCGGACACGGCGCCGCTTCGGGTGCGGGGTGGCGCGCTCGAGGACGTTCTGCTTCATCGAGACGAGCATGCGGTGCAGGTCGTCTCCCTCGGGAGGCTCAGTGTTCATCGTGCATCACCACCTTCTTGAGTCGGCGTCGGTTGCGGGAGACCCGCTGGGTGACCGCCCCGACGCTCAGGCCCAGGAGTTCGGCGGCCTCGGCGTACGAGCGGCCCTCGAGCAGGCAGAGTTCGCAGATGCGTCGGTCGGTCTCGGGGAGCGCGGCGATCTCGTCGCGGACCCAACGGAGCCGTTCACGGGCCTCGCTGTGGTCCTCGGGGGCGGGAAGGTTCTCGGGGAGTTCGTCCCCGCGGTGCTTGATGCGCTTGCGCCCGGCGTTCAGGGCGTGGTTCCGGCACACGACGAGCAGCCACGGGAGCATGGTGTCCGCGGGGAGCTCGAGTGTCGTGGCACGCTGCCAGAGCGTGAGGAAGGCGTCCTGCACGATCTCCTCGACGTCCATCCGGTCGTCGGCGAGGGCCCAGGCGTAGCGGGTGAGCGTCGCCGCGTAGCGGTCGAACGCCCGCGCGAGGGCGCCCTTGTCGCCCTGTGCCATCGCACGGATGATCGCTTCGTCCGACTCGGTCGTCACGCCCACTTCCCACCTCCTTCACCCTGAGGTGTCGGACACGGGCCCGATCCTGACAGCACGACGGCGAAAACGTGATCCCGGGCGTGTCGCGCCAGTCCTCAGTCCCGGAGCAGGTGCGCGATGCCCTCGATCGAACGCTTCGCGGCCGCCGAGGTGGACAGGAACCCGACGACGAGGATGCCCGCGCCGATCCCGACCACGATCCACCACATCGCGTGCGTCGCCACGGCGAACCCGGCGCCGACGCTCGCCACCGCGCTCGCGCCGGTGACCGTGCCGGCCAGGGCGACACCGAGGGAGACCCCGGTCTGCCGGCTCGTCGACGCCACGGCCGCGGCGGAACCGGACTGCGCCCGCGGCATGCCCGACACCGCGGTGTTCGTGATCGGCGCGTTCACCATCCCGAAGCCGAAGCCGAACAGCGCGAAGGCCACGACGAGCACCCACATCGGCGTGTGCGCGTCGATCGTGGTGAGGATGGCACCGGCGCCGCCGACCCCGATGCCGGCGAGGACGAGCGGCAACCGCGTGCCGACCGACCCGACGAGCCGCCCGGACACCGGGGACACCAGCACCGTCGCGACCGCTGCCGGCAGCGTCCACAGGCCGGCCTCGAACGGGGACATCCCCCGGACCTCCTGCAGGTACAGGGCGTTGAGGAACAGGAACGCCCCGTTCGCACCGAAGGCAGCGATCGCGGTCACCACGGCGGACGAGAACGGGATGCTCCGGAAGAAGCGGACGTCGATGAGCGGTTCACGGCGACGGCGTTCGACGGCGACGAGCACCACGAGGGAGACCGCAGCGACGACGAACAGCCCGAGGGCCGCCGGGGACGTCCACCCGAGTCGCGGCCCCTCGATGAGCCCGCCGACGAGGGTGGCGAGGAGCACGATGACGAGCACCTGCCCGACCGGGTCGAGCCGTCGGGGCTTCGGTGACTTGGACTCGGGGACGAACAGGAAGGTGAGGACGATCGCCGCGATGCCGATCGGCACGTTGATCCAGAAGATCGCGCGCCAGCCGACGGTGTCCGTGAGCGCCCCGCCGACGAGCGGCCCGAGCCCCATCGACACCCCGACCACCGCACCCCAGACGCCGACCGCGCGGGCACGCTCCTTCGCGTCGTCGAACGTGGCGGTGATGATCGACATCGCGACGGGGTTCATCATCGATCCCCCGACGGCCTGCACCATCCGGAAGACCACGAGCCAGCCGACGCCCGGCGCGATCGAGCAGAGGAGCGACCCCACGGTGAACAGCGCGAGGCCGATCTGGAACGTCCGCCGACGACCGATCCGGTCCGCGGTCGACCCCGACAGCAGGAGGAGGCTCGCGAGCACCAGCGTGTAGGCATCGATCGTCCACTGCAGCCCGGAGATGGTGCTGTCGAGCTCACGACCGATCGACGGCAGCGCGACGTTCACCACCGTGGCGTCCATCGACACGATGAACAGGCTCATGCAGCAGACCGCGAGGATCAGGTACCGGTGCCGGTACCGCTGCGGCAGGTCCGGATCGCCCTGGAACGGCCGACGAGACGGCAGCGCCCGGGCGGCAGGAGACTCAGTGGAAGTCGTCGCCGTCTCCTTCACCCGGGGTCTTGTGCCCGCCGAGCATGTCGTTGTCGTCCTGGTCACTCGACGACGCCAGCTGCAGCATGGCGAGGACGACCACGACGACGATGAACGCGACACCGAGGAAGATCACGGCGAGCTGGAGCTCCCGCGTCGAGAACAACACGACGAGCCCGGTGAAGACCGCGACGATCGCGGAGATCCCGAGGAGCTCGACCGGGCGCAGGCGGTCGCGGCGGCTGGGGGTGGTCATGCGTGTGGTGCTCCGTCCGGGGCGGCTGCCGGAGCGGCCGTTCCCCACTTGTGCGAGAGTCCGGCGATCACGTGGAAGACCGCCGTGACGGCGAGGTACGCGCCGAGCAGGCCGACGAGGACGATCGAGGCGTCCAGGGTGCCGGTCACCTGCTCGACGCCGCCGAGCTGTTGTGAGTAGTCGGGGGGCGTCACCAGGAAGGCGACGGCGAGCAGCAGCGTGAGGCCGCCGATGGTGGTCCAGTCGCGGGCGAACGGCGAGCGACCGCGGGCGCGGAGACCCTGCGTCAGCTCGAGGGCGCCGGTCAGCACGGCGAAGGCGACGACGACGGCGATGAAGGCCGGCAGTCCGAGTCCGTTGCACGCGAAGGCGGCGACCGCGGCGAGCAGCGTGATGACCGACTGCACGAGGGTGGTGCGCCGCGACCGGTCGTCCGCCGCCAGGCGCGTCATGCCCGCCAGCAGGAGCACGAGCCCGTCGACGACCGCGAACCCGCCGAACAGCAGCAGGCCGTAGCCCGCTGCGTGGTTGGACGAGAAGGTGATGACGAGGGCCACGATCGCGGCTGGGACGGCCCGGAGGACGGGGATCGGCCAGTACCGCGCGCGCTGGCCGGAGTCGTCCACGGAGTCGGACACGAGACCTCTTTCGGGCATGCGGATCGTTGTTCGATCCTACCGCCGGACCGTCGTGCGACCGACCGCGGTGGACGTGCCGCCGCTGAGGATGCTCGAACCCGGGCGACCCCGCCACCCCTCGGCCGGTGGGACGGCGCCGCGCGACACCGCCGGCACCGTCCCACCGTCGCGGGTCCGTCACGCCCGCCGGACGTCCTCCGGTCCACCACGTGCACGACGACGTCGCCGCGCGAGCCACCAGCACGTGCCGCCCGCCGCGACGGCCACACCCGCGATCGCCGCGAGCAGCCCGAGGTCCTCGGCGCCGGTGTAGGCGAGGGAGCCGCCCCGTGCCGTGCGGCGCCCGTCGGCCACGGGTGTGTGCTCGTCGCCGGACCCGACCCCGGCACCCGGTCCGCCGTCACCGTCCCCGCCGTCGTCCGGTCCCCCGTCACCCGGTCCCCCGTCCCCTGGCCCGCCGTCATCCGGATCGACGACGCCGATGCCGACCTCGGGCGAGGGTCGTCCGCCGTCCGGATCGGTCGGCGAGGTGGCCGTCGCGACGTTGACCACGTCCGACCCGTCACCCTCGTACCCGGGGTCGAGTGCCGCCCGGATCCGGAAGCCCAGCGACTCCCCCGCCGCGAGGGAACGCTCCGAGGAACACGTCACGACCTGGCCGGACGCGGTGCACCCGTCGTCCGACCCGACGAACCGCATGGCCACCGGGAGTTCGTCCACGGCACCGACCCGTTCCGCCGGGTCCGGTCCGACGTTCCGCGCGGTCACGGTGTACTCGACCTCGTCGCCCGGGGCGATGCCGGTCGAGGGCTCGACGGACTTGTCGGTCTCGACGTGCGCGACCGGTCCGGCACCGGCCTCGACGGTCGCACTCGCCGTGGAGACGTTGTCCGACTCGTCGATGTCCGCCAGCGGGGGCGCCGTGCCGATCGTCGCGACGCTGTCGAGACTGCCGGTCGTGCCCGCGGGGAGCCGACCGCGGACCGTGACCGTCGCCGCCCCGTCACGCGGCAGGTCGACCTCGGTCGCGACGTCCCCCGCGCCGCTGGGAGCACCGCACGAGGACCCGCTCGCCGCGGTGCACGACCAGGTCACGTCCTGCAGGACGTCGGGCACGTCGACGTCGAGGGGACTCGGCGCCGAGGCGTTCGGGCCGACGTTCCGTGCGGTCACGTCGTACTCGACCGTGTCACCCGCCGTCACGCTGGGCGCGAGGTCCTGCTCCACCGCGAGGTCGGCGGGCTGCCAGACCCGGAGCGCGTCGACCTCGTGCGCGTTCACGTGGGCTCCGGTCGCGGCGGAGAAGCCGAGGCGGAGCGTCGGCGGCAGGGGTGCCTGCCCGTCACCGTGCAGGGGAACGCGGTCGAGCACCGTCCGCATCGCTCCGCCGGCCTCGAGCCGCACGGTCACGGAGAGTTCACCGGCAGCGCCCGGCAGGAGCGTCACACGGACCTTCCGGGCACGGGAGCCGTCGGTCTGCACCGCACCGGGCGCTGCGACGCCGTCGACGTAGCGGTACCCGCTGAGCCCGTCGCCCGACCCACGGATCACGACCGACTCCGCCTGGGCACCGGGACCGGACTGGTTCAACGGCAGCGAGAAGTTGCCGTACTGGTCGAACGCGATGCCGGCGAACCCACCCGGGAGTCCCGGTAGCTCACAGGGGAACACGCCGCCCTGGCTCCGTTCGTCCCGGCAGGCGTACCCGAGGGCCGCGCCGAAGGCTCCGACTCCCTGCGGAGCGGCACCGTCGGCGAGCGACAGCACGAGGCCGTCCGCACCGGTGTCGCCCACGTCGTTCCACATCGCGTACTCGAACTCGATCTCGAGCCCGAGGTCGGACGGGAACGTGTCGTCGGTCGACCACGACCCGGCCTGCCGTCGGACGTCGTCGGTGAGCCGGAGGCGGCCGTCGGTGACGACCGCGTCGCCGCCGAGCGTGCCGCCGTCAGCGGCGTCGAACGGGTTCTCGTACGGGAAGGTGAGTTCGCCCGCGCTCGAGGCAGCGGGGACGAGCGCCGGTGCGGCGAGGACGCCGAGCGCGGTGAGGACGCTGGCGACGCCCACGGCGAACCGGACGGGACGTGACCGGGCGGCCGCACGGCCGCCCGTCGGGGTGTTGGGATCTCTCATGCCCCGATGGTCGCGATCACGACGCGACCGCAAGGCGGACGTCAGCCGATCTGTGGATCGCTACCCCGCGCCTCCAGGCTGTGGAGGACAGGGCGGCAGCCGTCGGTCAGGCGAGCCAGACGGTCGTCTCCCCCGGCAGCACGTCGTCCGAAACCGGACCCGATGCCACCACCACGGTGCCGACGGGCAGCGGCACCGGCTCGGTGCCGAAGTTCGTGACCGAACGCCACCCGTCGTGGCGTTCGAAGGCGACCACGCCGTCGCCCGCGTCGATCCATGCGAGCGACTCGCCCCGCTGCAACCGCCGTCGGGCGGCGAGCGCCGCGCGGTAGAGCGACAGGGTCGAGGACGGGTCGTCCGACTCGGCCTCGACCGAGGACGCGCCGAACTCGGCCGGCTGCGGCAGGTGGGGCGCGACCGACCCGAAGCCGAACGAGGGACCCGACCTCGTCCACGGGATCGGCACACGGCAGCCGTCCCGGCCCTTCACGGTGTGGCCGGTACGGATCCACTTCGGGTCCTGCAGCAGGTCGTGCGGGATGGCCGCGGCCTCCTGCAGCCCGAGCTCCTCGCCCTGGTAGACGTACGACGACCCCGGGAGCGCCAGCATGAGCAGCGTCGCGGCCCGCGCCCGGCGGAGCCCCCTGGCGCTGTCGAGCGCCGGCTGCGTGCCGTCGGTCATCAGCCAGGCGTCGGTGTCGGTACCGTCCGGCAGTCCGTACCGGGTCGCGTGCCGCACGACGTCGTGGTTCGACAGCACCCAGGTGCTCGACGCGCCGGATTCCTGCGCAGCAGCGAGGTTCCTGTCGACGACCGTCCGGAACGCCGACGCCTCGAAGGGTGCCTCGAGCAGGTCGAAGTTGAACGCCTGACCGAGCTCCGTGGGCCGCGCGTAGAGCACCCGACGGGGCGCCGGTGCCCAGGCCTCGGCGACCGCCGCACGGGGCGGGTCGTACTCGTCGAGCACGGTCCGCCAGGACTCGAAGATCGTGTGCACCTCGTCGCGGTCGTAGAGCGGGTCGGAACCGTCGAGGGGCAGCGCGTGCTCGTTCGACGGGCGGTACGGCGTCGAGAGGTCCTTCGCCAGCCCGTGCGCGACGTCCACGCGGAAGCCGTCGACGCCCCGGTCGGACCAGAAGCGCAGGGTCTCCTCGAAGTCGCTCCGGACCACCGGGTTCGACCAGTCGAGGTCGGGCTGCTCCGGGGCGAACAGGTGCAGGTACCACTGCCCGTCCGGCACCCGGGTCCAGGCGCTCCCGCCGAAGTTCGACACCCAGTCGCTCGGCGGCTGCTCGCCCGAGGGACCAGCACCGTCGCGGAACACGTACCGCGCCCGTTCGGGCGACCCGGGTGCAGACGCGAGCGCTGCCCGGAACCACTCGTGGTGGTCCGACGTGTGGTTCGGCACGACGTCGACGATCACCCGGACGTCGTGCTCGTGCGCGGCCCGGACGAGCGCGTCGAAGTCGTCGAGCGTCCCGAGCCGAGGGTCGACGGCGCGGTAGTCGGCGACGTCGTAGCCGCCGTCGGCCAGGGGCGACGGGAAGAACGGCGAGAGCCAGATCGCGTCGACGCCGAGCGACGCCAGGTACGGCACGCGGCTCGTGATCCCGGCGACGTCCCCGAGCCCGTCGCCGTCCGTGTCGGCGAAGCTGCGCGGGTAGACCTGGTAGACGACGGCGTTCCGCCACCAGTCCGGGTCGGTCGTGCGGGGTGTGCTGGCCGGCGTCCGAAGCGTGCTCACGTCGTCAACCTACACAGACGGGAATACCGCCGGGGTCGGATGCTTTGGTTGTCGGTGACACCTTTCCGCACCAGAACGAACAGGATCCACAATGACGAACGTCCTCGCCCTCGTCGGCAGCCTCCGCGCCGACTCGATCAACCGTAAGCTCGCCGAGGCAGCCGTGCACCACGCTCCGGAGGGCATCGAGGTCACCACGTTCGACGGCATCGTCGACCTGCCCTTCTACAACGAGGACATCGACGGCGAGACCCCGCCCGCCTCGGCCGTCGCGTTCCGTGCCGCCATCGAGGCCGCCGACGCCGTCCTGCTCGTCACGCCGGAGTACAACGGCACGATCCCGGCCGTCCTGAAGAACGCGCTCGACTGGGCGTCGCGTCCGTTCGGTGCCTCCCCGATCTCCGGCAAGCCCCTCGCCGCGATCGGTTCGGCGTTCGGCCAGTACGGCGGCGTCTGGGCGCACGACGACGCCCGCAAGGTGGCCGGCATCGCGGGTGCGAAGGTCCTCGAGGACGTCAAGGTCGCCATCCCGCAGTCGGTCGTCCGCTTCGCGGAGACCCACCCGCGCGAGGACGCCGAGGTCACCGAGCTGGTGCAGGGAGCGCTGAGCGCGCTCGCCGACGCGTCGGCCGAGCAGGTCGCCGCGTAACACCAAGACGGACGGGATGCGCGGTGCCAGCTGGCACCGCGCATCCCGTTCGTCCGTGTGGTGCGGGAGACCGCATCCCGTGAGGTCCCTAGACAGCCTGACAACGAGACGGACTAACCTGAACCGCATGTCCACGCAGGAGATCACGGAGCCGTCCGGGTACTGGTTCCCCGATGACGACGCGACGCAGCGCGGCGTCGCCGTGCTGAACGCCCTGCGCCGGTACCGTGCCGCCGAGACGGCCATGCGCCGCCGGACCCGGGACTCGATGGGCATGGGCGAGACCGACCTGCTCGCGGTGCGCTACCTGCTGCAGGCCCAGCGCGCCGGACGCACCGTCAAGCCGAAGGACCTCGCCGCCTACCTCAAGATCTCGTCGGCGTCGACGACGATCCTGATCGACCGCCTGGTGAAGTCGAACCACGTCCGCCGTGACCCGCACCCCACCGACCGCCGCGCGCTCGTCATCACGCCGACGACCGAGACCGACGACGAGGTCCGCGCGACCCTCGGCATCATGCACCGCCGGATGATGTCCATCGCCGAGGGGCTCTCCGCCGACGACGCCCGTGTCGTCGCGGTGTTCCTCGAGCAGATGCGCTCCGCCGTCGACCAGGTCGACCCCGTCGTCTCGCACTGATCATCCACGGGGGACGCACTTCTGAGTGCGCGCCCTGCTGCACCGCGTAGACCGGTCTGGTACCGGCCACCAACGCGGAAGGAACCGATCATGCACGCATCGGACAAGCTCGCCAAGAACCTCCAGGCGGTCCTCGTGGACCTCATCGACCTGCACGTCCAGGGCAAGCAGGCCCACTGGAACATCCTCGGGACCAACTTCCGGGACCTCCACCTCCAGCTCGACGAGATCGTCGACGCGGCTCGTGAGTTCGCCGACGACACCGCCGAGCGCATGCGCGCGCTCTACGCCGTGCCGGACGGACGCTCGAGCACGGTCGCCGCGAGCAGCCACCTCGACCAGTTCCCCGAAGGCGAGATCACCACGCACGACGCGATCGACCAGGTCACGCTGCGCCTCTACCAGGCCACCGGGACCATGCGCGACGTCCACGACGAGGTCGACGAGGAGGACCCGACGACCGCGGACCTGCTCCACGGCTTCATCGAGCGCCTCGAGCAGCTCGCGTGGATGGTCTCCGCGGAGAACCGCGCCCCGAGCACGCCCCTCGCCTCGGCCACGACCCCGGCCGTCGCAGACGCCTCGGCGCACGCCTGACCCCCGGCCGCACATGACCGACTACCGCTACCTGATCGTCGGCGGCGGCATGGTCGCGGACGCCGCAGCACGGGGCGTCCGCGAGCTCGATGCCGACGGCACGATCGGCATCATCAGCGAGGACGTCGACCGGCCGTACGCCCGTCCGGCGCTCTCGAAGAAGCTCTGGACCGACCCGGACTTCAGCTGGGACGAGAAGGTCGACCTGCACACCGAGGAGACCGGAGCGTCGTTCGTCCTGGGGACCGCGGTCACGGCGATCGACCGTGCCGCGAAGACCGTGACGACGGCCGACGGCGACACCCACGGCTACGAGCGGCTGCTCCTCGCCACGGGTGGGAAGCCGCGGGGCCTGCCCGGCCTGTCACCGTCCGACCGGGTGCTCGACTACCGCAGCGCCGCCGACTACCGACGACTCCGTGAGCTCGCCGACGCCGGTGCCCACGTGGCCGTCGTCGGTGGCGGGTACATCGGCACCGAGATCGCCGCGGGCATCGTGCAGAACGGCGCCCGCGTCACGCTCGTCGACCCGGACGAGGTCGTCGGCGGTCGGATGTTCCCGGACGACCTCGCGCGGGCGTTCCAGCAGCGGTTCACCGACCACGGCGTCACCCTCCGCACCGGGCGCCGGGTGGAGCAGGGCCACGAGCACGAGGGCGGCATCACCCTGACGCTCGACGACGGCTCCACGGTCGAGGCCGATGCGGTCGTCGTCGGACTCGGCATCGAACCGGCGACCCAGCTCGCCGCGGACGCCGGCCTCACCGTGCGGGACGGCATCCTCGTCTCCTCGACGCTGCTGACCGACGACGAGTCGGTCTTCGCCGCCGGGGACGTGGCCGAGTACCCCGACCGGATCCTCGGCACCCGCCGCGTCGAGCACGTCGACAACGCGCAGCAGCAGGGTCGGCAGGCAGGCCGGAACCTGGCGGACGCGGACGAGACCTACGACCACACGCCGATGTTCTACTCCGACGTCTTCGACATGGGGTACGAGGCCGTCGGACAGGTGACGACGAAACTCCGCACCGTCGAGGACTGGCAGGAGCCGACCGTCACCGGCGTCGTCTACTACCTCGATGACGACGACACGGTGCGTGGCGTGCTGCTCTGGAACGTCTGGGACAAGACGGACGAGGCCCGCAAGGTGCTCGCCGAGGCGCACGCGCTGACGGCCGACATGCTGCCGGGCCGCATCACGCCCTGACGGTCGTCCCGCGCTCCGGAGGCGACTTCCTGGAGGCGGGGGGGGGGGGGGGGGGGGGGGGGCCGCCCCCCCCCGGCGGGGGGGGCCCCCCCGCGGGTGAGGCCGGCGCGCGGGGGGGGGGGGGGGCCCGGGGGGCGGCACCCCAGGGGGGGGGGGGGGGGGGGGGGGCCCCCCCGGGGGGGGGGGGGCCCGGGGGGGGGGGGGGGGGGGGGGCCCCCCCCCCCCCCCCCCCGCCTCCAGGCAGTCCAGTCCACCGCGTCGGTTCAGCCGGCCTCGCGGGTCTCGGGGGCGACCGCGTCGACGACCGCCTTGCGGTCGGCCGGGTCGACCGGCAGGTCGTCGCCGTCGGCCATCGCCACGGCGTGGGCGGACTTTGCCGCCTCGAGCGTCTCGTCGTCGTTCCTCGCCATCCCGAACAGCTCCACGAACCGCGACTTCACGAGCATCCAGGCCTCGCGCGGGCTGAGCCGCGACAGGTCCGACGCCGTCGAGTCGTCACGCACGCGCTGCAGCGAGGAGACCCCGCGGTCGGGCAACCGACCCGCGACGTGGTCCACCGCGAGCCGGGCCACCGCGTCGGCCTGCGCGTGCATCACCGAGTGCGCACCGTCCACGACCTCGCGGAGGACCGCGTAGGGGAACACCCGGGCCAACCGGCGGACCCAGTCCCGCGGGACCATCGCGTCGTACTCGCCGCGCACGATGAGGGTGCGCGCCTGCACGTGTGCGGCGCGCTCCTCGATCGGGAACGCGATCATCCGTGGCAGCACCTTCGAGAACCAGTGCCAGCCGCACAGCACGTACGCCGTGATGCCGTGCCACCGGACCGCCGCCGGCTCGTGCAGCGTCGACCGGAGGAACCGGAACGCCGACTGCCGGACCGTGCGCGCGTGCGAGTCCACGACCGGGCTGATGAGCACGAGGTCGGAGATCTCCGGGCGGCGGGCGGCGACCTCCGTCACGACCTGCGTCCCCATCGAGTGCCCGACGAGCACTGGGTCGACCAGGCCGAGATCGTCGATGACCTTCTCGACGGCGTCGGCGTACCGCTCGATCGACACCCTGCCCCGGAACCGCGGGACGCCGGCGAACCCGGGCAGGTCCAGAGCGTGCACCGGACCGTTCTCGTTGAGGTGCGGGGCGAGCCGTTCGTAGTAGGTGGCGGCGATGCCGAGCCCGGCGACGAGCAGGAACGCCCGCTCGCCCGGCTCGCCGATGGAGCTCACCCGCACGTAGGTGCCGTCGACGGCGACCCGGTCGACCTCCACGGTGACGTCCGCGTCCTCGGCCTGTGCGAGGTCACTCGCGGGGTCCGGGGTGGCTGCCGTGTGCTCGTCGTTCACTTCGGTCTCCTCGGTTCGGGCGAGCGCCCACGATACCCGCCGTCGCGCCTAGAGTCCTGGTCGCCGGGGCCGTGCGCGGCTCAGCCGCTGAACGTGTTCGCGGGGAACCCGTGCACCCGGGTCGGCACCGCGAACACCGCACCGGAGTGCGGATGCGCGTCGAGCTGCTCCTCGGTGAGGTTCTCCCGCGCCGTGGCGACGAACAGGGTCGACATGTCCGGGCCGCCGAACGCCACCGAGGTGACGTTCGGTGCGGGGAGCTCGACGGTCTCGAGGTGCGATCCGTCCGCACCGTACCGCTCGACCCGTCCCTCGCCGTAGATCGCGCTCCAGAAGCATCCCTCGTCGTCGCGGACGAGGCCGTCGTGGGCGGCGCCGACGACGAACGGCCCGAGTTCACCGAGCTCGCCGTCGGGTCCGTACGGCGCGCGGTAGATCGTCGAGGCGCTCGTGTCCGTGACGTACATCACGGTGCCGTCGTCCGACCACTCGATCCCGTTCGTCACCCCGAAGCCGCCCCGGAGCAGCCGCGTCGCACCGTCCGCCTCGATCGAGTAGAGGGCTCCGTCCGGCTCGCCCGTCGTGAGGTTCATGCTGCCGACCAGGAACCGGCCGAACGGGTCGCACTTGCCCTCATTGAACCGGAGCCCCGGACCGGCGTGCTGCACGCGGGCGATCTCCCGCTCGACGGTCCCGTCGGCGTCGGTCAACACCACGACGTCCCCGAGCGCTGCGACGAACCCGCCGGCCGCTCGGGGTTGGAAGCTCGCGAGCGGGGGCGGCAGCGGCACGCTCGACTCGATCGAGCCGTGGGCGTCGGCCGTGCTCAGCGTGCCCAGCGTGATGTCGGTCCAGCGCAGCCGTTGGGCTGCCGGGTCCCACACGATGCTCTCGGCGAGGACCGCTCGGGCGTCGGAGAAGACGGTCACGGGTCCGGTCGTCGCAGTGGAGCTCATGCCCCCGGTCTACCGGCCACGCCTCCGCGTGCCTCCAGCGGGAGCCTCCGAGCTCGGCGTGCGCCCGGCCGTCAGAGCCGGGCGTAGCGGGCCCGGAAGAAGCTGTAGACGCCGAAGGCCAGGAACCCGATGCCGATCGCCATGAGGACGAACACCCCACCGGGCATGCTCCGCAACGCGTCGAAGGCCCCGTCGAGCCCGGTGGCCTGGTCGGGGTCACTACGGAGCCCGGCGACCGCGATGAGCACACCGACGATCACCACCGCGAGGCCCTTGAGCACGTAGCCGACCACGCCGAGCACCGTGACGACCCGCTCGACCGACTGTGGCGGGTGCACGAGCTGCTTCCAGAACGAGCGGCGGATCCCGATCACCACGAGGCCGATCCCGATGCCGACGGCGACGGCCGCCACGAGGAGCAGCAGGAACACGCCACCGGGCGTCGCGAGTGCCTTCGCCGCGGCACTGCGGGTCGATCCGCTCGAGCTCTTGCCGGCACCGACGGCGTAGGACGCGGCCGAGTACGCGATGACGCCGTAGACCACGGCTTTGCAGACGTCCTTGAAGCGGTTGCCCCACGCGCGGGCGCTGTCGGTACGGCCGCCGACCACGGCCTCGAGCACGAGCCGGATGGTCAGCGCCGCACAACCGACGGTCACGATCCAGAGGAGCACGACGCCGCCCGGGACCGCAGCGATCTGCTGCAGCGCTCCGGACTGGTCGGTCTCGGTGCCGGAGGAGGCGTTCCCGACGCCGAGCAGGATCGCCAGGTAGCCGATGAGCAGGTGCACGATGCCGCTGCCGACGAACCCCGCACGAGCGGTCACCTCGAACCAGCGGCTGTCCGCGACCCGCCTCGCTTCGCGTCCGGTCTTCCGGGCCGCCTGTTCCGCCTGCTCACTCACTCCACAGAGCGTGCCTGACGGAACGGCCCGTGTCCGGAAGGGGCGGTGGGTCCCAGCCACCTGCCGGACCGGAGGCGCGGGACGGGACCCGCCCCGCGCCTCCAGTCAGTCGCCCTTGACGTTGACGACCTGCCGCAGCGTGTGCCGGATCGTCACGAGCTCCGCCGCGTCAGCCATGACCTGGTCGATGGGCTTGTACGCCGCGGGGATCTCGTCGAGGAACGCGTCGGTGTCGCGGTACTCGATGCCGACCATCGCCGCCCGGAGCTCGTCGTGCGTGAAGGTCCTCCGTGCCGCGGACCGCGAGTACAGCCGACCGGCACCGTGCGGCGACGACTCGAGCGACGGCTTGTTGCCGAGGCCCTCGACGACGTACGACGCGGTGCCCATCGATCCGGGGATGAGTCCGGGCTGCCCGGCCTTCGCCTGGATCGCACCCTTCCGGGACACCCACACCGACTTCCCCCAGTGCGTCTCACGCTGGGTGAAGTTGTGGTGGCAGTTGATCCGCTCCTGCTCGTCGACCGGCTGTCCGAGCACCTCGGACAGCTGCCGCACGACCCGGTCCATCATCTCCTCGCGGTTGAGGAGCGCGAAGTACTGGGCCCACCGCAGCTCGGCGATGTACCGGTCGAACTCCGGGGTGCCCTCGACCAGGTACGCCAGGTCGGGGTCCGGGAGCTCGATCCACCAGCGCTGCATCATCCGCTTCGCCACCTTGATGTGCCGCTGGGCGATCTTGTTGCCGACGCCCCGCGACCCGGAGTGCAGGAACAGCCAGACCCGGTCCGCCTCGTCGAGGGAGACCTCGATGAAGTGGTTGCCGGACCCGAGGGTGCCGAGCTGGTTCCGCCAGCCGCCGTGCGCCCCCGCGGGGTCGAACCCGGCGGCGGCCGCCATCGTCTCGAGCTCCGCGATCCGGGGCTCGGCGGTGGCGACGATCTTCCGGTTCGACGCACCGGCCGACAGCGGGATGGCCCGCTCGATCTGCTCGCGGAGCTCCTGCAGGTCGTCGGGCAGGTCGCCCTTCGTGAACTGGGTGCGGACCGCGATCATGCCGCAGCCGATGTCGACGCCGACGGCTGCCGGCATCACGGCGCCGAGGGTCGGGATGACCGATCCGACGGTGGCCCCGAGGCCGAGGTGGGCGTCCGGCATGAGGGCCAGGTGCGGGAACACGAACGGCATGCGAGCGGTCGTGCGGGCCTGCTGCTCGGTGTTCTCCTCGAGCATCGAGGCCCAGCTCAGCAGCCGGTCGGTGATCTTCTCCATTGCTTCGTCTCGCTTTCGTGACGGTCGTCGACGACGGTCGTCGGCGACGTCTTCGGTGACGGTCCGAGGCGGACTCCCGCTGCCGTTGGGCGCCACGAGCCGTGGCGTTCGGAGGGCAGCGTGGTGGAGAGGACGCCCCGGGCCGGGTGGGCACGGGGCGTCGGGTGACGTCGCGTGCCTACGCGGGATAGCGGTCGGGCTGCTGCTCACTGCGCTGTTCGGGCAGCACGAGGAGCGTGTCGAGCTGGAGCTCGACTCGCTGTTCGTGGTGCTGCACGGCGCGCATGCGCGGTCCTTCCGGTGGTGCCCGGGACGGGCGGTCCTGCCGATGGGCAGGAGGACGACAGTAGTGCGACACGCCCGGGGTGCACAAGTCACCCCGGGCGTGTCGCCGGTTTGCACAGCCTGGAGGCTCGCCACGCGTTCTCCACAGCGGGGTACGCCCGCCTGATGGTCGGGTCCAGTGCACGGGCAGGCTGGGTGCATGAACGAGCGGACCCGAGACACCCCCGACGCGATCGACAACGACGAACGCACCGACGGGTACGTCCCGCTCCGCTCCTATGGTGCGATCGGCGACGGACGCACGGTGGCGCTCATCGCGCGCGACGGTCGGATCGACTGGTTGCCGATCCCGGCGATGGACTCCCCGCCGGTGTTCGCCAGCATCCTCGACCCCGAGCACGGCGGTCACGTGGCACTGCGGCCGACGGACGCCTCCGCCGAGGTCTCCCGCGAGTACCTCCCGGGGACGAACGTCCTCGTCAGCACCTGGACGACGCCATCCGGACGCGTGACGGTGACGGACGCCATGGTCACCGGTGTCGCCGGTCGGCTGCCGTGGGCAGAGGTCGCGCGCTGTGTGCAGGGCGTCGAGGGGTCGGTTGAGCTGGAGTGGGCGGTCGTGCCCGGCACCCTGCTGAACACCTCGGAGCCGAAGCGACTCGACACGGCGAACGGTGCGGTCATCGGCATCGACGGCATCACTATCGCCATCGTCGAGCAGGGGTTCGATCCCGTGCACGACGACGGCCCCCGGTTCTCCGGCCGGTTCACCGCCACGGCGGGGTCGAAGCACATCCTCACGATCGTCGGCACCCACGACGAGCCGATCTTCATGCCGCGGCCCGAGAGCGCCCTCGAGGCGATGGACCGCACCATCGACAACTGGGCGACCTGGTCCGAGGAGTTCTCGTACGACGGCCCGTGGTCGGACGCGGTGCAGCGGAGCGCACTCGCCCTCAAGCTGCTGATCTACTCGCCCACCGGTGCCATCGCCGCCGCACCCACGACGAGCCTCCCCGAGGACCGCACCGGCGGGAAGAACTGGGACTACCGGTTCGCCTGGGTGCGCGACCTGTCCTACACGGTGCACGCGCTCACCCGGTTCGGCCTGCGCGAGGAGACCCACGCCGCGGTCTCGTGGGTGATGCAGACCATCGCCGAGCACGACGCGGACATGCCGATCTTCTACCGGCTCGACGGGTCGAAGAGCGACGGTGTCGAGGAGCGTGACGTCCCCGGGTGGAACGGCGTCGGCCCGGTCACGGTCGGGAACCGTGCGGGCGACCAGCTGCAGCTCGGGGTGTGGGGCGACGTCTTCGAGATCCTGCGGCAGTACGTCCGGGCCGGGAACGTCCTCGACCGGAAGACCGCGGCGGTCCTGCAGGGCCTCGCCGACGACGCCTGTCACCGCTGGGAGGAGCAGGACTCGGGCATGTGGGAGCTCGAGGAGGCCCAGCACTACGTCACGAGCAAGATCGGCTGCTGGCAGGCGCTCGACGCGGCGATCGAGCTGCACGACGCCGGCATGATCGACGGCCCGCGTGACAAGTGGGTCGAGAACCGCGAGCTCATCGTGCAGTGGGTCGGGGAGCACGGCTGGGACGAGGAACGCGGCCACTACGTGATGTACCCGGGCTCGGACGCGCTCGACACGTCGATCCTGCTGCACGCGATGAGCGCGTTCGATCGTGGCCCCCGGATGGAGTCGACGATCCGGGCGATCGAGGACCAGCTGCAGCGCGGGCCTCTCGTGTACCGCTACTCCGGCATCGAGGACGAGGAGTCCCCGTTCGTGGCGTGCTCGTTCTGGCTCGTCGCGGCGATGGCGTGCGTCGGCCGGGTCGACGATGCCCGGGTGCTGATGGACGAGATGGTCGAGCAGGCGAACGACGTCGGACTGTTCAGCGAGATGATCAGCGAGGACGGCACCTTCATGGGGAACCTCCCGCAGGGCCTCTCGCACCTCGCCCTCATCCAGGCAGCGCTCACGGTGGAGGAACTCTCGCGCGATTCGTGAGTCCGTGTGCAAGATGGAAGCACGATGAACGACGTCGATGCACGCATGGACCGGTTGCGGCGGGCCGCCCGCTACCGGTACCAGCAGCTCGTGGACAGCGAGATCGAACGCGGCTCGCTCGACCCGGACGAGGTCCGTGAGGAACGCCGGCTCCTGAAGGCCGCGGACGTCGCGGCGCACGCCAGGGCCCAGATCGAGCAGGCCGAACGGCGTGGCGCCTTCGAGGGGAACCCGTACCACGGCAAGCCCCTGCCCGGGAACGACGGTCGGCACGATCCCGACTGGTGGATCAAGTCGAAGATCGAGCGGGAGGACATCCGGGGAATCGCGCCTCCCGCCCTGTCGCTCCGGACGGAGGACGCCGAACTCGACGCCCACCTCGACGAACTGTCCGTCGAGACCGACGTCCGTGCCGTGCTCGAGGACTTCAACGCCCGCGTGAAGGAGGCCCGTCGGCAGCTGCTCGGCGGGCCGCCGGTGGTGACCCCGCTCCGTGACGTCGACGAGGAGCTGACACGGTGGCGGGACCGCCGGCAGGAGCGCCAGACGGCGGACGCACTGGCCGCGGCCGAGCGGGCGACGGCGTCCGAGGACCGGCCACGCCGATGGTGGCACCGACGTCGGTGAGGTGATCCGCGCCTCCAGGCCGTCGCCGTCTCGTGGCGGGCCGCAGCAGCGGTCCGCAGACGCCGGAACGACCGCAGCACCACGCGGTCTGCGTGGTGCTGCGGTCGTCCCTGGCGCGGAAGCGTTACTTGATCTTGGCGGTGATGGTGGCGGTGCCGACGAGGAGGCCGCTCTTGACGGCGTCGGTCTTGAAGGTGCTGTTGAGCAGCTTCGCGGCGTC
>NZ_JBEPKX010000016.1:0-88014 GCF_040544915.1 Curtobacterium sp. 1544
GTGTTAAGCACGCCGCCAGCGTTCGTCCTGAGCCAGGATCAAACTCTCCGTAAAAAAATTACAACCAACACTCCGAAGAGCATCAGCGAGTTGATTCTGACTGTCGACTGTCTACTGACAATCTTCAATCCAAAAGGAATTGTCTCCGAACCCACCAGACAAGCTGATGAGTCACGGGGTCAATAAATTGGCATTGACAATGTGCACGCTGTTGAGTTCTCAAGGACCAGACGCACTCCCCACTCGACCCCGAAAGAGGTTCCGCCAGAGAGGCTTTCGTTCTTGGTTGTGACCACCGGTGTGTCGTCGGACCGTGAAGTCCAGTGGCTCATCCCGTAGGAGAGAACCGGTGGAGTAGTCATCCTAGGCGTCGAAGCGATCCAGCGCAAGGCCAGATCTGAACTTCAGTGGAGGATGGTCCCGCTTGAGGGCCGGCGTGCTCTGGGCTTTCGCTCCAGCCGCTCCGCCGCACCTTTGGGGTGACGAGTAAGAACTATACGCAGCGTTCGGCGGCTGCGCCAAGACGGACCACATCCCGGGCGTGTCGCCTTGTGCAACACGTGCCGCCCGGACGCAGCGATGCCCGGCTCCCACCTGGGGAACCGGGCATCGACGAGCGGCGACGATCAGGAGAGCGTCACGCCGGCGAGGGTCTTCTTGCCACGACGGAGCACGAGCACTCCCCCGGGCAGGGCAAGGTCGGCCAGCGGTGCGGTCGGGTCCTCGGCGCGGGCGTTGTTCACGTAGACCCCGCCCTGGTCGATCGCGCGTCGGGCCTCACCGAGGGACTTCACGAGTTCGGTGTCGACGAGCGCGCGGGCGACGTCGGCATCGCCGGGCAACGCCACGGACCCCGGGAGCTCGGCGATCGCCGATCGGAGGGTGTCGGCGTCCAACGCTCCGAGGTCACCGTTGCCGAACAGGGCCGCCGAGGCATCGATCGCCGCCTGCGTCGCCTCGGGTCCGTGCACGACCGCGGTCACCTCGAACGCGAGGGTCCGCTGCGCCTCGCGTCGGAACGGCTCGTCGGCGACGGCCTGCTCGAGGCGTTCGATCTCGGCGCGAGACAGGAACGTGAACTGCCGCAGTCGGGCGATCACGTCGGCGTCCGCCGTGTTGAGCCAGAACTGGTAGAAGGCGTACGGCGAGGTCATGTCCGGGTCGAGCCAGATCGCGTTGCCTTCGCTCTTGCCGAACTTCGTGCCGTCTGAGTTCGTGATGAGTGGCGTCCCGAGCGCGTGCACCGTGGACCCCTCGGTGCGCCGGATGAGCTCCGTTCCCGAGGTCAGGTTCCCCCACTGGTCGGACCCGCCGGTCTGCAGGGTGCACCCGTACTGCAGGAACAGTTCGCGGTAGTCCAGGCCCTGCAGGATCTGGTAGCTGAACTCGGTGTAGCTGATCCCTGCGTCGGAGTTCAGCCGTGCGGCGACGGCGTCCTTCTTCAGCATCGAGTTCACCCGGAAGTACTTGCCGATGTCGCGCAGGAAGTCGATCGCGGACAGCGGTGCCGTCCAGTCGAGGTTGTTCACGAGCCGGACGCCGTTCTCGCCGTCGGGACTGAGGAACCGGGACACCTGCCCCTGCAGGCGCGTCACCCACTCCCCCACGGTCTCGCGGGTGTTCAGCGTGCGTTCCGCCGTCGGTCGAGGATCACCGATGAGTCCGGTGGACCCGCCGACCAGGGCGAGCGGCTTGTGTCCGGCCAGCTGAATGCGGCGCATCGTGAGCAGCTGCAGCAGGTTGCCGCAGTGCAGGGACGCAGCTGTCGGGTCGAAGCCGCAGTAGTACGTGATCGGCTCGCCGTCGAGGGCCTCCTTGAGTGCCGTCTCGTCGGTGGAGACGTGCACCAGATCGCGCCAGCGCAGCTCGTCCCAGACCGAGGCGAAGGTCGGGTCGTTCTGCTGGCGCGTCAGGACATCGTGAGCGGATTCACTGGACACCCAGCCATCGTAGCGGCGAGCGGGGGCCTGGAGGCGCGGTGCGGTCTGGGCCCACGCCGCCGGTTCCGGCGCGACGCGCCAGCGGCGGGCCGGCCGTGCCGGTGGGGATCAGTCGACGGCACCCTTGTGACGCCGGTACGTCGACACCGTCGGGTCGCCCGTGAGCCAGAAGCGCCAGGGGAACCGCGCACCGCCGGCGATGCCGCCGACGCCGGTCCGCGGCCCCCGCGCGATCCGTGGGACCGGACCGGTCCCCGCCGGCCCGGGGAGGGTATCGGACAGGAGTTCCTCGACGACGCGGGTCGGCCCGTCGGAGGCGAGCCGCGCCTCCAGGCCGGGAGCCAGGGTGAGCACGTACGGACCGGAACCGTCGAGGAGGGCGGTGCCGTCGTCCTCGCCGAGGACGGCGCCGAGTGCGCCGCCGAGGTTGCCGGGCCCCCTCGCCAACGCGACGTCGCTGACCGCGGGGCCGCGCCGTCCGCGGGCCGTCTCGATGCCGGCGACGACCTCGGCTCCGCGGAGCAGTGATCCCGAGGACGTGCCGGCGGGTGCGCTCACGACGTTGACGCACGTGTGGATGCCGTACGAGCGGTACGCGTACAGCGTGCCGGGCGGTCCGAACAGGTGGCGGTTGCGCGGTGTCGGACCGCGGTGTCCGTGGGATCCGGGGTCGGTCGGGCCGAAGTAGGCCTCGACCTCGGTGATGCGCAGGACCACGCCCTTGCCCGCGATCGTCGCGCCGAGCAGCGCCGGTGCGGACACCGGTGCGGGCTCGGACAGGAGCGCGAGCGTCGGGTCGGTCATCGCGTGAAGGGCACGCCCTCGGCGAGGTCGTGGACGCGTCGGGTGAGCGACGCGAGCTGTTCCGCGACGCGGTCCGGTGCGGTGCCGCCGATGCCGGCGCGCGATGCGACGCTGCCCTCGATCGTGAGGACGGCACGGACCTCGGAGGTGAGGTGCTCCGAGACGGTCAGGTACTCGGCGTCGGTCGGGTCGTCGAGCTCGATGCCCCGTTCTTCGCAGTACCGGACCAGCGCGCCGGAGATCTCGTGCGCATCGCGGAACGGGACCCCCTGCCGGACGAGCCACTCGGCCACGTCGGTCGCGAGCGAGAAGCCCTGCGGTGCCAGCTCCGCCATCCGGTCGGTGTCGAACGCGAGCGTCGCGACCATCCCGGTGAACGCGGGGAGCAGGACCTCGAGCTGGGCGACCGAGTCGAAGACGGGCTCCTTGTCCTCCTGCAGGTCGCGGTTGTACGCCAGCGGGAGGCCCTTGAGCGTCGCGAGCAGGCCGGTCAGGTTGCCGATCAGCCGACCGGACTTGCCGCGTGCGAGTTCGGCGATGTCGGGGTTCTTCTTCTGCGGCATGATGCTCGACCCGGTCGAGAACGCGTCGTGGAGACGGACGAAGCCGAACTCCTTCGTGTTCCAGAGGATGATCTCCTCGGCCAGGCGGGAGACGTCGATGCCGATCTGCGCGAGGACGAACGCGAACTCGGCCACCACGTCACGGGCAGCCGTCGCGTCGATCGAGTTGTCGGCCGGACGGGCGAACCCGAGCTCCTGCGCGATCGCCGACGGGTCGAGGCCGAGCGAGCTGCCCGCGAGCGCACCGGCGCCGTACGGACTCACGCTCGCACGGTCGGCCCAGTCGCGCAGACGCTCGAGGTCGCGGACGAGCGGCCATGCGTGCGCCAGCAGGTGGTGGGCGAGGAGGACGGGTTGCGCGTGCTGCAGGTGCGTGCGACCCGGCATGATCGCTGCGGGGTGCTCGTTCGCCTGCTGGGAGATCGCGTCGACGAGGTCGATCACCAGGTGCCCGATGCGGCGGCCGTGGTCGAGCATGTGCATCCGGCCGAGCGTGGCGATCTGGTCGTTCCGGCTGCGGCCGGCACGGAGCTTGCCGCCGAGCTCGGGGCCGAGGTCGGCGATGAGCAGCCGCTCGAGGGCGCCGTGGACGTCCTCGTCGCCGTCGTCCGGGCGGAGCGCACCGGTGGCGTGCTGCTCGAGCAGACGGTCGAGGCCCGCGAGCATGCGGTCGAGCTCGTCGGCCGACAGGTACCCGGCGGTGTGCAGCGCTCGGGCGTGCGCCCGGGAGCCGGCGATGTCGTACGGTGCGAGCTGCCAGTCGAACTGGGTCGAGCGGGACAGCGCGGCGAGCTCGGCGCTCGGGCCGTCGGCGAAGCGGCCGCCCCAGAGGGCGCCCGTGTTGGTGGCGTCGGTCTTGGCGGCGGGCTGGTTCGCGTCGGTCACGTCTGGTTCCGTTCGGTGGTGGTTCTTGCTGGTCTGTTTGCTGGTCGCGTCGTGGGTGGGTCGGCCGCTTGCGTCGTGGGTGGGTCGGCTCGGTCAGTTGGCCTGGTCGCGTCTGGCGGCGATCTTGCTCGGCATGGACCAGATCTCGATGAACCCCCTGGCCTGCGACTGGTCGAACGCGTCGCCGGTGTCGTACGTCGCGAGCTCGAAGTCGTAGAGACTCTGGCTCGACCGTCGACCGGTGACGACCGCTCGGCCGCCGTGCAGCTGCAACCGGATGTCGCCCGTCACGTGCAGCTGGGTGTGGTCGACGAAGGCATCGAGGCTCCGCTTCAGACCGCCGAACCACAGGCCGTCGTAGACCAGGTCCGCCCACTCCGCCTCGACACCCCGCTTGTAGCGGTTCACGTCGCGTTCGAGGGTGAGGCTCTCGAGTTCCTCGTGTGCGGCGATGAGCGCGACGGCGGCCGGTGCCTCGTAGACCTCACGTGACTTGATGCCGACGAGGCGGTCCTCCACGACGTCGACGCGGCCCACGCCGTGCTTGCCGGCGAGGGCGTTCAGCTCCTGCACCACGCGCAGCATACTGAAGCGCTGCCCGTCGATCGCCACCGGGACGCCCTGCTCGAAGGTGATCGTGACCTCGTCCGGGTCACGCGGGACCGTGGGGTCCTGCGTGTAGGCGTAGAGGTCCTCCGCCGGGGCGTTCCACGGGTCCTCGAGGAACACCGTCTCCACCGCGCGACCCCACACGTTCTGGTCGATCGAGTACGGCGACCCCGCGCTCTGCTCGATCGGGAGGTCGTGCTGCCGGGCGTAGGCGATCGCCTTGTCACGGGTCAGTGCGAGGTCACGCACCGGAGCGACGCTCGTCAGGTCCGGCGCGATCGCAGCGACCGCGGCCTCGAACCGCACCTGGTCGTTGCCCTTGCCGGTGCAGCCGTGCGCCACGCTGTCGGCGCCGAGCTGCTTGGCGGTCAGGGCGAGGTGCTTCGCGATGAGCGGCCGGCTCAGCGCGGACACCAGCGGGTACCGCTTCTGGTACAGCGCGTTCGCCTTGAGCGCCGGCACGAGGTAGTCGTCGGCGAACTCGTCCTTCGCGTCCACGACGATCGACTCGACCGCGCCGCAGTCGAGCGCACGCTGCCGGATGGCGTCGAGGTCCTCGCCGCCCTGGCCGACGTCGACCGCGAGGGCGACGACGTCCTTGCCGGTGGCGTCACGCAGCCAGCCGATGCCGACGGACGTGTCGAGTCCGCCGGAGTACGCCAGGACGACGCGGTCAGCCACTTCGGTCTCCCTCGATCAGACGGTGGCCGTTGCGACCGGCGTCGGTGCAACGCCAGCGGTGTTCGCGGCCAGGAGCCAGGCGAGCAGGGCCTTCTGGGCGTGCAGACGGTTCTCCGCCTCGTCCCAGATGATGCTCCGCGGGCCGTCGATGACCTCGGCGGTCACCTCGAAACCCCGGTCGGCGGGCAGGCAGTGCATGAACACGGCGTCGGACGCGGCGTGCGCCATCAGGGCGTCGTCCACGCGGTAGCCGTTGAAGGTGTCGAGCCGCGCCTGCTTCTCGTCCTCCTTGCCCATCGACACCCACGTGTCGGTGACGACGACGTCCGCACCGGCGACCGCGGCGACCGGGTCGGTCACGACGAGGACCGAACCGCCGGTCTCGGCAGCGCGGCGCTCGGCGTCCGCCACCACGGCGGCGGCCGGGGAGAACTCGGCGGGAGCGGCGACGCGGACGTGCATGCCCGCCGTCGCTCCGGCGAGCAGGTACGACTGCGCCATGTTGCTCGCACCGTCGCCGATGAAGGCGACCGTCTGGCCGGCGAGGGCGCCGCGGTGTTCGCGGATCGTGAGGAGGTCGGCGAGCAGCTGGCACGGGTGGAAGTCGTCCGACAGCGCGTTCACCACGGGGACCGACGTGTTCGCGGCCATCTCCTCGAGCCCGGCCTGGCCGTAGGTGCGCCAGACGATCGCGGACACCATGCGCTCGAGCACGCGGGCGGTGTCGGACGGGGTCTCCTTGCCGCCGAGCTGGCTGTTCGCCGTCGAGATGATCAGCGGGCTGCCGCCGAGGTCGGAGATCCCGACGTGGAACGACACCCGTGTGCGGGTCGACGACTTGTCGAAGATCACCGCGACGCTCTGCGGGCCGGCGAGGGGCTTCGCTCCCCAGCGGTCGGCCTTCATCTGCTCGGCGATGTCGAGGATCGCGGACTGCTCGGCCTGGCTCAGGTCGTCGTCCCGGAGGAAGTGGCGGGTCATGCGGAGGTCTCCTGAGTGGCGGTGCCCTGGTCGTCGGCTGCGTGCTCGGGAGCGGCGTGCTCGGCAGCGACCGCGGCGAGGCTCTCGGCGAGGATCGACACGAACTCGTCGATCTCGGCGTCGGACACGATGAGCGGCGGCGCGATGCGCAGGCTCGACTCGTTCGGGGCGTTGATGATGAGGCCGCGCTCGAGTGCGGCCGCGTTGACGGCGGCGCCGATCGGGCCGGTCAGGCCGACACCGATGAGCAGGCCGGTGCCGCGGACCTCCTCCACCAGCGGCGACGCGATCCCGGCGATGCCCGCACGGATCCGCTCGCCCTTGGTGACGGCTCCGGCCACGAGGTCGGCACGCTCGATCTCGGCCAGCACGGCGTTCGCCACACGGGTGCCGAGCGGGTTGCCGCCGAACGTTGAGCCGTGCTGTCCGGCCGAGAACAGGTCGGACGCCCAGCCGAACGTGACGAGTGCGCCGATCGGGAAGCCTCCGGCGATGCCCTTGGCGATGGTGATGGCGTCCGGCGTGAACCCGTGCCCCTGGTACGTGAACCAGTTGCCGGTCCGGCCGACACCCGTCTGGATCTCGTCGAGGATCAGGAGCGCACCGTGCTCCTCGGTGAGGCGACGGGCGGCCAGCAGGAACCCCTCGGGCAGGTCGACGACGCCGGCCTCGCCCTTGATCGGCTCGACGATGAGCGCGGCGACGGTGTCGTCGATCGCGCCCTCGAGCGCGTCGACCGTGGAGTCGATGTGCTCGACGCCCGGGACCATCGGCAGGAAGTCCTCCTGCAGCGCGGGCTTGCCGGTGAGCGCGAGCGCGCCCATCGTGCGCCCGTGGAAGCCCTGCTTCAGCGCGAGGATCCGGGTCTTCCGACCGTCGGCGCCGCGGTTGAGCCGCGAGAGCTTGAAGGCGGCCTCGTTCGCCTCTGCTCCGGAGTTGCCGAAGTAGACGCGGCCGGCCTCGCCCGCACCCGTGATGCGCTTGAGGCGTTCGGCGAGCTCGAGCTGCGGCGGCGTCGCGAAGTAGTTCGACACGTGCACGAGCTTCGCGGCCTGGTCGCTGATCGCCTCGACCAACGCGGGGTGCGCGTGACCGAGGGAGTTGACGGCGATGCCGGCGAGGAAGTCGAGGTACTCGTTGCCGTCGACGTCCCAGACGCGGCAGCCCTGCCCGCGCTCGAGCATGATCTTCGGCGGGGTCAGGGATCGCATGAGCGACGCCCCGAACCGGTCGTTCCAGGTCTCGGTCTGCGTCTCGGTGCTCACTGCTGCTGTCCCTTCTCGGTCGTGCTGGCCACGTGTTGGCCGGTGGTGCTGGTCGTCGACGGTGCTGCGACGCGTCGGCCGATCTCGGCGTGCGTCATCTGGTTCTCGGTTCGTCGGCTCGGGTCCGGGATCACCTCGGTGCCCGCGCCGCGCAGGGTGAAGACCTCGAGGAGGATCGAGTGCGGGATCCGACCGTCGATGATCGTCGCGCCGCCGACCCCGCCGACCACGGCATCGAGGCACGCGGTCATCTTCGGGATCATCCCCGACTCGAGCGACGGCAGCAGGGCGCGGAGTTCCTCGACGGCGATGAGGTCGACGATCGAGTCGCGGTCCGGCCAGTTCCGGTACAGCCCGGGGACGTCGGTGAGCATCATGAGCTTCGACGCCTTGAGCGCGATCGCGAGCGCCCCGGCGGCCGCGTCGGCGTTCACGTTGAGTGCCTGGTCCGGGTGGGCGTCGTCGATGGCGATGCTCGACACCACCGGGATGCGGCCGGCCTCGATCGCGGCGAGCACGCCGGAGGGGTCGACGTGCGTGATGTCGCCGACGTGACCGAGGTCGAAGTGCTCGCCGTCGACGACGACGCCCTTCTTCTCGCCGGTGAACAGCGAGCCGCCGTCCCCGAACACCCCGACCGCCAGGCCGTCGCCGTGCTCGTTCATCAGGTCGACGATCTCGCGGTTGACCTCGCCTGCGAGCACGTCGCGGACGACCGTGATCGCCTCGGTCGTGGTCACGCGGTAGCCGCCGCGGAACTCGGACGCGATGCCCTGTTCCTTCAGCGCCGCCGAGATCTGCGGGCCACCACCGTGCACGACCACGGGGTGCAGGCCGGCGTACCGGAGGTAGACCATGTCCTCGGCGAACGCGCGCTTGAGGTCCTCGTTCACCATGGCGTTGCCGCCGAACTTGATGACGACGATCTTGCCCGAGAACCGCTTCAGCCACGGCAGGGACTCGATGAGGGTCGCGGCCTTGACGGTCGCGAGCTCGTGCTCTTCTTCCTTCGAGAGGATGCTGTCGTCGGCCATCAGCTGGAGTACGCGCTGTTCTCGTGGACGTAGTCGTGCGTGAGGTCGTTCGTCAGGATCGTCGCCGAGAACGGTCCGACCCCGAGGTCGATGAGCACGTCGGTGTCACGCGGTGTCAGGTCGACGCTGTCGCTCGGCTGGTCCGGCGCCCCGGCGTGGCAGACGCGGACCCCGTTCATCGAGACGTCGACCGCGTACGGGTCGAAGTCGGCGTCCGTGGTGCCGATCGCGGCGAGCACCCGGCCCCAGTTGGGGTCGTTGCCGAAGACCGCGGCCTTGAACAGGTTGTTGCGGGCGACGCTGCGGCCGACCGTCACGGCGTCGTCCTCGGTCGCGGCGTTCACGACGTGGATCGCGATGTCGTGGCTGGCACCCTCGGCGTCCTGCTGCAGCTGCCGAGCGAGGTCCGCGCAGACGGCGGTCAGGGCTTCCTGGAAGTCACCGACCTCCGGTGTGACGCCGCTCGCGCCGGAGGACAGCAGCACCACCGTGTCGTTCGTCGACATGCAGCCGTCCGAGTCGACCCGGTCGAAGGTGACACGGGTGGCGGCGCGGAGTGCCTGGTCGAGCTCGTCCGAGCCGACCACGGCGTCCGTGGTGATCACCACGAGCATCGTCGCGAGTCCGGGGGCGAGCATGCCCGCGCCCTTCGCCATCCCGCCGACGGTCCAGCCGTCCTCGGTCACGACGGACTGCTTCGGCTTCGTGTCGGTGGTCATGATCGCGGTCGCAGCGTCCGGACCGCCGTCGGCCGACAGCGCCGCACTCGCGAGGTCGACACCCTTGAGCACGTTGTCGCGGAACGTCTGGTCGCCGACACCGATGAGGCCGGTCGAGCAGACGACGACGTCGCCGGCGCCGATGCCGAGCGCCTCACCGACCGCCTCGGCCGTCATGTGCGTGGTCTGGAACCCGAACGGACCGGTGAAGCAGTTCGCACCGCCGGAGTTCAGGACCACCGCACGGGCCACGCCGTCACCGACGGCCTGACGCGACCAGATGACGGGGTGTGCCTGTGCACGGTTGCTGGTGAAGACCGCCGCCACGGCGGCGTCGGGTCCGTCGTTGACCACGAGGGCCACGTCGGGCTTGCCGCTCGTCTTGAGTCCGGCGGTCACGCCGGCTGCGCGGAACCCCGCTGCCGCGGTGACGCCCTGGAGGTCCGACTCGCTCTGGGTGGTCTGGCTTGCGTCGGTCACGGGGCGACTCCGTCCACGCTGAGGCCGAGGGTCTCCGGGAAGCCCAGGGCGATGTTCGTCGACTGGACCGCGGCACCGGCGGTGCCCTTGGCCAGGTTGTCGAGGGCGCTCACCGCGACGACGCGGCCGGCAGCCTCGTCGACCGCGAGGCCGACCAGGGCCGTGTTCGCACCGATGGTGTCGGCGACCCGGGGGAACTCGCCCTCGGGCAGCAGGTGCACGAAGGGTTCGTCGGCGTAGGCCTGCTCCCAGGCGAGCCGGACGTCGCGGGCGCTCACACCGGGGGCGAGCTTCGCCGTCGTCGTCGCGAGGATGCCGCGGGACATCGGGACGAGGACCGGCGTGAACGAGATCGTCACGTCGGACGCACCTGCGACGACGAGGTTCTGCTGGATCTCCGGGATGTGCCGGTGCTTGCCGCCCACCGCGTACGCGCTCGCGGAGCCCATGATCTCGGACGCCAGGTAGGTGTTCGCGAGCTTCTTGCCGGCGCCGCTCGGGCCGACGCTCAGCACGGCCACGATGTCGTCCGACTCGACCAGTCCGGCCTGGATGCCCGGCTGGATGCCGAGCGTCACCGCGGTCACGTTGCACCCGGGGACGGCGATCCGCTTCGTGCCGACCAGCGCCGATCGCTGCCGGCTCTGCGCCTGGATGTCGTCGACGTCACGCCACTCGTCCGCCGAACCCGGGGTGGGTGCGGCGAGCAGGAGCTCGGGGAGGCCGTAGGTCCACGCGCCGTGGTAGTCGCCGCCGTAGAACGCTTCCCATGCGGCCGGGTCCGTCAGCCGGTGGTCCGCGCCGCAGTCCACGACGAGCGTGTCGTCGCCGAGCTCCGCGGTGATCGCCCCGGACTGCCCGTGCGGCAGCGCGAGGAAGACCACGTCGTGTCCGCGCAGGGTCTCCGCCGTCGTCTTCTCGAGGGTCAGGTGCGACAGCGAACGGAGGTGCGGCTGCGTCGCGATCAACGGCTGTCCGGCGTTCGAGAACGCCGTCACCGTCCTGACGTCGAACTCGGGATGGGCGGAGAGCACGCGCAGGAGCTCACCGCCCGCGTAGCCGGAGGCTCCCGCCACGGCGACGGATACGGACATGGGATTCCACCTTTGGTCGGACTGGTCGTCGAGAGAGTCGGAGGCGGCGGCCCCGGGCGGTGCTGGTCCCGATGGGATCAGTCGCGCAGGGTCGCCCCGAATCGCTCGCCGGCACGTCGGACGGCGCCGTCACGGGCCTCGGAGGCCTCGGCAGCGGTCAGCGTGCGGTCCGTGGCACGGAAGCGCAGGGCGAACGTCAGGGACTTCTGTCCCTCGTCCACGCCCGTGCCCCGGTAGTCGTCCACGAGCCGAGCATACTCCAAGAGGTCTCCGGCACCAGCCCGGACCGCATCCAGTACTTCGCCCGCCGGTACGTCGGAACCCACCACGAGGGAGAGGTCCTGCGTCGCCGCCGGGTAGGACACGATCGGTGCCACCGACACCAGCTCCGGCGCCGCTGCGACGAGGGCGTCGAGGTCGAGTTCGACGACGGCGACCACGCGCGGCAGGACTGCGGCCTCGGTCAGCTCGGGCAGCAGTTCGCCCGCGACGCCGACGACCGTGTCGCCCACGAGGAGCGACGCCGCGCGCCCCGGGTGCAGGGACGGGTGCGTCGTCTGCGCCACGGTCAGCTCGACGCCGACCGCCCAGGCGACGGTGCGGGCCACGTCGAGCGCGTCCGCGATGCCGTACGGCTCCGGCTGGACGCCGGGCTGCTTCACGACGCGGTTGCCGGTGAGCAGTGCGGACACGTGGAACGGCTGCGGCGGCAGGGCGGCGTCGAGCGCAGCAAGGGTCTCGCGGTCCGGCAGGGTGCCACCGGCCGGGACCGTGTCCGTGCCGAGCGTGACGCCCTGCACCGGCAGGAACACCCGCGAGGTCTCGTAGAGCGCGACGTCGACGAGGCCACGCGACACGTTCCGCCGGGCCGCGTCCACCAGCGCCGGGAGACCGCTGCGGCGGAGCAGACTCTGCTCGCTGTCGAGGGCGTTCGCGAGCACGACGCTCGGACCGCCCTCCGGGTCGATCCCCGGGTAGGCGTCCTGCGTGGCCTGCGAGACGAACGGCGCGGTCACGGCCTCGACGAGTCCGTCCGCGGCCAGCGCGGCGGCCACGCGACGGCGTGCCTGCTGGTGCCCGGTCAGACCGCGGCCGGGCGGGGCGACCGGCAGGACGCTCGGGATGCGGTCGTAGCCGACGATGCGCGCGACTTCCTCGACGAGGGTGGTGTCGTCGGTGAGGTCCGGACGCCAGGTCGGCGGGGTCACGGCGAGGACTGCACCGTCGACGTCGACCGTCGCACCGATCGCGCGGAGGGTGTCGATGACCTCAGCGTCGGTGTACTCGACGCCGATCATCTCGGCCGGGCGCGACAGCCGCATGGACACGGCCGGTCGCGGCGTGGTGTCGACGAGCGTCGACCCGAGCGCGTCGGCCGTGCCGCCCGCGAGCTCGACGAGGAGCTCGACGGCACGGTTCGCGGCGGCCTCGGCGACGAGCGGGTCGACGCCACGCTCGAAGCGACGGGACGCCTCGCTCGGGAGCTTGTGACGACGGGCCGTGCGGGCGATCGAGACCTGGTCGAAGCCGGCTGCCTCGATCAGGACGTCGGTCGTGCCGTCGGAGATCTCGGTGCGGGCGCCACCCATGACGCCGGCGAGGCCCACGGGACCCTGGTCGTCGGTGATGACGAGGTCCTCCGGGTCGAGCGTCCGTGTCACGTCGTCGAGGGTCGTCAGGGTCTCGCCCGCTGCGGCACGGCGGACTCCGAGGCCGCCCTGGACCTTCGCGAGGTCGTACCCGTGCAGTGGCTGGCCGAGCTCGAACATGACGTAGTTCGTGATGTCGACGGGGAGCGAGATCGAGCGCACGCCTGCGAGGGCGAGGCGGGACACCATCCACGCCGGGGTCTTCAGCGTCGGGTCGATGCCGCGGACGACACGGGTGACGAACGTCGTCGCACCGACACGGCCACGGATCGGGGCGCGGTCGTCGATCGTCACGGCGAGGCCCTCGGCGCCGCGGGGCGTGACGCGGTCGACGGGGTCGTGGAAGCTCGCACCGGTGGCGTGCGCGTACTCGCGGGCGACCCCGCGCATGCTCAGCACGTAGCCGCGGTCCGGCGTGACGTTGATCTCGACCGCGGCGTCGTCCAGGCCGAGGAGCGCGATGGCGTCCTGGCCGACCTCTGGTTCCATGCCGAGGTCGGCGAAACGGAGGATGCCGTCGTGCTCGTCACCGAGGCCGAGCTCGCGCGCCGAGGCGATCATGCCGTCGGACACGTGCCCGTAGGTCTTGCGGGCGGCGATCGGGAACGGCCCGGGGAGCACCGCGCCGGGCAGCGTCACGACGACGAGGTCGCCCACGTCGAAGTTGTGCGCACCGCACACGATGCCACGGGGTTCGGGCTCGCCGACGTCGACCTGGCACCAGTTGATCGTCTTGCCGTTCTTCTGCGGCTCGGGTTCTCGCTCGAGCACGCGGCCGACGACGATCGGACCGGTGAGGTCGTAGGTGTGGACGTCCTCTTCCTCGAAGCCCACCGACACGAGCGCCGCGTGGACGTGCTCGAGGGTGACGTCGTCGGGGAGGTCGACGGACTCGCCGAGCCAACGGAGTGGGACGCGCATCAGACCACCGTTCCGAACTGCTGCGAGAAGCGGATGTCGCCCTCGAGGAAGTCACGCATGTCGTTCAGGCCGTTGCGGAACTGCAGCGTCCGCTCGATGCCCATGCCGAACGCGAAGCCCTGGTACTCGTCCGGGTCGATGCCGGCCGAACGCAGGACATTGGGGTTGACCATGCCGCAGCCACCCCACTCGACCCACCGCGCGCCGCCCTTGGCGTTCGGCTGCCAGACGTCCATCTCGGCGCTGGGCTCGGTGAACGGGAAGTAGTTCGGGCGGAGGCGGATCTGGGCCTCGGCACCGAACATCTGGCGGGCGAAGTGCTCCAGCGTTCCGCGCAGGTGCGCCATCGTCAGGCCCTTGTCGATCGCGATGCCCTCGACCTGGGTGAACACCGGCAGGTGCGTGGCGTCGAGCTCGTCGGCGCGGTACACGCGACCAGGGGCGATGACGTAGAGCGGGAGGTCACGGGAGAGCAGCGAGCGCACCTGCACCGGCGACGTGTGGGTGCGCATGACGAGGTGCCGCTCGACCGGCTCGACGAAGATCGTGTCGGCCATCGCCCGGGCGGGGTGGTCCGGGTCGAAGTTCAACGCGTCGAAGTTGAACCACTCGTGCTCGAGCTCGGGGCCCTCCGCCACTTCCCATCCCATGCCGACGAAGATGTCGGCCACGGTCTCGTTGAGGAGCGAGAGCGGGTGCCTGGAGCCGGGCGCGCGGCGGGTGGGGAGCGCGGTGACGTCGACGCGCTCGGCGTCGAGCCGTGCGCGTTCCTCGGCCTCGGCGAGCACGGACTCCTGCTCGGCGACGGCCTTGTTCACCTGCCCACGGGCCTGGCCGACGAGCTTGCCCGCTGCGGCCTTCTGCTCCGGCGGCACGCTGCGCATCGACGCGTTCATCCGCGCCAGCGCGGACTGCTCGCCGGTGTGCTCGGCCCTGGCCTGCTTCAGCTCGGCGACGGTCGTCGTGGCACGGACCGCAGCGAGGGCCCGGTCCACGGCGTCGGCGACGGCCGATTCGCTGATCTCGAGAGGTTCTGACACGAGGCCCAAGCCTACCGGCCCCTGGGATACCGCCGTCCTGTACCGGACGGACTGGGGAGGGTCGTCGCGATCAGGCGCCTGTGGAGGGGTGGGCGGTGCGCTGCGCGAACGCCGACTCGTACAGGCAGACGGACGCCGCGGTCGCGAGGTTCATCGACTCCGCCCTGCCGTAGATCGGCACCTTCACGGCGCGGTCGACGAGCGCGAGGTCCTCCGCGGTGAGCCCACGGGCCTCGTTCCCGAAGACCCACGCGGTCGGGCCGTCGAGCATGCCGTCCGCGCGGACCTCGGGCAGGTCGTCGCCCGAGACGTCCGCGGCCAGGATCGTGTACCCGAGACCCCGGGCACGGGACACCGCGTCGGCGAGCGTGACGCCGACCGACACCGGGACGTGGAAGAGCGATCCCGTGGTCGACCGCACGACCTTCGGGTTGTACGGGTCGACGCTGCGACCGGTGAGGACCACGGCGTCGGCACCCGCGGCGTCGGCCGCGCGGATGATGGTGCCGGCGTTGCCGGGATCACGGACCTCTTCGAGGATCGCGACGATCCCCGGCAGGCCGCCACGCGCCTCCAGGCCGGCACCAGCGTCCGGGAAGACGTCCTTGACCGACGTCGGGAACTGCTGGCACACCGCGACGACGCCCTGCGGCGTCACCGTGTCGGCCATCGCGTCGAGCACCTGCTCCGTCACGAACCAGGTGTCGACCGGCGCGTCGTCGAGCGCGTAGCGCGCGGCCGCCGTCGGGGTGACGTAGAGCTCGCGGAGGAGCTCCGGGCGGTACTCGATCGCCTCGCGCACCGCCTGCGGCCCTTCGAGCAGGAACAGGCCCGTCTCGGCGCGCACGTCCTTCTTCGACAGCGCTGCGACGGCACGGACACGGCCGGCCTTGGGGTTCTCGAGGAGATCGCTCACGGGACAAGTCTAGGAACGACGAAACCCCCGCCGGACCGGCGGGGGTTTCGCGAGCAGAAGAACTGACTACGCAGCCTTCGGGGCCGACGTGTCGGCCGGGAGTGCCTTCTTGGCGGTCTCGACGAGCGCCGCGAACGTCTCGGGGTTGTTCACCGCGAGGTCCGCGAGGATGCGACGGTCGACCTCGACGCCGGCAAGGCCGAGGCCCTGGATGAGGCGGTTGTAGGTCAGGCCGTTCGCACGCGACGCAGCGTTGATGCGCTGGATCCACAGGCGACGGAACTCGCCCTTCTTCGCGTGACGGTCACGGTACGCGTAGACGAGGGAGTGGGTGACCTGCTCCTTGGCCTTGCGGTACAGACGCGAACGCTGGCCGCGGTAGCCCTCGGCGCGCTCGAGGATGACGCGGCGCTTCTTGGCGGCGTTGACCGCTCTCTTTACTCGTGCCATTGATCTATTCCTTTACGTTCCGGGGGCTCAGTGGCCGAGGAGCTTCTTGACGTTCTTCGCGTCAGCCTTGGCGAGGACCTGGTCCTCGTTGAGGCGGGCCTTGCGCTTGGCAGACTTGACCTCGAGGTTGTGACGCATACCGGCCTGCTGCTTCATGATCTTGCCGCTGCCGGTGACCTTGAAGCGCTTCTTCGACCCGGAGTGGGTCTTCTGCTTGGGCATGGTGGTGCCTTTCCGTGGGATGGATGGGGAGCCGCGTCGTTGCGGGGTCGGTCGGTGGGACCTATTCGGCGGGAGCTTCGGCCTGCTCGGACTGGGCCGGCGCGTCTGCGTCGCCCTTGCCCTTCGCAGCGTGCTCCGACGCACGACGCTCGGCCTTCTCGGCAGCGCGCTTGGCGTTCTGCTCGCCCTTGACGTCGGACTTGTTCTTGAGCGGGGCGATGATCATCGTCATGTTGCGACCGTCCTGGGTCGGACGCGACTCGACGACACCGAACTCGGCGATCTCCTCGGCGAACTTCTGGAGGAGACGGACACCCTGCTCCGGACGCGACTGCTCGCGGCCACGGAAGAGGATCATCGCCTTCACCTTGTCGCCACCGAGGAGGAAGCCCTCGGCACGCTTGCGCTTCGTCTCGTAGTCGTGCACGTCGATCTTCAGGCGGAAACGGACTTCCTTGAGGTCCGTGTTCACCTGGTTGCGACGGGCTTCCTTGGCCTTCTGAGCGGCCTCGTACTTGAACTTGCCGTAGTCCATGATCTTGGCCACGGGCGGCTTCGAGTTCGGCGCGACCTCGACCAGATCCAGCTCGGCTTCCTGCGCGAGGCGCAGTGCGACGGCGATGGGGACAACGCCGACCTGCTCGCCCTGGGGTCCGACAAGACGGACCTCGGGGACGCGGATTCGGTCGTTGGTACGGGGATCGGGAATGCGGAGCTCCTTCAATCAGGTGGTGGCCGTCCGGGGCGTTTGCCCTGGGCGACGGCACGAGAGAGGAGATCTGACGCACGGATCGTGACCCGTTCGGCAGCCGCCCGACGCCGACCCCTGCGGGACGGCCGACCGACGCGGACGCCGGTGGAGCGGTTGGGACCCGGTAGCCTGATGGTGCACGGCCGCGGGTGGGAGAGACTCCTCTTTCACGATGCTGTTCGCCGCCCGGAGGCGCACGGAAGCATCTGCCGCGACAGAGTCTAGCAGAGGAGCACCGTGACCGACACCCCGCCCAACGACGCCGCCGAGGAAGCTCGGGACATCTCGGAGGTCCCCGCCGTCGAACTCATCAACACGGTCGCCGTGCACCTGCTGAGCGCCGCCGCGGTGAAGGTCGGGCTCGCCGACGACCCCGAGACGCAGACCGACCTCGACGAGGGCCGGAAGCTCATCACCGCGCTCGCCGGCCTCGTGACCGCGGCCGCGACCGAGATCGGCGACCAGCACGCCCGGCCGCTGCGCGACGGGCTCCGCTCCGTGCAGCTCGCCTTCCGCGAGGCGTCGGCGATCCCGGACGCGCCGGGCGCCGGACCGGGCGAGAAGTTCACGGGTCCCGTCACCTGATCGACGTGACCAGATGCGGACTGGAGGCGCGGTGCCAGCTCGCACCGTCCTCCCTCGCAGGCTCGGTCGGCGCGCCCCGCGTGACGCTGGCGCGTCACCGCTGAGCGGGGCGCGCCCGTCCGTCATGCGGTCGCCGTCGCGAGCCGCGTGACGGCGGCGAGCGGGATGCCCACCCAGGCGGGTCGGTTCCGGGTCTCGTAGACGACCTCGTAGACGGCCTTGTCGAGCTCGAACGCGTCGAGCAGTTCGCGGTGGGCGCGGAGCTCCGTCCCTGTGCCGCGCTGGTAGCCGTCCAGGAACGCTGATCGTGCGGCGCTCGCCCACGCCCCCGCGTCGACCGGGTCGTCGTCCTGTGCCAGGGCGCCGGCGACGTAGTCGAACGAGCGGAGCATGCCCGCGACGTCCCGGAGTGTGACGTCCGGCAGGGAGCGTTCGGTCAGCGGTCGGAGCGGTTCGCCCTCGAAGTCGAGGAAGACCCACCCACGCGGCTCCGGGGCGGCGAGGACCTGGCCGAGGTGCAGGTCGCCGTGGATGCGCTGCAGGTCCGGCCACGCGACCTGCTCCGCGCGGGCGTAGACCGCACGGACGGCGTCGACGTGTTCGGCGACGGCCGGGGCCTCGCGGGCGGCTGCGTCGAGCCGGGCGTGCATCGTCGCGATCGCCGTCGACCGCCGGGAGTCATCCGCGGGCTCGGTCGGCAGCGCCGAGGCGAGCGTGCCGTGCACCTCGGCGAGCGCGGCGCCGAGGTGGTCCGCGTCGGTCGCGAACGAGGTGCCCCGGCGGGCGTCGCGGAGGGCGACGCGCCAGGCGTCCTCGAGTCCGGGCAGGAACTCCTGGGCGAAGGCGAGGTGCCCCGTGGCCGATCCCTCGGCGCGACCGGTGTCGGGCCAGGAGCTGCGCAGGGCACCGTAGACGCGCGGGACCCTGGTGCTGCCCGCCGCCGAGAGGGCGAGCTGGGTCGTGACGTCCGGGTTGTCGCCGTGGTGCAGGACCCGGAACACCTTCACGATGACCTGCTCGCCGGAGTCCGTGTCGCAGATGACCGACGTGTTCGACTGCTCGCCGCTGAGGACGCGGGAGGACGACACCGTGCCGATCGGGCGGAGGCTCTCCGGGTCGGCGTCGATGCGGGCGGCGAGTGCGCGGATCCACTCGGGGTCGGTGGTGGCGTCCCGCAGCGCTTCGCCGTCGGTCGTGCGCACGGGTGCCTGGTAGAGCACCGGGCCGGTGGGGGCGTCGTCGAGGACGAGCCGGGTGCCGTCGTGCTCGGCGATCGTGCGGAGCCGCGGGAGCCCGCCCTTCGCCGTGTACCAGCGCTGGTGGGCGATCCAGCCCTCGAGCGTGCGGTCGGTGGGCTCGGCGGTGCGGTGCTCGAGTGCCTCGTCGCTCATGCAGCGAACGGTACGCGGCGGCGGCTGGACCGGTTCGGGGGGCTGCGCCGGCCGGACCTCGCACCGTGCGAGGTGCGAGCGTCTGGGAGGATGACACGGTGCCGCACTACCTCGAGGACCTCGCCGCCGGACAGACCTTCACGACCCCGGGTCGGACCATCACCGAGGCCGACGTGGTCTCGTTCGCGTCGTGGACGAACGACAACAACCAGGTCCACACCGACGTCGAGTTCGCCGCGAAGACCCGGTACGGCCAGCGGATCGTGCACGGGCTGCTCGGTACGTCGCTCTGCCTCGGCCTCATCGCCCGCACCGGGGTGTTCGAAGGGTCGGCGGTGGCGCTGCTCGGCATCGACCAGTGGCGGTTCACGGCGCCGGTGTTCATCGGGGACACCCTGACGTGCGAGGTCGAGATCCTGTCGACGCGGCTGACGAGCTCCGGCAAGACGGGCATCGTCGAGCGGACGGTGTCGCTCCGGAACCAGCGCGGCGAGGTCGTGCAGCAGGGGCGGATGGACGTCATGGTCCTCACGCGCGCGGCTGCGATCGGCTGACCGAGCAGACGACCCTCGGTCGGCACCGCGTGCAATCGTTGCCGCACTCTTTACAACGATGTACAGTCGCGCCAGCATGGACGCATGAGCACGCTCGACGGCACCGTCGCCGCACCAGACACCGCCCTCCCGCCGGCCCTCCCGCTCGCCTCGCGGCAGGACGGCTCGTACCCCCGCCCCCAGATGCTCCGCGCCGACTGGGCGGACCTCGACGGTACGTGGTCGTTCCGGAACGACGGGGACGATGCCGCCTGGCGCGCGGGCTTCCCCGACGCGCGGGACATCGTCGTCCCGTTCCCCCCGGAGTCCGTGGCGTCCGGCATCGACGAGCCCGGCTTCCACCCGGTCGTCTGGTACTCCCGGACGATCACCCGTGCGGACCTGCTGGCTGCCGGACACACCGCCGAGGCGCCCCGACTCGTGCTGCACTTCGGTGCCGTCGACCACCGCGCCCGCGTCTGGATCGACGGCCAGTTCATCGGCGAGCACGAGGGCGGGCACACCCCGTTCTCCTTCGACGTGACGGAAGCGCTGGCGGGCGGGACCAGCACCGACCCCGATGCCGTCCACACCCTCGTGGTCCGCGCGGAGGACGATCCGCACGACCTCACCCAGCCCCGCGGCAAGCAGGACTGGCACGAGGACCCGCACGCGATCTGGTACCGCCGGACGACCGGGATCTGGCAGACGGTGTGGATCGAGGCCGTGCCGACCGCGTCGATCGAGTACCTGCGCTGGACGAACGTCGACCACGGGACCGTCCGCCTGACCGTCCGGCTCCGCGGCGAGCGCACCGGCCGCGAGCGCCTCCGGGTCGAGGCCCGCTGGGACGAGCGCGACGAGCACCTCGCCACGATCGAGTCCACGCTCGGCGACACGTCCGACGAGTTCGACGTCGTGGTCCCGATCGCCCGGCAGACGAACGGCCAGGCCGAGGACGAACTGCACTGGACCCCCGAGGCGCCACGGCTCGTCGACGCCACCGTCACCCTGCTCGACCGCGCGGGACACCCGGTCGACGCCGTCGCGTCGTACTTCGGCGTCCGCACGGTCGGCGTCGACGGCGGCGCTTTCCTGCTGAACGGCCGGAGCTACGACGTCCGGAGCGTCCTGAACCAGGGGTACTGGCCGGACTCGCACATCGCCGCGCCCTCCCGTGAGGCACTCCGCCGCGAGGTCGAGCTCATCAAGGAACTCGGCTTCAACGCGGCCCGCAACCACCAGAAGATCGAGGACCCGCGCTTCCTGTACTGGGCGGACCGGCTCGGCATCCTTGTGTGGGGTGAGGCGCCCGGGGCGTACGCGTTCTCCCCGCGCGCGGTGCAGCGGCTCGTGCGCGAGTGGATGGACGCCGTCGAGCGCGACGCCTCGCACCCGTCGATCGTCACCTGGGTACCGGCGAACGAGAGCTGGGGCGTGCAGCACATCGCCACGGACCCGGCGCAGCAGGCCTACGCCCGGTCGTTGGCGGACGTCACGCGGGCGATCGACCCGACGCGTCCGGTGATCTCCAACGACGGGTGGGAGCACACGAACTCGGACATCATCACCATCCACGACTACGACGGCGTGGGCGAGAGCCTGGCGAAGACGTACGCCGACGACACGGCACGGTCGGAACTGTTCCACGGGATGGGTCCGTCCGACCGGTGGGTGCTGGTCGGCGGTGCGACGGACCACGGGCAGCCGGTCATGCTGACCGAGTTCGGCGGGGTGGACTACCAGCCGGGTGCGCAGCGCGAGGACGGGTGGGGCTACACCTCCGCCACGGACGGCGACGACTGGATCGCCCGGATCACCGCGCTGTACGACGCGATCCGTGCGAGCTCGTTCCTCGCGGGGTCCTGCTACACGCAGCTGACGGACACGATGCAGGAGACGAACGGTCTGCTGAACGCCGACCGCACCCCGAAGGTGCCGATCGAGCAGATCCGGCGGGCCATCACGGGTCGCTGACGCGACGCAGACAGCCGGGAGGCGCGCCTCCGTTGAGCAGCAATGGTCGGGTCCGACGAACGGACCCGACCATTGCTGCTCGGTCGACGCGCAGATCGGCGCGCGGTCAGGAGCCGAGGAAGCGCAGGACCGCCTCGTTCCACTCGTCCTTGTGCGAGGCGAGCACCCCGTGCGGCCCGCCCTCGATCACGTGCGTCTGCGCGTTCGGGATCGCCGCCGCGGTGCGCTGCCCGGAGACCTCGAACGGCACGATGCCGTCGGAGTCGCCGTGGATGACCAGCGTCGGGACGTCGACCTTCGTCAGGTCGTCGCGGAAGTCGGTTGTCGCGAACGCCGCCGTGCAGTCGAGGGTGCCCTTCGGCGAGGCCAGCTCGGCGATCGCCAGGTCGTAGGCACGCTGGTCGCCGGACACGAGGGGCTTGTTCACGAGCGACGGCTTCCCGGCCGTGTAGAACAGGTCGACGAACTCGTGCAGGAACGCCGGGCGATCCCCGGTGATGCCGTTCGAGAACCAATCCGCGAGGTCCTGGTCGACTCCGCCGTCCGGGTTGTCGTCCGACTTCCACAGGTACGGCGGGACGGCGCTCGCGAAGACGAGCTTCGCGACCTTGGCCGTGCCGTACGTCGACACGTAGCGCGCCAGTTCGCCGCCGCCCATCGAGAACCCGATCAGGGTGACGTTCGTCAGCCCGAGCTCGGTGATGAGCGTGTCGAGGTCCGCGGCGAACGTGTCGTAGTCGTACCCGCCCCACGGCTGCGACGACTGGCCGAACCCGCGGCGGTCGTACGCGATGACCCGGTGGCCGGCCGCGACGAGCGCCGGGACCTGGCCTTCCCACGAACGGCCGGACAACGGCCAGCCGTGGATGAGGACGACCGGGTCGCCCGAACCGAAGTCGTCGTAGTGCAGATCGATGTCGTGCCCGTTCTCGGCTCCGACGGTGATGAACGGCATGCTGCCTCCTGTGGTTGCTCGTCCAGGGAACGGTTCCGATGAAACGCCCCGGAGCTTGGGCCGACGGTGAGTCCGTACGCCTTGCGGACAGCAGCCGCACGCCGTGGACGTGGGAAGATCGCTCGGGTGACCAGCGCTGCGGAGACGACCCGCGCCTCCAGGCCGGCCCTGGACGCGCGCCACAGCGCGTGGACCACTCCCCTCTTGCTGTGGCTGGCGTCCCGCGTCGTCAGCACGGCGCTGCTCGCGACCGTCTACGTCGTGGCGACCGCGAACGGCTGGACCTTCGCCTCGTACCGTCGTGACCCGTCGTTCTTCACGTTCTCGGGTTCGTGGGACGCGTCGTTCTACCGGATCATCGCAGAGCACGGGTACCCGACGACCCTGCCGCTCGACGACGCCGGCCACGTCGCTCCGAACGCGTGGGCGTTCCTGCCCGTGTTCCCCGCGCTCGTACGCGCGGTGATGCCGCTGACGGGCGGGTCGTTCTGGGTCGCCGGCGTCCTGGTGTCGGCGCTCGCCGGGGCGGGAACGTGCGTGCTGCTGTACCGGCTCGTCCTGGCGGTGGGCTGCTCACACCGGGCACGCTGGGCGACCGCGCTGTTCGCGTTCGCCCCGACCGGGTTCCTGCTGCAGGTCGCCTACGCGGAGAGCACCTTCCTGCTGCTGCTCTTCGGGGCGCTGCTCGCCCTGGTGCGTCGTCGGTACTGGCTCGTGGCGCCGCTCGGGCTCGTCGCGGCGTTCACGAAGCCGGGCGTGCTCGCGCTGGCCGTCGCGCTCGCCGTGCACCTCGTCGTGCGGTGGGTGCAGGAGCGTCGGGCGCTGCCCGTCCGGGACGCGGTGGCCATCGTCGTGTCGGGGCTGGTCGTGGCAGCGGCGGGGCTGGCGTGGCCGGTGATCGCCTCCGCGGTGACCGGTCGCCCGAACGCGTACCTCGACACCGAGCTGTCGTGGTGGGTGGGGTTCGTCGGGCGGCAGCACTTCGCGCCGCTGACGCCGTGGTTCACGATGGCGGGGACGTGGCTCGGGCCGCTCGGGGTCGTGCTCGTGGTCGCTGTGCTGGCGGGTGCGGTCTGGTTCTGGTGGCGGCGCGACGTCCGGGCGCTCGGGGTCGACGTGTGGGCGTTCACGGCGTCGTACGGGCTGTACCTCGTCGCCGTGTTCCTGCCGCAGCAGAGCCTGCCGCGGCTGCTCATGCCGATGGCGCCGCTGCTCGGGTCGGACGTGTTCGTGCGGACGCGGCGGCGGGCGGTCACGTGGCTCGTGGTCGGGGTGTGCCTGCAGCCCGTGGCGATCGTGCTGCTCTGGTTCCTCGGGTACCCGTGACGCGGGCGGCCCGGTCGGGCGGGCCGGCTACGCGTCGAACGTGTGGAACCAGGCGGTGCCGCCCGGGTGCTGCACCGTGATCATCTCGTCGAGGTCGCGGTACGGGCCGTCCTGGTTGTGGCTCGCCGACTTGATGCGGATGGTGCCGTCGGGCTCCGTGAAGACCTCGGACACGATGGTCGTGTGGTCCGGCGAGTCGTTGTCGTTCCAGTCGTAGAACACGATGTCGCCGACCTTGACCTTGTCACGCTCGTCGAGGGACCGCCGGGTGAGCCCGAACTCCGCAGCGTTGGTCGTCAGCCACGGGTCCATCGTCGGGCAGTACGTCCACGTCGCCGTGTGCTCCGCCCCCGCAGACCGGTTGTACCAATCGGAGCGCTGCTCCCACCCGCGGGCGATCAGGGTCTGCGACACGTAGTTCGCGCAGTCGCCGCCGATCGGGTTCATGGTGCCGTACTCGGCCAGGTTGTAGTCCTTCCAGTGCGCCATCGCGTACTGGAGCTGCCGGTCGACGTCGGTCAGTGCGGCGTAGGCCAGGGTCGAGGTCGCCACCGCCGTCGCGGCGTCCGGCACGGGTGCGGTGGTCGGCGTGGGCGTCGCGGTCACAGAGTCCTGCGTCGCCCCGGTCTGCCCGTCGTTCGCCGCGCTGCCGTTGCCGTCCGACGACTGGTTCGCCGACGGACTCGGCTCGATCGCCGACGTGAAGAGCGCCACGTCCGCAGAGCCCGCCGTGTACATCGCCTGGTGCGGCGCCGTGAAGGTCACCTTCGTCGCCGTGGCCGTGACGTCCCGTGCTGCGACCCCACCGACCGTGACGCCCTTGACCGCCGCCAGCCCGGTGCCGGCGACCGTGATCGTCACACCGCCGGCGAGCGGGACCTGCGCGGGGCTGACCGACTTCGCGACGGGCTTCGCGGTCGGCGTGGAGGAGCCGCCGCCGTCCGCCCCTGACCCCTTGCCCGCCCCCTTGCCGCCGCCGTTGCCCGACGAGCACGCGGCCACGGCGAGCCCGATCCCGGTCACCCCGGCGAGGGACAGCAGGGAACGGCGCGTGAACGAAGCAGTCATGGTGCTTCCCAGGGTAGGCGACGACACGGCATGATCTCTGGCAGGAACCACCGTTGAGAGGATCAGACCCGATGCCCGAGAGCCACGACTTCTTCGTCGCAGCCGACCCCGAATCCGTCCGCGCCCGAGTCCGCGGCGCCCTCGCCCGCGAGGGCTACACCGTCGAGGACGGCGAGCAGGGAGCCCTGCGCGCCACCCGCGGCAGCCTCGGCCTGACGCTGCTCATCGGCGGCATGGCCAACGACCGCACCTTCCACACCCGCCTCGACGTGCAGGTCATGGTCACGCCCGACGGGCGGACCGTCGCCCGGCTGCTCCGCGGCTCGGGGAAGTCCGCGATCAAGGGCGGGGCGCTCGGGATCTCCCGCGGCAACCGCGCGTTCGAGCAGGCCGCCAACGCGATCCACACCGACCTGGCGCAGGCGGGCGTCCTGACGGAGAGCGTGCCCGGCTGACGCCGACACACCCCGGAACGAGAGAAGGCCACCCGATCGGGTGGCCTTCTCTCTTGGAGTGGAGCTAAGGGGATTCGAACCCCTGACCTTCTCATTGCGAACGAGACGCGCTACCAACTGCGCCATAGCCCCAAGGACTCGACCACACTAGCACCCGCCTCGGCCCGATCTGAAATCGAGCCGATCACACGGCGCGGCGGCGACGCATGATCGCGTCGAGGTCCGCCTGCTCGTACGCGTCGTCGCCGAGGACCCCCATGCCGGCCCACTTGCTCGGGGGTGCGGGAGGCTCGGTGGGCGCAGCGGACTCCGGCGCCGGAGCAGCGGGAACGGCGGGCGCTCGCAGCCCCAGCCGCTCCGCGAGCCGACCCTGGTCGTGCGCCGACAGGGACGCGACGGCTTCCTCGACGTCCGGCCGCATCTGCGAGACCCGGGCGAGCGACGGGTCGGTCTCGGCAGCGCGGATCGCGGCCGCTTCGGCCTCGGCCTGTGCCTTGGCCTCGGCGACGCGCTCCTTCAGTCGCGCGGCCAGCTCGGCAGCGGACTCCGGCGAGGCGGCCGGAGCGGCCGGGCGTTCGACGTACAGCGGCTTCGGGACGCGGTTCGGGGTCCAGCTCCGGTCGCGCGCGGGTTCGGCGGGCTGCTCGGTGGGCAGCGGCGGCGCCGGGTCCGTCCACGCGGTCGTCGGCCTGGAGGCACGGCTCGCCTCCGGTACGGCCGTCGCTGTCCGCGCCTTCCGCGCCGTCGCGACCTGGTGCAGCTGGGCGAGGACCGCTGCGGACCCGCCCGCGGCGACGAGGCCGGCGACACCGACCAGCCAGGCGGCGGGCGCCGCGACGAAGACGACGATCGCGACGACGATGCCGAGCGTCCCGAGCAGGGTCGCCCCGAGCCGGGAACGCCGCATCCGCATCGCGGTGAGCGCGGGCACGGAGGACGCACGCTCGAGGACGGGAGCCTGTTCGGCGAGCCGACGGGTGATCTCCCGCTGGCGAGCGGCCTCGTGGGCGCGGACGATCGCGGTGCGCTTCGCCTCTTCCGACTTCGCGACGCGCTGCGCCTCGGCGAGGGACTTGGCGTTCATCTCGACGCGGACCTCGTCCGGCAGCTCGGCCGTCTGCGCGAGGATGCGGAGGGTCTGCTGCAGGCGGATCGCGTTCCGCTCGGTGGCGAGGTACTGCCGCCGGGCCGCCCAGGACGGCATGAGGTAGACGAGCCAGAGCACGGCCGCGATGAGCAGGACGATGCCGCCGCCCCAGGAGCCGATACCTGCCATGCGAACACGGTAGGGGCGGGCGTTCCCCTGGCAGGTGATTGCCGGACGCGTGTTGCGCGTGTCGTGACGAAATCACGGGAGGCGAGCCGCGCCTCCAGTCCGCTCGGTGGGACGAGGCGGACGGGACCGACGGGTCAGACGCGGGGCGTCGTGTGCAGCGGCAACGCCGCCTCGTCGCGCGCGGCGAGCGGCACGCTGCCGACACCCGGCGGGACCTGCCCGCGGACCCAGCGTTCGAGGACGCCCTCGCGGACCTCCTCGGCGACGAGGGCGAAGCAGAAGTGGTCACGCCAGTCGCCGTTGATGTGGATGTACCGGCGACGGAGGCCCTCGTACCGGAAGCCGAGCTTCTCGACGACCCGGAGCGAGGGGGCGTTCTCCGGCCGGATGCAGATCTCGATGCGGTGGATGCCGACGACGCGGAAGCAGTGGTCGACCGCCATCGCGACGGCGATCGGCGTGACGTTGTGACCGGCCGCGTCCTCGACCACCCAGTACCCGATCGACGCACTCGCGAGGGAGCCGTAGGTGATGCCGGAGACGTTCAGCTGGCCGACGAACCGGCCGTCGAGCTCCATCGCGAACGGGAGCCCGAGCCCCGCGCGGGCGTTGGCCTGGAGCGCGCGGATGCTGCCGCGGACGTCGGTGGAGACGTGTCCGGAGGGGTTGGTGGCCTCCCACGTGCGGAGCCACGACCGGTTGCTGGCGAGGGCGACGTCGAGGTCGCGGCTGTCGCGCAGCCGGAGGGGCCGGATGGTGACCCGCCCGTGGGACAGGGTCGGGATCGTCGTCATCGCGCTGGTTCCTCCGGGGGCGTCGAACGGGCCCGGGGCGTTCCCCGGACCCGTTCGGCGACGGGTCGACTATTCGCCCGCGTTGAACTCCTTGAGCCACGACTTGAGGTCGGGGCCGAGGTCCTCGCGGTCCGAGGCGAGCTGGACGATCGCCTTGATGTAGTCGAGTTTGTCACCGGTGTCGTACCGGCGTCCACGGAACACGACGCCGTACACGCCGCCGGTCCACTCCTCGGCGTTCGCCATCTTCATGAGCGCGTCGGTCAGCTGGATCTCGCCGCCCTTGCCCGGCTCCTGCTTCTCGAGGACGTCGAAGACCTCGGGGCGGATGACGTAGCGGCCGATGATGGCCAGGTTCGAGGGCGCCTCGCCCTGCGGGGGCTTCTCGACGAGGCCCGTGATCTTCACGACGTCGTCGGTGTCGGTCGGCTCGACGGTCGCGATGCCGTAGAGGTGGGTCTGCGACTCCGGGACCTCGAGCAGGGCGACGACCGTGGCGTTCTTCTCGCCCTGGACCTCGATCATGCGCTGGAGCAGGGGGTCGCGGGCGTCGATGATGTCGTCACCGAGGAGCACGGCGAACGGCTCGCGGCCGACGTGCATCTTGGCGCGGAGCACCGCGTGGCCGAGGCCGAGCGGGTCACCCTGACGGACGTAGTGCATGTCGGCGAGGTCCGTGGACTGGTTCACCTTCTGCAGCTTCTCGTGGTCGCCCTTCTTCTTCAGGGTCTCCTCGAGCTCGGACACGTGGTCGAAGTGGTTCTCGAGCGCGTTCTTGTTGCGCCCCGTGATCATGAGCACGTCGGTGAGGCCCGCGCCGACTGCCTCTTCCACCACGTACTGGATGGCCGGCTTGTCGACGACGGGGAGCATCTCCTTCGGCATCGCCTTGGTGGCGGGGAGGAAGCGCGTGCCCAGGCCTGCGGCGGGGATCACGGCTTTCGAAATCTGGAAGCCCATGCCTGTGAAGGTATCGGATGACCCCTGGACGGGGCATGTCGTCGCTACGGAGGACACGGCTTCGCGCGACCGGCGGCGGGAAGCCGCAACGGACACCCTCGGTAGACTCCTGCGCATGATCGCCGATCTCGGGAACGAGAAACGTGCCCTGCGAGCCGACCTCCGGCAGCGGCGGCGCACCCGGACCACGACCGAACGCGACGCCGACACGGAGGCGCTCACCGCGACCCTCCAGCGCTTCGCCGAGGAACGGCAGGTCGAGTCGATCGCGCTGTACCTCTCCGCGCCGGAGGAGCCGAACGTCCGCCCGTTCCTGAACTGGGCCTACTCGCGCGGTGTGCGCGTCCTGCTGCCGATCACCCGCGAGGACGGACTGCTCGACTGGGCGGTCGGCGACGGGACCTCGGAGACCGAGGGCCTGGCCGGCATGCCCGAGGTCGTCGGCGAGGTGCTCTCCCCCCTGGCGATCAACGACGTCGACGCGATCCTCACCCCCGCTGCCGCGGTCGGGCACGACGGCGTCCGGATGGGTTGGGGCCGCGGCTACTACGACAAGACGCTCGGGTCGATGGCGAACCGCCCGCCCGTCTATGCTGTGATCTTCGACGCGGAGTACCTCGACGAGGTCCCGCGCGAACCCCACGACGAACCCGTCGACGGCATCATCACGCCGTCGCGCATCATCACCTTCCGGAGCTAGGGTGCCCACCTACTCGTACCGCTGCACCGAGTGCGGCAACGCCTTCGACATCAAGCAGTCGTTCTCCGACGCCACGCTCACCGAGTGCCCGGCGTGCGGGGGCGCGCTGCGCAAGGTCTTCTCGCCGGTCGGGGTGACGTTCAACGGGGGCGGCTTCTACCGCACCGACTCGCGGGCCACCCCCAAGGCGGAGAGCGGCTCGTCCGGATCGTCGGACTCATCCGGGTCGTCGTCCACGCCCACGCCCGCCAAGACCGAGACGAAGGCAGCCACGCCGAAGCCTGCAGCGTCGTGACCGTGACGCGTCCTCCTCGGTAGGTTTGGGGTTTCCCCGACCCGGAAGGAGGCCCGCGTGAAGGGCTTCAAGGAGTTCCTGCTCCGCGGCAACGTCATCGACCTGGCCGTCGCAGTCGTCATCGGTGCTGCGTTCACCGCCATCGTCACCGCCATCGTCAACGCGGTGATCAACCCGCTCATCGGCGCGATCTTCAACGCGTCGAGCCTCGACGACACGTGGATCTGGACGATCCCGGGTCTCAACGGCGATGCCGAGATCAAGTTCGGTGCCGTGGTCGGTGCGGTGATCCAGTTCGTCATCGTGGCGGCCGTGGTGTACTTCGCGCTGGTCCTCCCCGTGAACCACCTCAAGAAGGTCGCGTTCGAGCGGGTCAAGAACGACGAGGAGCAGACGCCGCAGGACGTCCCGCCGACCGACGTCGAGGTGCTGCTCGAGATCCGCGACCTGCTGCGGACGCAGAACGGCGTGCCCGCATCGACGGGGTCCGGCGCGCACGTGGCTCCGTCGACCGCTCCCGAGGGTCCCGGCATCGGCGGCACGACCAAGCTCTAGGCACACTCCGAACCACGGCGGGGCGATCGCGCCCCGCAACGAACATCGCGCCCCGTCTCTGCGGGGCGCGATGTTCGTTCGGGGGCGCAATCGCGCCCGCACCGGGGCGCAATCGCGCGCGAAACGTCAGCGGGCGGCGGGAGCGCCGACCGCACGGCGCTTGGCGAACATCGCGATCGCGTACTGCACGCCGGCGAGCACGTGGCCGGCCGTGCCGAGGTAGACGAACACCAGGGCGACGACGCGGACCCACGGGGCGTTCTCGTCGACCGTGTGCACCGCGGAGAACAGCAGCACCGGGAGCCCGACGAACAGCAGCGCCGACCGGATCTTGCCCGTCCAGGTCACGTCGAGGTCCGGGTTGCCGTGGAACAGCACGCTCGAGAGCACGACGAGCACGAGGTCGACGAGCACCACGACGGCGACGACCCACCACGGCAGCAGCCCGGTGAGGACGAGCGACAGCACGATCGCGATGATCGCCAGTCGGTCGGCAACGGGGTCGATCGCCTTGCCGAGCTTCGAGCCCTGGTCGAACTTCCGGGCGATGAAGCCGTCCGCCCAGTCACTCACCCCGATGACGACGAGGGCGACGAGCGCCCACCCGGGGTGTCCAGCGACGACGAGCCACACGAAGACCGGGATCAGCAGCAGCCGGAACAGCGAGATCAGGTTCGGCCAGGTCTGCCAGTCGGGGCGCTCCCGCACGGTGTCAGTCATCGCCGGAAATGCTACCTGGTCACCAATGTGGGGGGACGTCCCGCCGGAGCTGGTCGTCGTTCTCACCGTCGCGGTGCCGCGCCGGCTCGGCGGGCGCGGCGGGGTCGTAGCCCGGCACCGGCTGGGTGGTGACGCGTCTGCGGCGGCGACCCGTGCCTCCAGGGCGGCCGTCCGACTCGCCGCCGACGCGAGCCGCGGGACGGACGGGAGGCGCGGCTGACGACGCGTCGTCGGCCCGCGTCCACGTGCCCACCAGCTGGTCCGTCTCGGGCGTCACCGGCCCCGCGGGCCGGTGTGCCCGCCGGGTCATCGGCGTGCCGGGATCGGCGGGATGCTGATCTCCTGCGTGGCACCGCGGTCGACGCCGAGCACCGACGCGACCGTGTTCGCGACGCGGTCCGGGTCCGAGAACAGCTGGAACGCGTGCACGCGCACGTAGTGCCAACCGAGTCGACGGAGCACCTCGGGGCGGAGGCGCAGCGACTCGCGCAGCGAGCCCTTCACGAGCGAGGCGTCGGTCTCGATCGTCACGCAGACCCCGCCGTGCGCGGCGACCAGGCCGAGCTTGCCGCGGTGCCCGAGCGCGACCGGGATGCCGCGCATCTCGAGGCGGCGCGCCAGGTCGACGAGCAGCGGGTCGGAGTCGTCCGGCACGTACTCGGCGGTCGTGCGGGCACGGACCTCGGCGAGGATCTCAGCGAGCGCGACGGTGCCGTGGCCCATCCGCTCGGCCTCGATGTCGGAGGGCTGGAAGCACGTGACGATCACCATCGAGCGGCGCGCACGCGTCATCGCGACGGCGAGCAGGCGCTCTCCGCCGGGCTTGCCGAGCGGACCGAAGTCACGCAGGACACGACCGTGCGGCGTCCGGCCGTAGCCGATCGAGAACACGACGCGGTCGCGGCTCTGGGCGACGGACTGCTCGAGCGTCGCGACGATGAACGGTTCGGCCCGGTCGCCGATGACGAACTCCGTGAGGTCCTTGTGCCCCTGCGCCGCGGTGAGCACGGCCTGCTCGACCCGGACGGCGTGCTTCGCCGACGCGGTGATCACCATGAGGGACTCGGTCGGCCGGGTGCGGGCGTGGTCCATGACGAGCCGGACCACGCGGTCCACCTCGGCGTCCACGCTCTCGACGGCACCGGACTCCGGGTCCGGCACGGCCTTGCCGTCGCTGACGTAGTCGAGCGCGATGGAGCCGTGCCCGAGGAACGACCCGGCCCACGGGAGCGACTCGATCCGGCCGCCGTAGAAGCGACGGTTCACGAGTTCGGCGAGGTCCTCGCCGCCTGCGCGGTACGAGCGCGTGAGCGAGAGCGTCGGCAGCAGGGTCGACAACTTCGCGAGCGCGGAGTCGGCGTGGAAGGCGTCGAGCGTCTCCTCGTCGACCTGCAGGGCGCGGTGCGCGGGGTCGACGGCGATCCGGAACGGCGACGGCGTCTGCGTCACCGGGTCGCCGAACACGACGGTCTGGCGGGCACGACGCACGGCACCGACGGTCTCGGCGATCGTCACGGCACCGGCGTCGACGAGGATCACGGTGTCGAACGGCATCGTGTCGGCGATCTGGGCAACCTCGTACGGCGACGCGAGCCACACGGGTGCGATCGACCGCGACAGGTGCGGTGCGGAGTCCTGCAGCAGGCGCGAGGTGATCGCGCCCTCCTTCAGCTGCGTCTTGAGGGCGGTGGACTCCTCCGGCCAGTCGACGAGACCGACCTTCCAGTTCTCGGCGAGCTGCCACGCGAGACCCTGGGACACCCCGGCCGCGTGCGCGTCGTCGACGAGGCGGAAGTCGGCCTCGACCCGGTCGAGCATGTCGGTGTTCGCACCGAGCAGGGCCCGGTCGGACTCGAGCATCGTCTCGAGGGCGGACTGCCACCACGCGAGTTCCAGCTCGGCGGGGACGTGCGTGTCCGGCACGTGCCGGTTCGCCAGGTCGGTGATGAGCGGCTCGAGCTGGAGGTCGCGCAGCGTCTGCATGAGCTCGGTCCGCTCCTGCAGGTTGTGCAGGACGTCGGACTCCTCGGCCAGGCGCGCGATCGTCGGCACGAGCTCGTCGACCGGGACGTTCGCCAGCTGGGTCTCGCGGGCGGTGCGGCCCAACGGCTCGTCGAGGCGCGCGAGGTCCTGCACGACGTTCGAGAACAGCACCTGAACGTCCGCGATGCCGGTGGGCACCTCGGGGTTCACGCCGGCGGCGACGTAGCGCTGCCACAGGACGCGCTGCTGCTGCACGCGGGTGAGGGCCTCGTGCAGGTCGGACACGTGCACGCCCGGACGGACGTACTCCCGCGCCAGCTTCTTGAGGCGGCGTCGGTTGGTGCTCGACATCGGTGCGCCCTCGCCGCGGGGGGCGGTCGCGGCCACGAGCTCGGAGACCGAGCGGTCGAAGACGACGGGCAGGAAGCGGTCGAGCGTGTCCCGGATCTCGGTGAGCAGGCGCAGGTAGATGCCGAGCTCGTTGATCGTCGTGAACTGCCGCATGTGCGTCGTCGCCACGAGGTCGTGCGCGCGGCGGAGCAGCGTCGGCAGGGCGTCGGCGTCGAGGTCCTTGGCGATCTTGTGGGCGCGCTGCGCACCGTCGCTCGACGAGAACTTCGCGCCGTACCAGGGCGAGTCGTCCGGGCCGTAGCGGAACTCGCCGAGGTTCGCCGCGCTGACCATCGTCTCGGCGACGCGGGAGCGCCCCTCGACCATGCTCGTCACGCTCGTCTTCGACAGCCGCGCCGTGGTCGACGGCGGGACCGGCAGCAGGGACAGCCGCGAGAGCTCGACGAGGCAGTCCAGCACCGAGACGCGGAAGTCCGGGTCGACGCGGCTCAGCGACCCGCGGTAGTCCTTGAGCACCTTGCGGAGCCGGACCAGGGCGTCGTCGACCTCGCGCAGGTTCGGACGGGAGGCCTTCTCGTTCCGGGCGATCGCGCGGACGACGTCGCGCCGGAGCGTCGACGGGGTCACGGCGACACCGGGCAGCTGCACCTCGGCGAACCGGGCGGCGATGCCACGGAGGGTCGCACGGCGCGGGCTCACGACGAGCACGCGCTTGTTCGCGGCGACGAGGCCACCGAGCGCGTTCACGATCGTCTGCGTGCCACCCGTTCCCGGGAGGGTCTTCACGACGATCGAGTTGCCGGCCGTGATCTGCGCGATCACGTTCTCCTGCTCGTCGTCGGCGTCGAGCAGGAGCGTGTCCGTCTCCGGGCTGCGCTCGTCCGACGGGGTCTGCTCGACCGGGTGGTACGACTGCTCGACCTGCCACTTGGCGCTCGGGTTGCCGGCGAGGGCGTCCAGCACCGGGTGGGAGAGCTCGTGGGTGTCCTCGACCATGCCGGACGCGACCTCGGCGAAGGTGGACACGACGAGTCGAGCGTGCACCGAGAAGCCGGGGATGTGCGCGGTCAGGCCGCGGAGCCGGTCGATCACGGGGTTCGGCGTGAACGAGCCGTCCTGCTGCGCCAGGGCGACGAACGACTGGGCGTCGAGGATGACCCCGAACTGCTCGTGCAGCGCGTCGGCGAGACCCGGGTTCAGCACGGGCTCGCCGAGCAGGCGGACCTCGAAGTCGCGGCCGTGGCGACGGATCGCGAGCGGTCGGAGGAGCACCGGGCCGCGGAACTGCTCGTCGCCGTGCTGCCAGTCGGCCATGCCGATGCCGAGCTTCACGGCGTCGATGCCGCGCACCGTGGCGAGCTCGGTGCCCTTCGCCTCGACGTGTCCGGCGGCGATCCGGGCGGCGCGGAGCGCCACCTCGTCGCGGATCAGGCTCGACAGGAGCGTCGTCTTGCCGGTGATGAACTGGGCCAGGCCGCCCGGGTGCGTCGTCGAGAGTTCGATGCGGGCGCGCGGGTGGTCGGCGAAGTGGGTGAGCGGGCTCGTCCCACCGACACCGGTCAGCTGCTTCCGCCAGACGTCCCACACCGGTTCCGCGGCGTTGCCGGCCTGGAGGCGCGGATCACCCAGGCTGATCGCCTGCGGACTCGTGAGCTGCAGCTCCGGACGCAGGGTGCGGTCGGGTTCGTCCGTCACCACGGCCTCTTCCTGCTGCCCCCGCTGCTCCTGCTCCCCCTGCTGGTCCTGCTGTCCGTCTGCGGGCGCGTCGGCGCCCTCGATGGGGACGTCGTCGTTCACGTCGTCCTCACCGTCGGTCACCCTGTCCGCTCGCCACACATCCGACACTGTAGGCGGAAGCGGGCTGGCACTCTGGCAATGAACCGAGGTTTCGGGGTTTCCGGGCACGCACGATGCGATCCCCGCGGGCCCGATGTGGTACCAACGGGGCATGGCCATCGACGACCGCACTGCTCCGTCCACCCCCGCGCCGGAGTCCACCTCCGTGCCGAACCGGCGCCGATCGGTCCCGGCGGAGATCTCGCGCTCGTGGCTCCTCGTCGCCGGGACGGCCGCCGATCGCTTCGAGAAGGCCCAGCGCTCCCGGGCCGACCAGATCATCCTCGACATCGAGGACGCCGTGGACCCGGCCGCGAAGCCCGGTGCTCGGAACACCGTGGCGTCCTGGTTGGCCGGCGGCGGCGAGGCCTGGGTGCGGATCAACGACGTCACGACCGACTTCTGGGCGGACGACGTCGAGGAGCTCCGTGGCCTGCCCGGGCTGCAGGGCGTGATGCTCGCGAAGACCGAGTCGCCCGCGCAGGTCACCGACACCTGGCACCGCCTCGGCGGACAGACCCCCGTGATCGCCCTCGTCGAGTCGGCGGTCGGCATCGAGGAGTCGGTGTCGATCGCGAAGGCCCAGGGCGCGTTCCGGCTGGCGTTCGGTTCCGGCGACTACCGCCGTGACACCGGCACGAGCGCGGACACGCTCGCGATGGCGTACCCGCGGTCCAAGCTCGTCGTGGCGTCCCGCGTGGGCGACCTGCCCGGCCCGATCGACGGCCCGACGGTCGGTTCGTCGCACCCGATCCTCCGCGAGCAGTCGCAGGTCGCGGTGTCGCTCGGCCTCACCGGGAAGCTGTGCCTCGACACCGAGCAGCTGCCGGTCATCAACGAGGTGATCTCCCCCACGCCGACCGACGTCGCCTGGGCGCAGGACTTCCTCGACGACTTCGAGGCACGCGGGAAGGTCATCCGCGACGGTTCCGACCTGCCGCGACTCGGTCGCGCGCAGAAGATCCAGCGCCTCGCACAGGCGTTCGGCGTCGAGGCACGGTAGGACTGCACCCATGACCTGGTCGAACGTCCCCGGCGGTCCGCCGCAGTCCACTCCCCCCGGTTCCGGCGACCCGCAGCGCGCGGCGTGGGAGCGCGGTGGCACGACGCTGTTCCCGCCGGCCAAGCTCGCCGACCGGATCTCGACCGTGCTGCTGCTGGCGTTCGGTGCCGTGATGACGATCGTCACCGCGGTCGTCGGCATCATCGCGGTGATCTCGGCGACGGCGACGTGCGATGCCTCGGCGGGCTGCTCGCCGGGGGCGTACATCGGCGGTACGGCGATCGCGGTCGGTGGGGCGTTCGTGATCGGGGTCGCCACGGTGGTCCTCGCGATCGGCGCCTGGATCCGTCGGCGGTCGTCGTGGTGGATCGCCGCGGTGGGCTTCGTGCTCGCGATCGCGGTCATCACGTGGGGCGGCGTCGTCTTCGCGGGGGCGGCCGACTCCGGCACGGCCTCGAGCTCGGTCGGCACCACCGCCTGACGCGCGGGTTCGGCGTGGGGCGCGCCGACTCCGAACGACATCTCCGACGTCGTACGACATCGGAGTCGTCGCTGGCCCGCGTCCGCAACAGTTGCGCGCGCGGCGGGACGACATCGTGGCCGTCGTGCGACATCGACGTTGTCGCATCGCGGCGGTGGACGCGACCGCACGGCGGACGGGAGGCGCGGGGCGGGCCCGCACCGTGCCTCCCGTCCGCACCGGGGTAGCGTCCAGGGCATGGTGACGGTCTCGCGTACGACGGTCGCGGTGGTCGGCGGCGGCCCCGCCGGGGTCGTCCTCGGCCTGCTGCTGGCCCGGGCGGGCATCGCCGTGCGGGTCGTCGAGAAGCACGACGACTTCAACCGGGACTTCCGCGGTGACACGGTGCACGCCTCGACCATCCGGCTGCTCGACGAACTCGGGCTCGGGGATCGGTTCGCCGCCCTGCCGCAGTCACGGTTGGACGACTTCTCGCTGCCGATGCCGGACGGCTCCCGGCTGCTGCTCGGCGACTTCTCGCGCCTGCGGCCGCCGTACGACCACGTCGCGATGGTGCCCCAGTGGGACCTGCTCGACCTGCTCGTCACCGCCGCCCGGCAGGAACCCTCGTTCGACATCTCGATGGGCCTCGCGGCGACGGGGACCATCGAGGAGAACGGCGTCGTCACCGGCGTCCACCTCCGCCCGTACCGCGGGGACGGCGAAACCGAGGAACTCCGCGCCGACGTCGTCATCGCCTGCGACGGCCGCGACTCCGTGCTGCGCACCGCGGCGGGACTGCGCCCCCGATCGGTCCAGGTGCCGTTCGACACGTGGTGGTTCCGGCTCCCCCGCGAGCCCGGCGACGCCACGACCGCGCTCGTCCCGGCGTTCTCCGGCACCGACGTCCTGCTGAGCTTCCCGCGGCCGGACTACCACCAGGTCGCGTACTTCGCGCCGAAGGGTTCCGACGCCGCGCTCCGAGCCGAGGGGCTCGGGGCCTTCCGCGCGCGGGTCGCCCGACTCCGACCGGACTTCGCGGGCCGCGTGGACACGATCGCGTCGATGGACGACGTGCACGTGCTCGACGTCCGGATGGACCGGCTGCCCCGGTGGTGGAGTTCGGGACTGCTCTGCATCGGGGACGCTGCGCACGCGATGTCCCCGGCCGGCGGGGTCGGCATCAACCTCGCGGTGCAGGACGCCGTCGCGACCGCCTCCGTGCTCGCTCCGGCGCTGCAGCGAGGGCTGCGCGGGGCGGCGCTCGACCGCACCCTCGCACGGGTGCAGCGCCGTCGGACGCCGCCCGCCGTGGCGATCCAGACCGCGCAGGCGGTGCTGCACCGGGTGGTGTTCGAGCGGGCGTTCGCGGGCGGGCTGCAGTCGGGTCCACCGAAGCTGCCGGTCCTGCTCGCCCGGTGGGTGCCCCCGGTGCGCGGGCTCTACGCCCGCGGCATCGCGTTCGGCCCGCTGCCGGAGCACGCACCCGCCTGGGCGCGGCGCTGACGACGGCGCTGCGCCTGGACCGTGCTGACCCTGGACGGGCAAGGGCGGTCCCGGCGCATGCTGGGGACATGAAGCAACGAGTCATCGGAGACGTGTCGGTCAGTGCCATCGGACTGGGCGGCATGCCCATGTCCATCGAGGGACGACCGGACGAGCGGCAGGCGATCGCAACGATCCACGCCGCACTCGAGGCCGGCGTCACGCTCATCGACACCGCCGACGCGTACCACCTGGCCGCCCACGACGAAGTGGGACACAACGAGGAGCTCATCGCACGGGCCGTCCGGGAGTTCCACGGTCCCGCCGACGACGTCCTCATCGCGACGAAGGGCGGACACCTCCGTCCCGAAGCGGGTGCGTGGGCGCAGAACGGGCACCCGGACTACCTGAAGCAGGCGGCGAAGGCCTCCGCGAAGCGCCTCGGCGTCGAGACGATCGGCCTGTACCAGTTCCACCGCCCGGACCCCGCCGTGCCGTACGCCGATTCCGTCGGGGCCCTCGCGGACCTGCTCGACGAGGGCGTCATCCGGATGGCGGGCATCTCGAACGCCGACCCCGACCAGATCCGTACGGCGAACGAGGTCCTCGACGGCCGTCTGGCCTCGGTGCAGAACCAGTTCTCGCCGAAGTTCCGCTCGAGCGAGCCGGAACTGGCGCTCTGCGACGAGCTCGGCATCGCGTTCCTGCCGTGGAGTCCCCTCGGCGGCATCGCGAACGCCGCGGAACTCGGCACCGCCTACGAGGACTTCGCGTACATCGCGCGGGACCGCGGGGTCACCCCGCAGGTCATCGCGTTGGCGTGGGAGCTGCAGAAGAGCGACGTCGTCGTCCCGATCCCGGGCGCATCGCGCCCCCAGTCGATCCTCGACTCCGTGACCGCCGCGACCGTGAAGCTGCGTCCGGAGGACGTCGCCCGACTGGACGCGTCCCAGCCGGCGGCCGCGTAGACGACGCACCCCGCGCCTCCAGGTCGGCTGTGCCGTCCGCCGGAGGTGCGGGGTGCGTTCGTCGATCGGCCCGCGTCAGGAGGTGCAGACCTTCTGGAAGTCGTTGCCGGCTTCCTGGACCTTCGTGGTCGTGTCGGTGAACTTCGAGATGTCGGCCGACTGCGGGTCCTTCGCGATCGCCTCGATCTGCGTGAGCATGTCGGCGTAGGCCGTGTGGAACGCCTCGGCCTTGGGCTTCACGGTCGGGTTCGTGACGGCGTCGACGCCGTCGGAGAGCGAGGCGTCGAACTCCTTGAGCTTGGCGACGGCGGCCTGCGGGTCGGACTGGAGCTTCGCGACCTCGGACTGCAGCCCCTCGGCGGCGGACTTGACCTTCGACTCGAAGGCCTTGCACGCGGCGGACTGGGACTGGGTCGTGTTCTCCTTCGCGGCGGTGGTGGCACCGGAGCCGGAACCGCCGGTGGAGCAGCCGGCCAGGAGTGCGACGGCAACGACTGCCGTGGCGAGCGAGACGAGCTTCTTCGTCATGGTGATGGGTCCCCCCGGGTCTGACCGCACCCCTCGGTCAGGGCACGGATCCACGTCGAGCGTAGCGTCGAGCGCATGCGTGTCATCCTCCCGGTCAACGGTTCCCTCGACGTCACCGACCTCCCCGACCCGGTACCGGCCCCCGGCGAGGTCCTCATCGAGGTCGCTGCCGCGGGGGTGAACAACGCGGACCTCCAGCAGGTCGCGGGCAACTACCCGCCGCCGCCGGGGGCCTCGGAGGTCCTCGGGCTCGAGGTCTCCGGCACGGTCCGCGCGCTCGGCGACGGCGTCGAGGGCTTCGCGGTCGGTGACCGGGTCTGCGCCCTGCTGTCGGGCGGCGGCTACGCCTCGCTCGTCGTCGCACCAGCCACGCAGGTGCTACCGGTGCCGGACGGCGTCGACCTGGTCGAGGCGGCGGGGCTCCCCGAAGCTGCGTGCACCGTGTACTCGAACGTGGGCATGCTCGCCGGGCTGCGGCCGGGCCAGACCCTCCTGGTGCACGGTGGGACCGGCGGGATGGGGTCGCACGCAGTGCTGTGGGCGAAGGCGCTCGGCGCGACGGTCATCGCGACGTCAGGCGGCGAGCGGAAGGTCCGTGCGTCCGAGGAGCTCGGCGCCGACCTCGTGATCGACCACCGGTCGGAGGACTTCGTCGCACGGACGCTCGAGTTCACCGACGGCCGCGGAGTCGACGTGGTGCTCGACGTCGTCGGCCCGGAGTACCTCGGCCGGAACCTCGAGGTCCTGGCGACGAACGGGCACATCGCCGTGATCGCCTCGGGCAGCGGACGCACGGGCGAGCTCGACTTCGGCGCGATGATGCGGAAGCGGGCGACGATCAGCGCCACCACCCTGCGCGCACGGCCCCTCGACGAGAAGGCCACCATCGTCGAGGCGGTCCGCTACAACGTCTGGCCCTTCGTCGCGGACGGTCGGGTGCGCCCGGTGGTCGACGCGGTCCTGCCGCTCACCGAAGCCGCCGAGGCGCACCGCCGGGTCCGGGACGGCGAGGTGATCGGGAAGGTGCTGCTGACGCCCTAGGCGCCCGCGCCCGCGGGTGCTCCCGTGACACCGATGCCCGCGGACCGCTGGCCCCGGACCAGGTCCAGCACCTGCCCGCACTTCGCCCCGAACGTCGCCCGCAGCAGGTCGGCCGCGTCCGGGTCGTCGTCGAACCGGGCGGGCATGTCGATCGCCAGCATGATCGCGAAGATCATCCCGCTGCCGAGGAACCCCTGCACCTGGTCGTCGGCGATCCCGGCCTCGTCGCGGAGGAACCGGTAGATCTCGAGGAACCCCGCCCGGGCCGCGGCACCGATCGCCGGCTCGGCTCCGGACACGAAACCCTGCAGCAGCAGGGTGTGCAGCCCCCGCGTCGCCGCGAGGTCGACGAACTGCTCGCCGATCACGTGCGCCGCGGTGTCGTCGGGCCCGAGGTGCGCGAGAGTCTCCCGCCACGCGTCGAGCAGGATGTCGAGGGTGTCGCGGAAGACCTCGAGGAAGAGCGCTTCCTTCGAGCCGAACATCCGCACCACGTACGGCTGGCTGATGCCGGCGGCCGCAGCGATCTGATCGGTCGTCGTGCCGTTGTAGCCCTGGCTGCCGAAGAGCCCGCGTGCTGCCTCGAGGATCATCGCGCGACGCTGCGCGGCGGGCATGCGGACGGCCGTCGCCGGTGCAGATGCCGAGGGAGTCATGGTTGACAGGTTATCAGTCGATTACTACAGTCGCCCCTCGTAAGTAATCATCCGATTACCAAACGGAACGGATCCCCACCATGGAACGACGCATCCCCGTCTGGCTGGCCATCGCCGCCGCGTCCCTCCCGATGTTCATGGCGACGCTCGACAACCTCGTCGTCACCAGCGCCCTGCCCGCCGTGCACGCCGACCTCGGCGCCTCTGTCGAGGAGCTGCAGTGGATCACGAACGCCTACACGCTCGCGTTCGCGGCGCTCATGCTGCTCGCCGTCGGTCTCGGTGACCGGCTCGGCCGCCGTCACCTCTTCGTCGCCGGCATCGCCGTCTTCACCGTCTCCTCCGCGTTCGCCGCGATGAGCACCGACCCGACCTCGCTCATCGTCTGGCGTGCGATCGAGGGCGCCGGCGCCGCCGCGATCATGCCGCTGTCCCTCACCTTGCTCGTCGGCAGCGTGCCGGACCGGCTCCGCACCGTCGGCATCGGCGTCTGGGGCGGCATCTCCGGCCTCGGCGTCGCGCTCGGCCCGCTCATCGGCGGAGCCGTCGTCGAGGGCTGGAGCTGGGAGGCGATCTTCTGGCTCAACGTCCCGGTCGGCATCGTCGCCGTCCCGCTCGCACTGTTCGCACTGCCGAACACCCGCGGTGCCCGCGTCCGCGCCGACGTCGTGGGCGTGCTGCTCGCCGGCCTCGGGGTGCTCGGCGTCGTCTTCGGGGTCGTCCGCGGCAACGACGCCGGCTGGACGAGCGGCGAGGTGCTCACCGGCCTGGTCGGCGGCGGCGTCCTGCTGGTCGCGTTCGTCCTCTGGCAGGCCAGCACCACCGCGCCGCTGCTGCCCCTGCGGTTCTTCCGCGACCGGAGCTTCGCCCTCGCCAACGTCGTCGCGATGACGTTCTCGTTCGGCGCGTTCGGCGCGGTGTTCATCCTCATCCAGTTCCTGCAGGTCGTGCAGGGGCGCACCCCGCTCGAGGCCGGCATCTGGACGATGCCCTGGACCCTCGCACCGATGGTCATCGCCCCGCTCGCCGGGATCATCGCTCCCCGGGTCGGCACCCGTGTGCTCATCACCGGCGGCATGGTGTTCCTGTCCGCCGGACTGTTCTGGATCGCTGGCACGATGGCCGCGGACGTCACGTTCCCCACGCTGCTGCCGGGCTTCCTGCTCGCCGGCGTCGGGATGGGCGCGGTGTTCGGTCCGATCTCGACCGCGGTGCTCGCCCGGATGCCGCAGCACGACCACGCGAAGGCGTCCGGTGCGAACTCGACGCTCCGGGAGATCGGGGTCGCGCTCGGGATCGCCGTCCTGACGGCCGTCTTCACGGGGAACGGCGGTCAGCTCACGCCGACCGGCTACGTGGACGCGGCACAGCCCGCCGTGATGGTCGGGGCGGCCGTGGTCGCGGTCAGTGCGTTCGTCGCGGCGTTCCTGCCCGCGGGTCGGTCGGCGCACGTCCCCGAGACGGTCACCGACGACGGCCTGGAGGCGCAGCTCGCCGCCGCCTCGCCGGCCCTGGTCGCGTAGGCCTCCAACACCCCTTCGCTGAACACCGGTGCTCGTACGACGCACCGCGGAATGTCGCGGTGCGGGAGACGAACACCGGTGTTTTGCGGAGGGGAGGGAGGGTGTCAGGCGTGGACGCGGGAGAGGAACTCGACCAGCGCCGGGTGCTGCGGGGCGTCGAGGACCTCCGCCGGAACACCCTGCTCGACCACCTCGCCCTGGTGCAGGAACACGATCCGGTCGGCCACGTTCCGCGCGAAGTGCATCTCGTGCGTGGTCATCAGGATCGTGGAACCCTGCCGCTTCAGCTCGGTGACGAGGTCGAGGACCTCGCCGACGAGCTGCGGGTCGAGCGCGCTCGTGACCTCGTCGAGGAGGAGGAGCTCGGGGTCGGACGCGATCGCCCGCACGATGGCGACGCGCTGCTGCTGCCCGCCGGAGAGCCGGTCCGGGTACGCCCCCGCGAAGTCCGCGAGGCCGATCCGCTCGAGCAGGCGACGGGCCGTTGCCTCGGCTTCGGCCCGCCCGACGCCGTGCACCTGCCGCGAGGCGAGCGTCACGTTGTCGAGGACGCTCAGGTGCGGGAACAGGTTGAACTGCTGGAAGACGACACCGATCCGGGCGCGGGTGGCATCGACGTCGATCCGCGGGTCGGCGATGTCCGTCCCCTGCAGCAGGATCTCGCCGTCGTCGATGCCCTCGAGCAGGTTCACCGTCTTGAGCAGCGTCGACTTCCCCGAGCCGGACGCGCCGATGACGCAGATGACCTCGTGGCGGTGCACCGTCAGGTCGATCCCGCGCAGGACCTCGTGCTCACCGAAGGCCTTGCGAAGGCCGCGCAACTCGAGGACCGCGGCCGACGCGTCGGGCGTGATCCGTGCCTCCAGGCCGCTCATACGGCACCCCCGATCTGCTCGCGCCGCTGCTGTCGACGCGCGATCGCGTCGGTGACGCGGATCAGCGGCAGGCTGATGACCACGAACAGCAGGCCGGCGACGAAGTACGGCGTGAAGTTGTAGGTCTCCGCCTGCGCGATCTGCGCGGACCGGACCGCGTCGACGGCACCGAGGATCGACACCAGGCCGACGTCCTTCTGCATCGACACGAAGTCGTTCATGAGCGCCGGGGTGACCTTGCGGATCGCCTGCGGCAGCACCACCAGCCGGAGCGTCTTCGCGTGCGACAACCCGAGCGACCGGGCTGCGAGGCGCTGGGAGGGGTGCACGGCCTCCATGCCGGCGCGGAGCACCTCCGCGATGTACGACGAGTACGTCAGCACGATCGCGATCGTGCCCCAGACCTCGGCGGGCAGGCGCGGGAAGACCCCGAGGCCGGGGATCCCGTAGCCCACCAGGTACAGCACGATGATGAGCGGCAGGCCGCGGAACAGGTCGGTGTACCCGGTGGCGAGCATCCGCAGCGGGAAGAACACCGGGCTCCGGAGGCCCCGCACCACGGCCAGCAGGGTGCCGAACACGGCGACACCGATCGCGCTGAAGAACAGGATCCGGATGTTGAGCCACAGGCCCGCGAGGATCGACGGGAACGAGTCGATCGCCGTCTGCGGGTCGAAGAACGACTGCTGGACCGCGGCCCACCCGGGCGTGTTCACGACGCCGAAGTACGCGACCGCGATGACGACCACCGTCGACGCGACCGACACCACGATCGAGCGGCGTCCGCGCTGCCGACGGTAGAGACGGCGCTCCAGCTCGATCTGGCTCGGCGCGGGAGCGGCCACCGGGGTGCCGGCGCCGGCTGGGACGGTCACGCGGCTACTTCAGGACGGGGGTGTTGGTCTCCGAGGAGAGCCACTTGGTCTGCAGGTCCTTCAGGGTGCCGTCCTCGTCGAGTGCGGCGAGGGCCTTGTCGACCTTGCTCGTCAACTCCGAGTCCTTCGGCAGCACGAACCCGAACTGGTCCCCCTTGCCGTCCGCCGGGAACTGCGCCGACACCGTGCCGTCGTCGAGCTGCGCGGCCGCCATGTAGAACGCCGTCGGCAGGTCGGTGACGATCGCGTCGATCTGGCCGGACTTGAGCGCCAGCACGGCGTCGTCGTTCGAGTTGAAGACCTGCGGGGTGACCCCGAGCACGCTCTTCACGCTGGCGATCGACGTCGAACCGGTGGCGACCCCGATGGCGTCCTTCTTCAGCTCGTCGATCGTGGTGTGGTCGACGGCCTTCGACTTCTCGGTCGTCACGACGGCCTGCGTCGTCGTGTAGTACGCGCTCGACATGTCGACGGCCTTCTTGCGCTTGGCGTCGATGGAGAACTGCTGGACGTTGAGGTCCCAGTCCTTCGGGCCCGGGGCGATCGCGCTGTCGAAGGTGCTGCGCTTCCAGACCACGTCGGACTTGCTGTAGCCCATCTCCTTCGCGACCGCGTAGGCCACGGCGGACTCGAAGCCCTTGCCGGACTGCGGCTTGTTGTCCTCGACCCACGGGGAGTACGCGGGCTGCCCGGTCGCGATCGTGAGCTTGCCGTCGGTGACGGTGCCGTCGCCGTTGCTGCTACCGCCGGCAGAGCAGGCGGACAGCGCGAGTGCGGCGACCGCGGCGGTGGCCACGGCGATGGTGAGGCGGAGGGAACGGGTCACGGTCGGGCCTTCGTGAGGTGGTCAGGGCAGGACGAAGTGTACTTCGCATTGGGATACCAGCGCGAAACGACCGTCACCGGGTGACGCACCCGCGGCCATCGACCGCCTCGCGCCCGACTGGTAACCTGCAGGTGCGGGCTGAACCGAGCGCATGCTCGGCTGAGGTCTGAGATCAAGGGGCGTCCCAGCACGGGGCGCCCCCTTTCCGTTCCCTGAGCGCCCCTTGTCTCTCAGGACGTTTCCGAACGCCGTCACGGCCAGACGACGATCGCGTCCCGGCGGGCGTTCGTGACCTCGGTCCGCCAGACCGGCCGGAGCTCGTCCCACATCGTCTCGTCACAGACACTGCCGCTCTTCGCGCCCGGCGCCTGGAACCGTCGGAACGCCGCGTACGCCACGAGGTCGGCGGCCTGGATGAAGTACGACGACGCGGAGTCGCGCGGAACCGGGTCCTCGACCAGCAACGGCGCCGTGACCCGGACACCACCGGGAGCGAAGCTGTGTCGGCGGAACCGACGGTGGATCGCGCGGACCGTCGCGTCGTCTCCGCCGTCGTGCACGAGGATGATCGGCTTGCCGGACCGCTCCGAACGGAGTCGCAGACGCTGGAGCAGGTAGGTCCACGCCCGGTCCTCCGGCTGGTAGTCCATCGGACGCGCCTCCTTGTCGATCACGACCGCGAAGACACCGGAGGACGCCACCGTCAGCGCGGCGAGCGACCGGCGGAACACGTCACGCCGCTGACCGTCGCCGAGCCCGAGGTCGCGGAGGTCGCCCCGTCCGCGGAGCAGTACGTTCGCCTTGAGCTCGTGGCGGACGAGGATGCCGTAGGCGTCACGGAACTCACGACGGACTCCGGCCAGCCAGTCCAGGCGATCGGTCCAGTCCCCGCCGGGGACGAGGACGCAGCCCAGCGTGTACGTACGGGTCGCCCCGGGAGAGGCCGCAGGGTCGCCCTTGTCGCCCGTCTCGTCCACGTAGGCGAACTCGAACGGCGCCTCGAGCGCCGCTCGAGCGAGGGCGGGGACGCGGCCAGAGTCCATCCGACCAACATACCAATGTGGTACGTCAGTCCGCCATCGTGAAGTCGTCGAACGAGAACCCCGGCGACACGAGGCAGCTCAGCAGCACCTCGCCGTCGCCCGGGATCGTCCGCTGCCAGACCCCGCCGCGCACGAACGCCTGCGCGTCGTTCACGCGGTCGCGTCCGGCGTCCGGTCCGAGGGTGATGGTCGCTCCCGGCACGGGCTCGTCGCCGTCGCCACCGAGTTGCAGGTCGACGGCGTCGGGGCCGTGCCACATCCAGATCTCGTCGCTCGTCACCCGGTGCCAGGCGGAGGCTTCGCCCGGGGGCAGCAGGAAGTGGATGAGCGTCGCGGCCGGACGGTCGCCGGCGGCGGTCGACACCGTCGCGGGCGAGGTCCAGGTGCGGACGTACCAGCCGCCCTCCGGGTGCGGCTCCATGCCGAGGGCGACGGCGCGCTTCGGGACGTCGAGCCACTCGATCAGGGCGCCGCCCACGGTGCGTCGTGCGGCCATGCCGGGTCGGGGTGCGGTCTCGGTCATGGTTCCTCCAAGTGGTTCGGGGTGAGGTCGCCGTCGGCGGCCCGGACGACGCCGCGAATAACGGTCGCGACCGCTCGGCCGGCCCCGTCCTCGACGAGCTCGGCCATCGCGTCCGGCACGGTGCGGGCGTCGACGTCGAACACGGCGAGGTCCGCACGGGCCCCGACGGCGAGGTGCCCGATCCGGTCCGGCCCGACCGCGAGCCCCATGGCGTGCGCCCCGCCGAGGGTCGCCGCCGCGAGGAGCCGCTCGTGCAGGTCGCGGTGGCCGTAGCCCTGTGCGCGGGCGATCCGGTGCAGCGCGGTGACGTCGGCCATCAGGTCGAGGGACGGCGAGGACGACAGCGAGTCGGTGCCGATCGCGATGGGGCTGCCCTCGCGCAGGTAGTCGGCGACGGGCGGCGGGTCGAGTCCGATCACGGCGTTCGAGCGGGGGCAGAGCGCCACGGCGGTCCCGCGCGCCCGGAGCAGTGCTCGGTCGGCAGCGGTCATGTACACGCCGTGGGCGATGTGGCAGTCGGGGCCGAGCACGCCGAGCCGGTCGACGAAGGCCGTCGCGCTCGCGCCGAACCCGAGCGCGCGCATGGCCCGGAACGAGGGGACGTTCGCCAGGTGCCAGTCCGTGCCGTGTCCGACGCCGTCGACGCCGTCCAGCCCGGGGACCGGCCCGAGGGCGATGCGCTCCCCCTCGAACGCGGCCTCGCCGAGGTGCAGGTGCAGCCGGAGGCCGCGCTGCCGGACGATGTCGGGCAGCTCGAGCAGGGGCGCCACGTCGAGCGAGTACGGCGCGTGCGGTGAGAGCCCGGCGCCGGGTGTGGTCGGGACCCGTTCGAGCTCGGCGAGCACCTGGTCGCGGCCGTGGGTCTGCCAGGCCTCGTTCTCCCAGTCCATCACCTCCCAGTAGGCGATGCCGCCGAGACCGGAGTCCTCGAGGACCGTCGCCGCCTCGATGTCGGTGACGATGTCCGCGATGCTCGTCACGCCGGCGAGGATCGACGCCTCGGCACCGGCGGCAGCTTCGGCCCGCCAGTCGTGCGGTTCCGCGTAGTCCTCGTTGAACGCAGCAGCCCAGTCCTCGAAACCGTCGTACTGACGCCGGCCGACACTGGCCATGCCGGTGTACTGCAGGTGCGAGTGCGCGTTGACGAGTCCCGGCAGGAGCGCGCCGCGCCACCGTCGCTCGGTGAACGGCGTGCCGGACCCGGCGAGCTGGTCGACGACCCACGAGCGGTCGCCGACGTGCAGGATGCGGCCGTCCTGCACCGCCACGGCACCGTCCGCGATCGGCGGCGCCGTCATCGGGACGACGATGCGCGCAGCGTGCACGGTGACGGGGTGCGCGGCGGTCATGCGGGGTCTCCGAAACGGCGGGTCCGGACGTCCGGCTCGCGGTCCGCCGGGTGCTCGGCGACGAGGACGGGAGGCACGGGTCGGCTCCCGAACGCGGCGAGCGCCGCGCGGGCGGTCGCCTCGTCCACCGCGGGGTCGATCGGCACGACGGCGCGGTCGAGTTCGTCGCCGCGCTCCAGGAGCATCCGCACGGCGCCGAGCTGCGCGGCGAACGACAGGTCCATGATCTCGACGGGGTTGCCCTCGGCAGCGGTGATGTTGATGCAGCCGCCGTCGTCGAGCAGGAGCACGTGGTGGCCGTCCACCCACGTGAGGCGTTCGACCTTCCGGCCGATCGTCGTCCGGGCGGCACCGTCGGCGAGCGCGTCGTGGACCGCGACCTCCTGGTCGACCCCGCCGGCGACGGCGACGACCGCGCCGTCCGCGCAGGCCCGCAGCGTCCCGAGGTCGATGGTGTCCGGTACCCCCGTCGCGCTCATCACGAGATCGGCCTCGCGCACGGCGTCGGCGAGCGGCGCGACGGGGTAGCCGGCGAACAGCGCCTGCAGGGCGCGGACGGGGTCCGTCTCGGCGACCGTCACCCGGAACCCGAGCACGGTGAGCACCAGCGCGACCCCCTCGCCGACGTGCCCGTACCCGGCGACGACCGCCGTGCCTCCCGGCCGAACCCGGTGCGTGGCGTAGGCGAGCCCGTCGATCAGATCGAGCACCGCGAACACCGTCGACTGCCCGGTGCCGTACCGGTTGTCGAAGAACGTCTTCGTGCGGGCGTCGTTCACGGCGACCACAGGGATGCCGAGCGCGCCGCGGGACGCCATCACGCGCAGCGGGCGGAGGCCGCTCGTCGTCTCCTCCGCGGCACCGAGCATCGTCGGCAGCAGGTCCGGGCGCTCCTGGTGGGCCAGTCGGATCAGGTGCGAGCCGTCGTCGAGCAGGATGTGCGGCCGGGTGTCGAGCATCGCGAGAGCGAGTGCCTTCTGCTCCGAGGTCGTCGCGGTGCTGCTCGCGTGCACGGTCAGTCCGGCCTGCCGCAGGACGTCGGCGACGGCGTCGTCGGTCTCGTCGGCGTGGGCGTAGACGACGACCTCGGCACCGGCGTCCCGGAGGAGCAGGCTCAGCACGGCCGTCTTCGGTTCGAGGAACATCGCGACGCCGATCCGGGTGCCGCGGAGGAGCCCGCCGTCCCGGAGCTCGGCGGCGACGGCACGGGAGACCGGCATCGAGCGGCGTGCCCAGCGCAGGCGGGCCTCGGCGGCCGGGTCGTCCTCGGGGTCGCGACCCGTGGAGACGAGGAACACGTCGTCGGACAGCACCGGGACGCCGAGGACCCCGGGGCGGGCACTCGTCACGGGTCCGAAGGCGTCCTCGTCGACGGCGGGCAGGTGCCAGCCGGCGTCGACCACGACGAGGGTCGCTCCGCGGGGACGGTCGGCCTCGCGCTCGATGACCTGCGTCGACTCGTCGGGCGTGCCGAGGCACCAGAGCTGGTCGACGGGTTCGTGCTCGGCGGCGGCGCGGGCTCCCAGCCCGGTGAGCAGGCCGTGCAGCGCCGCAGTGTCGCGGGGGTCGCCGCCGACGATCCGGAACCGTCGGGCGGCGACGAGCATGTTCGTCGCGGCCGCGAACCGTCGGACCGCCGCGGACGCCCAGGCGAGGGTGTCGGGGTCGGGTCCTGGCGGCATGGTCCAATCGTATGGAATGCCGGAGGGCCTCCGGACGTAGTCTCTGGACATGAGCGATGCATCCTTCGACAAGGTCACGATGTTCGGTGCGGACTGGTGCCGCGACTGCCGCCGTTCCAAGGCGCTGCTCGACACCCTCGGGGTCGACTACGAGTACGTGGACGTCGAGGCGGACCTGTCGGCCGCCGGACGTGCCGAGGAGATCAGCGGCCGCAAGAACATCCCCGTGGTGGTGCTGCCGAACGGCAAGCACTTCGTGGAGCCGTCCGACGCCGAGCTGCGCTCGGAGCTCGAGGCCGCCGGCGTCGTCTGACGCGGAGCGCGGGCGCGGCGCGGCGCGGCGCGGCGCGGCGCGGCCCGGGCGTCCGTCGCTTTCGCGAAAGCGACAGATCGGCGCCGAACGGTGGCAGCATTCTGTCGCTTCGCCGGACCGGACGGCTCGGGCATGCGCGATCTGTCGCTTCGGCGGCACGGACCGCGCGCCTCGCGCCCGCAACGCGACCACTGCCTGGAGGCGCGGTGCGCGCCCGACGTGCACCGCGCCTCCAGTTCGTGGTGGGTCTGCGCACCCACATCCGCGCGGACATCGGATGAATCGGGCATGATGGCCGCGTGATCATCGATGCTCACCACCACCTCTGGGACCCCGCTGACCGGCCGTACCCGTGGATGGACGACTCCGTCGCCCCGATCCGCCGCCGGTTCGACGTGGACGACCTCCGCACCGCGACGCAGGCCACCGACGTCACGCGGACGATCGTCGTGCAGGCCGTCCACGACCCCGGCGAGACGGCGTGGCTCCTCGCGCAGCCCGCACCGGTCGCCGGCGTCGTCGGCTGGGTCGACCTGACGGCGCCCGACGTCGCGGACCGCCTGGCCACCATCGCCCACCCGCGCATGGTCGGGATCCGGCACCAGGCGCAGGACGAACCCGATCCCGAGTGGCTCGCGCGCCCCGACGTCGTCCGCGGAGTGCGGGCACTGGCCACGGCGGGAATCGTCTTCGACCTGCTCATCCGGGCACGGGAACACGCTGCTGCACTCGCCCTGGTCGACGCCGTACCGGAGGCGTCGTTCGTGCTCGACCACGCGGGGAAGCCGACGATCGAGCACGGTGATCCCGGGTGGCGGGAACGGATGCGCGACCTCGCGGCGAGGCCGAACGTCGCCTGCAAGGTCTCCGGACTGCTCACGGAAGCGGGCCCGGACTGGCAGCACCAGCCCGTCGCCCGGTACGCCCGTGAAACCGTCGAGACCTTCGGGCCGGACCGTTCGATGTTCGGCTCCGACTGGCCGGTGTCGACCCTCGCGACCGACTCCGTGGACGTTCTGCGCACCACCCAGGACGCACTCTCCGGCCTGACGCCAGCGGAGCGCGACGCCGTGTTCCGTGGCACGGCCGAGCGCGTGTACCTTGCCGGAGCATCGAGCCAGACATAGGATGTTTCTGCTGCACCGTCGCAGCAGGAGAGTGAGGAACGATGCGGTTCGCACGACTGGGCTCCGCCGGGAACGAGATCCCCGTGGCCATCGACACCGACGACGAGGTCCTCGACCTCCGGAGCATCACGAGCGACATCAGCGGGCCGTTCCTGGCGTCCGACCCGGGCCCGGCCGAACTCGTCCGTCACGCCCGGGCGGCCGGCGACCTCCCGGTGCTGCCCCGCGCCGAGGCCGACGCACTGCGACGTGGCGCTCCCGTCGCCCGCCCCGGCAAGGTCGTGTGCATCGGCCTGAACTACCGCGACCACGCGGCCGAGACCGGCGCCGACATCCCCACCGAGCCGATCGTCTTCATGAAGGACCCGATGACGGTGATCGGCCCCGACGACGAGGTCCTGGTCCCCCGCGGCAGCACCAAGACCGACTGGGAGATCGAGCTCGCGATCGTCATCGGCACCACGGCGCGGTACTGCGACTCCGCCGACGAAGCCGCGACCCACATCGCCGGGTACGCCATCGCCCACGACGTGTCCGAGCGGGCGTTCCAGCTCGAGCGCGGCGGCACCTGGGACAAGGGGAAGTCCTGCGAGACGTTCAATCCCCTCGGCCCCTGGCTGGTCACCCCCGACGAGGTCGACCCCGCGGCCCTCGCCCTCCGCCTGACCGTCAACGGCGAGGTGCGCCAGGACGGCACCACCGCGGACATGATCTTCCGGCCCGCCGAGATCGTCCGGTACCTGTCCCAGTTCATGGTCCTGTACCCGGGCGACGTGATCAGCACCGGCACCCCCGCGGGCGTCGCACTCGGCAGCGGTGCACCGTACCTGCAGCCCGGCGACGTGGTCGAGCTGACGGCGGACGGGCTCGGCTCGCAGCGACAGACGATCGGGGCGGCGTGATGGCCGAGGTGCGCAGCTCCGTCGGCGGGCGGAGCCACGACGGTGTCCGGGCGATCGTGACGGGCGGCGCCTCGGGCATCGGCGCGGCCATCGTCCAGGCGCTGCAGGAGCGCGGGGCGACGGTCGCCGTGCTCGACCTGCAGGCCTCGGCGGCCGGTGTGTTCTCGGTCCCGTGCGAGGTGAGCGACGACGACTCCGTGCGCACCGCCGTCGACGCCGCGGTGGAGCACCTCGGCGGCCTCGACGTCCTCGTGAACAACGCCGGCATCGGCGCGCAGGGCACGGTCGAGGACAACCCCGACGACGAGTGGCGACGCGTGTACGAGGTCAACGTGCTCGGCACCGTGCGGCTCTCCCGCGCCGCACTGCCGCACCTGCGCGCCTCGGGCAACGCCAGCATCGTGAACACCTGCTCGATCGCAGCCACCGCCGGACTCCCCCAGCGCGCGCTCTACTCCGCGACGAAGGGCGCCATCGCGGCGCTCACCCGGGCGATGGCCGCGGACCACCTCCGCGAGGGCGTCCGCGTGAACGCCGTCAACCCCGGCACCGCGGACACTCCGTGGATCGCGCGACTGCTCTCGACCGCGGGCGACCCGGCAGCGGAACGCGCCGCACTGGAGGCACGCCAACCGCACGGCCGACTCGTCGCGGCCGAGGAGGTCGCCGAGGCGGTCGCGTACCTGACGAGTCCGCTCGCCCGGTCGACGACCGGGGTCGACCTGGCGGTCGACGGCGGGATGCAGGCGCTGCGGCTCCGGCCCGCCTGATGGTCCCGATCGGACGGCCTGGGCCCACGCCGCCGGTTCCGGGCCGACGCGCCAGCGGCGGACCGGCCGCGCCGGTGGGGAGAGGCACGGTGCCGGTATCGTCAGCGTGTCCCGTCCGCTCGTGGTCGGGTCCCAGGAGGTGGTGACGTGGCTTCGCTGACGGACGACGCGATCGCGCGCATCCAGCAGATGATCGTGAGCGGCGAACTCCAGCCCGGGCAGCGCCTCCCGCCGGAGAAGGAGCTCAGCGAGTCACTGGGGCTGTCACGGAACAGCCTGCGCGAAGCGGTGAAGGCCCTCGAACTCATCCGCGTGCTCGACGTCCGACGCGGCGACGGCACCTACGTCACGTCACTCGAGCCGTCGGTGCTGCTCGAGGCGGTGTCGTTCGTCGTCGACATGCACCACGACCGGTCCCTCGTCGACCTGCTCGAGGTCCGTCGCATCCTGGAGCCAGCGTCCGCCGTCCTCGCGACCGCCCGTGCGTCGGAGCAGCAGATCGACGACCTGGCGACCCTGATGCACTCCGTCGGCGAGGACACCGGCGTCGAGGACCTCGTCGCCCACGACCTCCTGTTCCACTCGACGATCGCGGGCATCGGCGGCAACCAGTACCTGTCCGGGCTGCTGGACGCCCTGTCGAGCAAGACCGTGCGGGTACGAGTGTGGCGCGGCCTGACGCAGAACGGCTCCGTGCAGCGCACCCTCGACGAGCACGCGGCGATCGTGGACGCCATCCGCCGCCGGGACCCGCAGCTCGTCCAGGCACTGGTGGTGTCGCACGTCGAGGGCGTCGAGCGCTGGCTCCGCCGTTCCCTCGACTGAGGACGCACCCAGGCAGGGGCGTGTTGGGTCGGACGTCGGCCCTGACTCCGGCAACCATGCCGCGGCAACCGCACCCACGAGGAGGAAACCGTGCTCGGTCTCATCATCAGCTTGATCATCATCGGACTCATCGCCGGCGCCATCGCGCGACTGGTCATCCCCGGCAAGCAGCACATCTCGATCCCCATGACCATCCTGCTCGGCATCATCGGGTCGTTCGTCGGGGGCTTCCTCGGCTTCCTGATCTTCCAGCACGACCCGATGGACGGCTTCTTCCAGCCGGCGGGGATCATCGGGTCGATCATCGGCGCGATCATCGTGCTGTTCGTCTACACGCGCTTCGCGGGTCGCTCGGCGCGCACGAACTGACGCGTCCGGCGTCCCGCCGCGCCCCCGCACGAACACCGCGCCCCGTCGAGACGGGGCGCGATGTTCGTACGGGGGCGCAGTGCCGTCAGTCAGCCAGCAGGCCCGCCGCGCACAGGTCGTCCCAGAGCGCCTCGGGCACGCCGGCCGCGGTGCGCGACACGTTCGAGCGCACCTGGTCGGCGGACTGGGCACCGAGGGCGATCGCGCGGACGGCAGCAGCTCGGCGCGGGAACGCCAGCGCCGCCTCGGGCAGGGTGACGCCGTGCCGTTCGCAGACGTCCGCGATCGCGTTCGCCCGCTCGACGAGGGACCCGGGCGCGGTCGCGTAGTCGTACGTCGCCCCCGCTCCGGGCCGGTCGACCCCGAGCAGCCCCGAGTTGTAGACGCCGACCGCCACCACCGCGACGCCGAGCTCCTCGCACCGTGCGACGAGGGCCGCCGCCGGCTGTTCGAGCAGCGTGTACCGGCCCGCGAGCATCACGACGTCGCACAGGCCGGTCGAAACCGCCGCGTCGAGTGCCTCCACCGAGTTCGACCCGACGCCGACCGCCCGGACCACGCCCTCGTCCCGCAGCTCGGCGAGGGTCGGCAGCGCCTGGGTCAGACCGTCCGGCAGCGAGTACACGTCCGGGTCGTGCAGGTACGCGATGTCGACGTGGTCGAGTCCGAGCCGACCGAGCGACTCGTCGAGGGACCTCCGGACGCCCGAGGGTGACGGGTCCCACTGCCGGACGAGGTCGTTCGGCACCGCGAAGCCGCCCGGTTCCAGGTCGTCGCCGTCGCCACGACCGGGGACGAGCAGTCGCCCGACCTTGGTCGACACGAGGTAGTCCGATCGGGGCCGTCCGGCGAGCGCCGCCCCGAGCCGGCGCTCGGACAGTCCGAGGCCGTAGTGCGGTGCGGTGTCGTACCCGCGGACACCGGCGTCCCAGGCGGCGTCGACCGCGGCCCGCGCGTCGTCGTCGGACACCGGCCGCAGCAGGTTCCCGATGCCCGCACCGCCGAACCAGAACGGCCCGCGGTCGAGGTCGACCGTCGTGCCGTTCACCGGTCGACCTGCCCCGACAGGGTCCAGACGAGCGGCACGCCGTCGTCGTTCCCCGAGTAGTCGTCGTCGGCCTCGAGCAACGGGTTGACGACGTCCTGCCAGGCGGCGTTCACCGGATCGTCCGCCAACGCGCGGCGCATCGCACGGTAGTCCTCGACCTCGATGAGGTGGACGAGGTCCTGGCCGTCGCGCCAGATGCTCCAGTTCGACACCCCGGCGGCCCGGAGTCGCTCGACGAGCGCGGGCGGGATGGCGGCGTGCACGCGCTCGTACTCCGCCTCCATCCCGCTCCGCAGGCGGGTCCTCGAGAGGATGCGCTGCATCAGTCGCGCAGGAACAGCTCGACCACGGGCACGGCGACGTCCGGCCGCACGATCGGCAGCGTGAGCGTCAGCGTCCCGGCGGGCTGCCCGCCGAGCCCGGTGTTCTGCGCGCGGGTCCCCGGCGGGATCTCCCGGTAGTGGATCTCGGACGCGTCGTTCAGCAGCTGCGCGTACTCCACCCGGCCGGCGAGGTCGGGCAGGTGCACGTGCTCGAACGGCCACGTGAACAGGTGCAGGTACAGCCGGTTGCCGTTCTGCGTGTAGACGGTGCCGGCCGGCGCGGTGAACGTCGACGGCCCGGCGCCGTAGACGGACCGGTCGTGCCGACGCATCCAGTCGCCGATCCCGGCGAGCGCCGTCCGTGCGACCCCGTCGAACTCGCCGCGACCGGTCGGCCCGACGTTGAGGAGCATGTTCCCGTTGTTCGACACCCCGTCGACGAGCATCCGGACGAGCAGGTCCGTGCTCTTCACGTTGAGGTTGTCGCGGTCGTAGCCCCACGAGCCGTTCAGGGTCTGGCAGGCCTCCCACGGCACCTGGACGCCGTCGACCTCCATCGGCTTGTCGGGCTGGTACTGCTCGGGTGTGACGATGTCGCCGGGCAGGTCGAGCCGGTCGTTCACGATGATGCCGGGCTGGAGCCGCTTCGTCAGCGCCAGCAGCTCCGAGGACCCCCAGTCGTCGCGGCCCTTGCCGCCCCAGATGTCCTCGTGGTCGTTGTCGCGGTACGAGAAGTCGTAGAACAGGTAGTCGATCCGCCCGTAGTCGGTCAGCAGTTCCTCCACCTGGCCGTGGAGGTATGAACGGTAGCGGGCCATGTCGCGACCTTCGTTCAGCGCCGCGATCGCCGCGTCGCCGTCGTCCCGCCGCGGGTGCACGCCGTCGACGGTGAAGTCCGGGTGGTGCCAGTCGATGAGCGAGTGGTAGAAGCCGACCCGCAGTCCCTCGGCGCGGACGGCGTCGACGAACTCGCGCACGATGTCCCGGCCGAACGGGGTGTTCGTGGACTTGTAGTCGGTCAGGGCGCTGTCCCAGAGCGCGAAGCCCTCGTGGTGCTTCGTGGTGAGGACGACGTACTTCATCCCCGCCTCGCGGGCACGGCGGGCCCAGTCGGCGGCGTCGAACAGGTCCGGGTCGAAGTGGTCGAAGTACTTCTGGTAGTCCGCGTCGGTGATCCGCTCGCGGTTCTTCACCCACTCGTGCCGTGCCGGCAGGGCGTACAGCCCCCAGTGGATGAACATGCCGAACCGGTCGTGGGTGAACCAGGCGGGCAGGCCGCTCGCGTCGGTCGCGGTCTGCGGCTCTGCAGGTGCGGTGATGGTCATGGGGCCAGTGTTCCTTTCAGGTGGGACGGGTGTCAGCGGCCGCCGAGGCCGGAGGTGACGATGCCCTTGACGAGGTGCTTCTGGAGCAGGATCAGCAGGATGACGGTGGGCAGCATCGAGATCACCGACGCTGCCATCACGAGGTTCCACTCGGAGCCCTGCTGCCCGAAGAACTGCTGCAGGCCGAGCGGGATGGTGCCGTGGGCCTCGACGTCGTTCACGACGACGAGCGGCCAGAGGAACGAGTTCCAGTAGGAGATGAACGAGAACACGGCGAGCACGGCCATGGTCGGGCGGGCGAGCGGGAGCATCACCGAGAAGAACGTCCGGATCGCTCCGGCTCCGTCGACCCGAGCGGCGTCGTCGAGCTCCTGCGGCACGGTGAGGAAGAACTGCCGGATCAGGAACGCCCCGAGCGCCGTGAACGCCCACGGGATGATGAGCGCCTGGAACGTGTCGACCCAGCCGAAGCCCTGCATCATCACGTACATCGGGATGACGAGGACGTCCTGCGGGATCATCAGCGTGACGAGGAACAGCAGGAACACGGTGTTCCGTCCACGCCAGCGCAGCCGGGAGAACGCGTACCCGGAGAGCACGGCCACGGCGACGTTGATCGCGGTCCCCACGGCCGCCACGAAGACGCCGTTGAGGATGAACCGCGCGAACGGCAGGTACGTGAACGCCTGCACGTAGTTGTCCCACTCGAGCGAGCGGCCCCAGAGCGTCGGCGGCGTGGTGAACACCTGGTCGGCGGGCTTGAGGCTCGTCGCCACCATGTAGATGAGCGGCGAGACGAACAGCAGTGCGACGAGGCACAGCAGGGCGTACCCGATCGCGTGCCGCACCCGTCCGGGTCGTGGTGCGGACTTCGTCCTGGCCACGGCACGCGGGTTGACCGTCCGGTTCGACGTCGTGGCGCCGAGGCGACCGCGGACTGCTTCACTCATAGTGCACCCACCGCTTCTGGCCGAGGAACTGGATGGCCGTGATCCCGAGGATGATGACGAACAGCACCCAGGCGCCGGCCGATGCCAGCCCGAGTTGCTGGTTCTGGAAGCCGGTGTTGTAGATGTACTGCACAAGGGTCTCCGTCGCGGTGCCCGGGCCGCCCTTCGTCAGGACGAACGGCTGGACGAACACCTGGAACGAGGTGATCAGCGTCATCATCGTCGCGAAGAACACCGACGGCGAGATGAGCGGGAACTTGATGGCCCAGAACGTCTGCCAGGCGTTCGCTCCGTCGAGCTGCGAGGCCTCGATCTGGTTCTCCGGCACGGCGTCGAGCGCCGCCGAGAAGATCAGCATGTTGTAGCCGAAGCCCTGCCACACGCTCATCGCGACGATGGCGAGCATCGCCCAGTGCTCGTCGGCGAGGAAGTTCGGCGCGTGCACGCCGACGGTGGACTGCAGGGATGCGTCGATCGCGCCACCGGGCTGGTACAGCATCCGCCACACCACGACGTTCGCGACGATCGGCGTGATGGTCGGGATGAAGAACAGGACGCGGAAGACGTGCCGGCCAGCGATCCGCGGCGTCAGCCAGGCGGCGAGCCCGAGCGACACGACGAGGTTGAGGGGCACGTAGAGCACCACGAACAGCGCCGTGTTGAGTGCGACGGTCCGGAACACCGGGTCGGCGAAGAGCCGGGCGTAGTTCTCGATGCCGGCCCAGCTGCGTTCGCCGAGCATCGGCCAGTTCATGAAGCTCACGACGAGGGACGCGACGATCGGGAACGCGGTGAAGACGACGAGGCCGATCGAGTGCGGCGCGGCGAAGGCGGCGCCCCACCAGGAGCGCCGTCCGAGCGCGCTCGTGTCCTCGCCGCCCTTCCGCCGTGGGGTGGCGGTCCCGACCGCGACCGCGGTCGCGACCGCGGGGACGGCCGCTTCGGCCGGTGGGTCCTGGATGGTGGTCATGCGACGACCTCCTCGTCGTTCGCGCGGTCCTGAACAGGGGATGGATCGGACTGGAGGCCCGTGGCGGGGCCGCAACGGGCCTCCAGTCCGCTCACTGGTTCAGCTGGTCACTGCGTGCCGAGCTGGCCCGCGATGGAGGACATGGATTCCTTGCCGGAGGTCTGCCCGTTCACCGCCTGCAGCGCGTACTGCGTGAACAGCTGCGAGAGCTGGTCGCTCTGCTTGTTCCCGAGGAGCGGCGACGACTTCGCGAGGCCCGCCTTGAGCGCGGCCTCGGCGCCGTCGATGCCGGCGCTCGAGTACCACGCCGACTGGGCGGCGGTGCGGCCGGGGAAGGCACGTCCCGCTTCGGCGAGCGACGTCAGGACCTTCTCGCTGGTCATCGTCTGGACGGCCTTGAACGCCTGCTCCGGGTACTTGCACTGCTTCGAGATGCCGAAGCCCGAGCCGGCCGCGAAGGTCGACGGACCGGACGTCCCGGCGGGGAGCGTCGTGACGCCGAGGTCGAACTGCACCTTGGCCTTCTGGCTGATGAGCGACCACGGACCGTCGGTGTACATCGCGACCTTGCCGGCGGCGAAGTCGTTGCCGGGGGTCGACGAGTCCGACGACGCCTGCGTGGCGTACCCCTTCTTGACGAGCGACGCGAGCCAGTCGAGGCCGTCCGCGAACTTCGCGTTCGTCGCGTCGAGCTTGCCGCTGGAGGTGATCACCCGGCCGCCGTTGTAGCCGTAGACCAGCGACTCGAGGTTCAGGTCACCGACGGTCGAGCCGAACATCGTGATGCCCTTGGCCTTCAGCGCGGCCCCGGCAGCCTCGAAGTCGTCGACGGTCCAGCCGGGCTTCGGCTCGGCCACGCCTGCCTTCTCGAAGACGTCCTTGTTGTAGAACATCATGATGGGGCCGGTGTCGTAGGGCAGGCCGTAGAGCTTCCCGTCGACCTTCATGCCGTCGAGCGCGGTGCTGTCGAACGCGGACAGGTCGGTGCCGTCCTTCTCGGCGAGGTCGTCGAGCGGCAGCAGCGACGACGTGTAGTTCGCGGCGCGGAGGGACTGCATGCTCACGACGCACTGGGCGCCGCCCGCGCTCAACTGTGTGCTGAGCTTCGTGAAGTAGTTCTCGAACGGCGCACCCTGGATCGTCAGGGTGATGCCGTCCTCGCTCTTCACGGTGTCGGCGACCTTCTGCCAGGCGGCCTTGTCCTCCTTCCCGGCGATCCACATGGACCAGGTCAGGGCGTCCTTCGACTGGCTTCCACCGGCACTGCTGCCGGAGGAACAGCCGGTGAGCACGAGGGCCGCGGCAGCTGCCGCCGCGAGCCCGGCGAACATCCGTCGTCGTTGCATCGGAGTCTCCACTTCGTCGTGGTGATCGGGTGAGGGTGGGGGTGTGTTGGTCAGGCGACGCGGACCGCGTCGGGGATCGACTCGGTCGAACCGGCCCAGACCGGGCCGTCCGGGTACGAGTACGTGGCGAGGGAGTCGGCGAGCATCTCGGTCCCGGCGCCGGGGGCGGTCGGGGGCCAGTAGTGCCCGTCGTGCACGTCGACCGGGGTCACGAAGTGCTCGTGCAGGTGGTCGACGTACTCGATGCAGCGGGTGTCGAGGTCGCCGGTGAGGGCGACCGCGTCGAACATCGACAGGTGCTGGACGGCCTCGCACAGGCCGACCCCGCCGGCGTGCGGGCAGACCCGGACGCCGTGCTTCGCCGCGAGGAGCAGGATCGCGAGGTTCTCGTTCACGCCGGCGACCCGGGTCGCGTCGATCTGCAGGACCGACATCGAGTGGGCCTGGATGAGCTGCTTCGCGATCACCCGGTTCGCCATGTGCTCGCCGGTCGCGACCGGGATCGGGGCGATGCGGCGGGCGATCTCGGCGTGTGCGAGGACGTCGTCGGGGCTCGTCGGCTCCTCGACCCAGGCGACGTCGAACTGCTCGAGCCGTTCGATCCAGGCCACCGCTTCGTCGACGTCCCAGCGCTGGTTGGCGTCGATCGCGATCCGGATGTCCGGGCCGACCGTGGCGCGGGCGATGCCCATCCGTCGGACGTCCTCGTCGACGTCGCCGCCGACCTTGAGCTTGATCTGGGCGAAGCCCTCGTCGACGGCCTCGCGGCAGAGTCGGGCGAGCTTCTCGTCGTCGTAGCCGAGCCAGCCCGGAGTGGTCGTGTACGCCGGGTAGCCCTGGCGCTCGAGTCGTGTACGACGCTCGGCACGGTGCGGGACGGCGTCGCGGAACATGTCGAGCGCCTCGTCGGGGGTGATCGCGTCCGTGAGGTACCGGAAGTCGACCAGGTCGACGAGCTCCTCGGGGCTCAGGTCCGAGAGGAGTGCCCACAGCGGCTGCCCGGCGCGCTTCGCCCGGAGGTCCCAGAGGGCGTTCACCACGGCGCCGATCGCCATGTGCATGACGCCCTTCTCCGGGCCGAGCCAGCGGAGCTGCGAGTCGTGCACGAGGGTGCGCCACGTGCCGCCCATGTCGGCGAGGACCGCTTCGGCGTCGGCACCCACGACGTGCTCGCGGAGGGCTGCGATCGCCGCCTCCTGCACCTCGTTGCCGCGGCCGATGGTGAAGACGAACGCTGCGCCGACGTGGCCGTCGAGGGCGTCGGTGGTGATCTCGACGTAGGCGGCGGAGTAGTCGGGTGCCGGGTTCATCGCGTCGGACCCGTCGTGCTCCCGCGAGGTCGGGAACCGGACGTCGCGCACGCGCAGACCGGTGATGCGGCTCATCGTGTCTCCTGCCCGTCCGGTCTCCGTCGACCGAACGAGGCAATCGAAACATCCGATGTATCTGCTGTCAAGAGCGGATTCGGTCGCGTTTTGGTCACATGCCGCCCTGAGTGACCCGATGACTGCGGGCCTCGTGTCCCAGTTCGCCTTGGTACCGTTCCGCGCGTAGGAGGCTGTTCCGCGCGTACGAGGCTGTTCCGCGCATGGGAGGCAGAAAATTCCTGCCCCCTACGCGCGATTCCGCTTTCCAGGTCGGCCGCGATGGGTCGGAACGCACCAACGGCCTGGAGGCCCGGTGCGGGTCGGACCCGCACCGCGCCTCCAGGCCGTGCTCGCGGTGCCCCAGGGGCGTCCCCGCGCGTCGCGTTGGTCAGGCGGCGGCGAGCCGCCCCATCTCGGCGACCACCTCACGGAGGCGGTCGGCCAGCTCGTCGCGCGACGCGACCGTGAACCGGTGCGCCGCCTCGATGACGGCGGCCATCACGAGCGTGACGGCGGTCCGTGCGGAGTCGGCGTCGGTCCGTTCGGCGGCGACCTCGACGACGGCGAGCCGCGCCTCGGCCATCCACTGCAGCATCGTCGGCACCATCTCCGGCCGTGCCTGCACGAGCGCCTTCATGCGGCGACGGTCCTCGGGGAGGTTCACCGTCTGCGCGACGAGCTCGCAGAGGTCGGCCACGAGCGGGCCCGACGTCGCGAGGAAGGCCTCGCGAGCCGCGGCGGGGATCGTCGTCGTCGGGAGCCCGAGCGCGGCGTGGCCCTTCGACGGGAAGTAGTTGAAGAACGTCCGCGGCGAGACCCCGGCGGCGGCGCAGATCTCCTCGACCGTGACGCCGGCGAGCCCGCGGTCCGTGACGAGGTCGATCGCCGCGTGGTGGATCGCCGCCCGGGTCTGCTGCTTCTTGCGCTCCCGCAGGCCGCTGTCAGCGGCGCTGCGTGCGTCGGCGCTGCGTGGTGCTTCGGTGGTGGTCACGTGCTGCTCCTGGTGCGGATCGGGGCCTCCCACCCGTGCGGTGGGAGGCCCCGAGCGGCCTAGTCGTCCGACGAACCGCGCTGGACGGCGATGGAACCGGTGACGGGCGCCGTGGGCGAGCCCATGGTGTCCGCGGCCTTGACCGCCTGGACCTCGAGGTCGTCCGCCGTGCGGTCGTTGTCTGCCTGCTCCTGCAGTGCCGAGCTCTTGCGGAGCGGCGGCGCCTTGAAGAACCAGCTGAGGACGAACGCCAGCAGGATGACCGCGAACCCGACCCAGTAGACCGTGACGGCCGACGTGTTGAAGCCGGTCATGAACGGCCGCGTCAGCGCGGAGTCCGCACCGTTGAGGTAGGACGTGTCGCTCGTCTCGCTGCTCGAGGAGCCCTTGTCGCCGGTGCCCTTGTCGATCTGCTTCGACAGGGTCGGCGCAAGGTCCTGCACCCAGTACGTGCGCTGGGCCGAGTCGGACCAGTCGACGACGAGCTTGCCGTCCTGCACGCTGGCGTGCGCCTTGTCGGCGGCGGCGGTGAGGGCCTGCTGCTGGACCGCCTCGGGAGCACCAGCCGTGGCCTGCGTCACCTGCGCGGTCGCGGCGTCGAGGCCGGACTGCACCTGCTGCTTGATCGGCGTGACGATCGGGTTCCAGATCTGGTCCATGACGCCCTGGTTCGCCTTGGCGCTGGCGACCGTCGGGTTGAGCGCGGCGTCGAGTGCGCCGGTCAGGTTCTTCTGGTCGGCCGTGGCGTGCAGGATGTTCGCCGGCATGATCGAGAACAGGACGCTCAGGAGCACCGCGGTGCCGAGCGTTCCACCGATCTGGCGGAAGAACGTCGCCGAGCTGGTCGCCACACCCATGTCGCGCGGCTGCACCGAGTTCTGCGAGGCGAGGGTGATGCTCTGCATGAGCTGGCCGAGGCCGAGGCCGATCAGGAACATGCCGATCATCAGGAACCAGAGCGGCTTGTCGATCGTCATGAACGTCAGGACGACGTAGCCGATCGAGACGAGCGCGGTGCCGATCACCGGGAAGATCCGGTACTTGCCGGTGCGGGCGACGATCTGGCCGGAGGCGATCGAGGCGATCATCAGACCGCCGATCATCGGCAGGGTCGCGAAGCCCGACTCGGTCGGGGTCAGCCCGGTGACGATCTGCAGGTACAGCGGGATGGTCAGCATGGCGCCGAACATCGCGAAGCCCACGAGGAAGCCGAGGATCGTGGCCATCGAGAAGACGCCCGAGCGGAAGAGCTTCAGCGGGATGATCGCGTCGTCCTTCATGAGCGTCTCGATGACGAGGAAGGCGACGAGACCGAGGGCACCGATCACGTAGCAGGCGATCGCGCCGGCCGAGCCCCAGCCCCAGGTGCGGCCCTGTTCGGCGACGAGGAGGAGGGGGACGAGGGTCACGATGACCGAGGTGGCGCCCCACCAGTCGATGCGCGGCTTGGCCTTGGCGTCGCCGAACTTCGGGAGGTGCAGGAACGCGATGACCATGAGGAGTGCGGCCACGCCGATCGGGACGTTGATCAGGAAGACCCAGCGCCAACCGGTGACACCGAGGATCGTGCTCGCGCCGGCGAACAGACCGCCGATGAGCGGACCGATCACGGACGAGATGCCGAACACCGCGAGGAAGTACCCCTGGTACGTCGCGCGCTCACGCGGGGCGAGGATGTCACCCATGATCGCGAGCGGCAGCGACATCAGCGCACCGGCACCGATTCCCTGGAAGGCACGGAACGCGGCGAGCATGATCATCGAGGTCGACATCGTCGAGAGCAGCGAGCCGAGGATGAAGACCGCGATGCCGAAGATGTAGAGCGGACGACGGCCGAACACGTCGGAGAGCTTGCCGTAGATCGGCGTCGTGATGGTGCTCGCGATCAGGTACGCGGTCGTCACCCAGGCCTGCTGGTCGAGGCCGTGCAGGTCGTCGCCGATGGTGCGGATGGCCGTGCCGACGATCGTCTGGTCGAGCGACGACAGGAACATGCCGGCCATGAGGCCGTAGATGACGAGGAGGATCTGACGGTGCGACATGATCGGCTTCCCGGGCTGGCCGGCCGGGGAGCTCTGTCGTCCGCGCTGCACCTCGACGGGTGCGGTGGCAGTAGACATGGGGATCCTTCAGGGGTGCGTGTGGTGGTCGTGGTCGCGAGGGGCGCCGGAGCGTTGTGGCGGGCCGATGACGGCGGGTCAACCTTGCAGACGCTGCAACTTTACACCACGAGCAGGTTTGCTGCCAACGCAAAATTTCCTATTGCGCACGTTCGGTGAACGGCCTCTCAGGTACCGCGGTACCCCGTTGATCCAGGAAGCGCGGCACCGTGGAGCGTACGGTCCCGCACATGACTGACGAGCACGAAGGCCAGCGTCCGGAAGACGATGCTGCGCGGCTCGGACTCGTCGTCGTCGGTGAGGCAGCAGCGCTGCACTCCGGCGACGAGGCGGCTCTGGACGCGAGCGAACAGAACATCCGCGACACCATCGACGAGATGATCGACGAACCACTCACCGAGCGGCAGGAGCAGGTGGTCGAACGGTTGGCGTCGGCCGGGGGCACGCTCACCGCGGGTCTCAGCGGCGCCCTCGCCGCCCAGACGGGCCGGAGCGTCGACGACATCCTGGAGGGCGCCGCCCGCAGAGTGGTCTGGCAGCAACGACTGGCGGACCAACGCGACGCCGAGCGCGGTGACGACCACGGCACAGGCCACGGTCAGCGCGAGGACGCCGGCGGGCAGCAGCGTGAGCACCGGAACGACAACGGGCGCGACGAGGACTGATCCCCGCCGCGCCCGAACCGGCGACCGACTACTCGGTCACTGACTCCTGCACCTGTTCGCGCGCCACCGCACGGGCGGCCGCCTGACCGGTCGTTGTGCTCTTCACGATGTCGCTCAGGGTGAACCCGGCGGTGGTGCCGAGCAGTGCGTCGACCTCACTGAACTGGCTCACGACGCTCTTCGAGAGCGCACCGGCACCGTCGGACGAGACGACCGTGAGCTTGTCGATGTTGCCCATCGGCGCTGCGAGCTCGCGGGCGATGCTCGGCAGGGTCTCGATCGCCTTGACCCGCAGGACGGCCTCGGAGTGCTGCGCGAGGGCGTCCGCCTGGGCCTTCGTGGCGTCGGCCTCGGCCTGACCCTTGGCGCGGATCGCGTCGGCAGCGGCCTCACCCTCGGCACGGGAGGCGTCGGCCGCGAGCTTGCGCGCCTCGGCTTCGGCCTTGGCCTCGGCGGCGATCGCCTCGGCCGAGATGCGACGGGCCTCGGCCTGCGCACGGGCCGTCTCGACCTGGGCGGCAGCGGCGGCTTCGGCCTCCACCCGGGTCTTCCGCGCCTGCGCCTCGGCGACGGCGGACACCTCGGACTCGAGCTCGGCACGACGGAGTTCGGCACGCTTCTGCGCGGTGAGCTGCTCCTGCTCCACGACGCCCTGCGCCGCACGGGCCTGGGCGAGGGGGCCGGCCGCAGCCGCTTCGGCCGACGCACGGTCGGCGTCGAGCTGCAGGGCCGCACGCCGGATCGCGAGGGTGTTCTCTGCCTCGGCGATGGCCTGGTCCGCGGTGGCACGGGCCTCACGCGCTTCGCGGTCGGCCTGGGCCTCGGCGTTCTCGGCCTCGAGCCGGACACGGGCACGCTCGGCACGGCCGAGGTCGCTGATGTACTCGTTGCGGTCCGAGATGCCCTTGATCTCGAAGGAGTCGACGTCGAGCCCCTGGCTGTGCAGGGCGTCCTTCGCGACGTCGAGCACGGCGACGGTGAGCTGGTCGCGGTTGCGGATGATCGTCGACACGTCGGTCGCACCGATCGAGGCGCGGAGCGAACCCGACAGGACCTCTCGGGCGAAGTCGTCGATCTTCTTCTCCTGCCCGAGGAAGCGCTGTGCCGCCGCCCGGATGGAGGCGTCGGCCTCGCCCACCTTGACGAGCGCCACCGCCTCGACGTCGATCGTCACGCCGCGGGAGTCCTGCGCGTTGACGTTGATGTCGATCGCCCGTGAGCTGAGCGACAGCTTCGCGACCTTCTCGAAGAACGGCCGGACGAGCACACCGGCGCCGAGGACGACCTTGATGCCGGACTCGACGGTCTCGGTGCCGTCGGAGTTCTTCACCTTGCGGGACCGCTTGCCCGTGATGATGAGCGCTTCGTCGGCGCCGGCGTTGCGGTAGACGAGCTTGGCGTAGATCAGCGCGATGACCGCGATGACGATGATCCCCACGATGATCAGCGGGACGGCTCCGAGCGCGAACAGGACTTCCATGACTCCCCCTCCGGACCAGGCCGCAGCCTGGATTCCGCATCTGTTGTTCCGTTGCGTCCCATCCTACGAGAGCGCACGGACAGACGGGAGGCGGGGGGGGGGGGGGGGCCCCCCCCCCCCCCCCCCCCCGGGGGGGGGGGGGGGGGGCCCCCCCCCCCCCCCCCGCGCCCCCACTACACCACTCGACTCACACGGCGGCCAGCGCCGACGTCGGCGGGATGCGCGCTGCGCGCGCCGCCGGGTACAGCCCGGACACGCCACCGATCACGACGGTCGCTCCGAGGCCTCCGGCCACCGCCCAGACCGGGATCGCGATCGGCCACCCCTGCCCGATCGCGAACACGATCGTCACGCCGAGCCCGATCACCACGCCGGCCACCCCACCGAGGAACGACAACAGCAGCGACTCGACCAGGAACTGATCACGGATGTTCCGCCGCCGGGCACCGAGGGCACGTCGCACCCCGACCTCCGCCCGACGTTCGAGCACCGTGATCACCATCGTGTTCGCGACGCCGATGCCACCGACGAGCAGCGCCACACCGCCTATGCCGACGAGCAGCCCCGTGAAGGACTCGTCCGTGGCGTCCTTGGCGGCGAGCGCGTCCGACGGTCGGGTGACGCCGACGTCCTGCGGCGACCCGGGTCGGATGGCGCCGGCGAGGACGTCCCGCGACTCCTCGACCCGCGACGGGTCCACCCGTGTGTACACCGCCGTCGGGGACCCGTCGAAGCCGAGGTCGGTCGCGAGCCCTCGGGGCACGAACACCTGGTTGTCGAGGTCGTCGGCGAGCTGGATCTTGCCGAGGATCCCCACGACCTGCACCCACTGGCCGCCCATCCACACGCGGGAGTCCGGGCGGACCCGATCGATTCCGAGTGCCTCGGCGGCGTCCGCACCGAGGACGACCTGCGGCGGAGCACCCGCCGACGAGTCGATCCAGTGGCCCGAGACGAGCTTCCCGCCGAGCACTTTCGGGACGTCGCCCCACGCGGCCATCACGCCGATGCCCTTCGACTCCGGTGCCGGGACGAACTCGTTCCGGTACACCGCCGCGTCCGGCACCGTCCCGACGGCGGCGGCGCTCTGCACGGCGTCCTGCCGGAGGACCGACTCGAGCGCCGTCGCGGGCAGGGGCTGTGGCTCACCGAACCCCTGGGGTTGCGTGGCGGTGAGGACGTTCGTGCCGAGTGCGTCGAGCACCTGGTCGACCTTCGCCTTGCTCGACGACGAGATGCCGACGACGGCGATCATCGCGGCGATGCCGATCGCGATCCCGAGGGCGGACAGGACGACGCGGCCCGGACGGGTCCGGAGCCCGAAGACGCCGAGGCGGAGCAGGTCCGCGGGGCTGACGGTGCCGCGGGTCCGGGCGCTCACCGGGCACCTCGGATGGCGAGCGCGAGCGAAGCGGCGTCGACGTCGCCGTCGCCGTCGCTCCCGGACGTGGTCGAGTCGTCCTCCACGACACCGTCCCGCATCCGGACCCGGCGCGGCAGCGAGGCCGCGAGCGCCAGGTCGTGCGTGATCACCAGCACGGTCGTCCCCGACCGGTTGAGCTCGCGCAGCAGCTCCAGGATCGCGGCCCCCGACGCGGAGTCCAGCGCACCGGTCGGCTCGTCGGCGAGCAGGATCGTCGGGTCCCCGACGATCGCCCGCGCGATCGCCACACGCTGCTTCTCGCCACCGGACAGCTGGTTCGGCCGGTGGTCGACTCGGCCGCCGAGGCCCACCCGCTCGAGCGCCGCGACCGCCCGGCGGTGCCGTTCCCGACGACCGGTCCCGGCGTAGAGCAGGCCATCGGCGACGTTCTCCGCCGCGGTGGCACCGACCTGCAGGTGGAAGTGCTGGAACACGAACCCGACGTGGTCGGCGCGCAGCTGCGACAGCTCGTTGTCGGACATGGCGTCGACGTCGTTGCCGGCGATCGTGACGGTGCCCGAGGTCGGGCGGTCGAGCGTGCCGATGATGTTGAGCATCGTCGACTTGCCCGAGCCGGACGGCCCGACCACGGCCAGCAGTTCGCCGGGCGCGACGTCGAGCGTGACCCCCCGCAGGGCACCGACGTCGCCGTACGTCTTCGTGACGTCCCGCAATTGCAGTACAGACCCGGTCATCCGGGCACCACGACCTCGTCGCCCTCGGACACGCCGCCCGTGATCGCGATCCGACCGTCGGCGATGAACCCGGGCGTGACCCGCACCCGCTTCGTCGTCCCGTCCCGCCGCACCACGTCGACGCTGTACTTCCCGCCGTCGCCCGCGACCAGTGCCGCGATCGGCACCGACAGCACGCCCTTCTCGGTGGTGCCCTCGGCGTCGATCTGGGCCGACGCGGCCGCGGGCAGTTGGCGCGTCCCGGCGTCGAACGACACCGAGACGTCGACCTTCGAGCCGCCGTCCTCACTCGTGTTCGGCTGCAGGTCGGTGACCTCGCCGGACATTGCGTCGCCGGTGCCGTTGATCCGGACGCGCACCTTCGTGCCGACGGCCAGACGCTCGGCATCGCGCTGGGACACCGTCGCGGTCACGATCCGCTTCGTACTCGTCACCGTGAGGACGTCGCCTCCCGCCGGCTGCCCGAGCTTGCCGTCGACGGAGGCCACCCGGACGTCGCCGTCGACGAACGCGATGTCCGCGCTCGTGATGACGCCGGTGACCTTGTGGCCCCGGTCCGTCTGCCACTGCTTCACCGCGCGCTGGGTCCGCGGCCCGAACGTGTCGTCGACCGAGACGTCGTACCCGAGCGCCGCGAGGTTCTGGTTGAGCTGCCGCACGTCGGTGCCCTTCAGCCCACGCTCGAGCGACCGCCAGAGCGGCACGGTCCCGTGCATCGCCCGGACCCCGCGCTCGTCGACGGCGTAGAGGAACTCGTCGCTCCGGATGACCTGCCCGGGCTTCGGAAGCCACGTCAGGGTGCCCGATGCCGCTCCGGGGACGCCATTCGCGGTGCCGTAACCGAGCGTGCCGGCGAACACCTTCGAGTCGGTCAGGTCGCCCTTGTCGACGGTCGCGGTCGGTCCCGTGGAGCCGCCGCGAGCGCCACCACTGCCTCCGTCAGACGACGACGAAGAGGAAGACGCCGACGCCTGCTTCGAGGGGTCCACGATCGCCCACGTGCCCGCCCCCGCGGCGAGCGCCGCCACCAGGCAGACTCCCGCGACCGTCGCTCGCTTGCGGGTCCAGGTGGTCACTGCTCCACTACCGTTCCGCCCTCGCCGAAGGCCTCATCGCTGCACTTCCCGGCCACCTCTTCGAAGGCCGACTGGTCGTCGGCCTGGTACTTCGCCTGGGCGTCCTGCCCATCCGGGTAGTCGGAGAACCCGCCGTCGCGGATGCACTGCGCCATCTCCTTGAGCTTCTCGTCCGATCCCGGCATCGGCTTGGCCGCCTGGAACCCGCCGTCACCGGCGCCGCTGGACTCGCCCATGCAGGACTGCAGGTCGTTGCCCCACTGCTCCTGGTCGACACCCTCCGGCGCGCTGAGGGTCGTACCCCGGCCGCTGGACGACGGGTCCGGCATGTCGTACCCCTTGTCCCGCATGCACGAGGCCAGCGAGGCGCCCGAGCCGGACTTCGACGCGGAGGTCTCCTCGGCCTTCGGCGTCCCGCTCGAGCACGCGGCGAGCAGTCCCGGCAGCAGCACGGCGGCTGCGCCGACGGCCACGAGCGAGCGGGTGCGTCGGGCGGTCTTGGTGGTGTTCTTCATCATCTTCCTTCCTCCTGCGGCTGAGCGGGTCAGCCGACGTTCTGGGTCTTGGTGTCGGGCGCGAACTCGGCGAGGCAGTCGTGCATGGCCGTCTCGAACCCGACTTCTTCGGCACGCGGGTACCCCTCAGTGGAGATGCCGCCGGGCCGCTGCTCCGGGAAGTCCTCGTAGCCGTTCTCACGGATGCACGAAGCCACCTTCGCGTACTGCCGCTCCCACTCCTGCTTGTCCGCCTTGCTCGTTCCCTGCACCCCGGCGTCCTTCGCGCAGCGGGCCCCGGCGCGCTGGAACTCCTCTTGTTCGGCGCCGGGTGGGGCGGCGAGGACACCGGACTCGACACTGGCGTCGTCCGGGTCCTCGACCTCGAACCCGGCCTCCCGCATGCAGGCACCCCACTCGACGCCGACGCCGACGGTGGTGTCCTTCGCGGACGGCGCCCCGGACCCCGAGGAGCACGCCGCGAGGGCGAGGGGCAGCGCGCAGAGGAGCGCGGCGGCGGCCAGGACGGTGCGCCGACTTCGTGTGGTGTGCTTCATGTGACCAGCACACCGGATCGCCTGTTTCGGCCCGTGTACTCGCCGGGTTACACCGACGAAACGTCGACGCGCAGGCCGCCGTCGGCCCGTGCGGACACGTCCAACTGCCAGCCGTGTGCGTGCACGATCGACGCGACGATCGACAGCCCGAGGCCGCTGTGCCGGCCACCGGACGACGACGTGCAGCGTCGGAACGGTTCGACGAGCAGCGGCGCGATCTCGGGAGGCACGACGGGTCCGGAGTTCTCGACGACGAAGCCGTCGCCGCGCGTGGTCACGCGCACGAACCCGTCGGGTTCGTTGTACTCGACGGCGTTGCCGACGAGGTTCACGAGCAGCTGCCGGATCAACGTCGGCTCACCGGCGACGTGCTGACGGCCTGGAGGCGCGTCGTGCGTTTCGTGGACGAGCGTCACGCCCGCCTCGTGGGCACCCCCGGCGGCTCCCGCTACGACCTCGTCGGCGAGCTCCGCGAGGTCGATCTCCTGCTCGTCGCCAGCGAGACCACGATCGGCTTCGGCGAGCACCAGGAGCGACTCGACGAGGTGCTCGGTGCGCCGGTTCTGCTCCAGGAGTTCCTGGCGGATGGCACGGACGTCCGAGGTGTCGGCGCCGTCGTGCAACCCGATCTGCATCGCAGCCCGCTGGACGGCGAGCGGCGTCCGGAGCTCGTGGGACGCCTGCGCGACGAAGCGCCGCTGGCTCTCGAACGCCGTCTGCAGCCGGTCGAGCAGGTCGTCGACCGTGCCGGACAACCGCCGGAGCTCGTCGTCCGGCCCGTCGAGGGCGATGCGTTCGTGGAGGTTCGACGCCGTGATCCGGTTCGCCGTCGCCGTGATCCGGTCGATCGGTCGGAGCATGCGTCGGCTGACGAACCACCCCAGACCACCGGCGAGGACGCCCGCGCCCGCGATCCCGATCGCGGACCACTGCCACTGCTGCACGGCGACGAGCCGCACGACCGCCGCCGAGGGCAACTGCGTCGCATCGTCGTCCGGCTCTGCCGACGCGAGCGGCGCCGGTGACGCCGTGGACACCCGCCACTGCTCGACCTCCGCTGCTGCGCGGGTCGTCGCGTACGCCGTACCGACCCCGGCCTGCGACATGAGGTTCGAGAACACGACCACCCCGGTGGCGAGCGCCATCGCCGCGAGCGCGAACACCAGGGCGGTCCGGGTGCGGATGCTCCAGGTCCGCCCCACCCGCCTCACAGCGCGTAGCCCTTGCCCGGGACCGTCCGGATCGGGTCCGGGTCGCCGAGCTTCTTGCGGAGCTTCGACATCGTGACCCGCACCGCCGCGGTGAACGGGTCGATGTTCATGTCCCAGACCTTCTCGAGGAGTTCCTCGGCGGAGACGATGCGCCCGTCCGCCCGGAGGAGCGTCTCGAGCACCCCGAGCTCCTTCGAGGTGAGGTCGAGCGGCCGCCCGTCACGCGTGGCCATGCGTCGGTTGGTGTCCACGAGCAGCCCGGAGCGTTCGAGGACGGGTGCGACCGGGGCGACACTGCGCCGGCCGAGGGCACGGACCCGTGCGACGAGTTCCGGGTACTCGAACGGCTTCGGCAGGTAGTCGTCGGCGCCGAGCTCGAGGCCGTTCACGCGATCGGTCAGCGTGGTCGCCGCCGTGAGCATGATGATCCGGGTGAGGCTGCCGCGGGCGGCGAGACGGCGGGCGACCTCGTCCCCGTGCACCCCCGGGATGTCCCGGTCGAGCACGACGACGTCGTAGTCGTTCACCGCGAGCAGCTCGTCGGCGTGGTCACCGCGGTAGGCGACGTCGACCGCCATGTCCTGCCGGGTCAGACCCTTCGCGACGAGGTCGGCGAGGGCGACCTCATCGTCCACCACGAGTACACGCATACATGTACTGCATACGATGTTCCTATGAGTGCGCTGGGTCGACACGGACCACCCCCGCCTGCTCGTCGACGCTGATGACGAACTCGGCGCCGCCGGCACGCGGGAAGACGACGAGCGGGACGGTATCGATGCTGAGGTGGTCCATACCCCGAGTCTTCGGGGCATGGTGTTTCGTCACCGTAACCGGCGCACCGCCGGGGCGGGTCAGGCGTCGAACGGCACCTCGCCGTCACGGCTCACACCGGCGCGCTGCCGGTACGCGAGGTGTCCACCGAGGTACCCGCCGACCCCGACGACCGCGAGTCCGGCGAACCCGAGGAGCTTCCCGGCTCCGTGGTTCCCGCGCTTCCGCTGCATCCACGACAGCCCGTACAGCGAGATGCCCGCCCAGTTCACGGCCTGGTGCACCCACCCGGTCCGGAGCTGTTCGCGGTCGAGCTCGGACCAGTCGACGTACCCGGCCACGCTCGCGCTCCCGGAGGACACGAGCCCGACCCCGACGAGGGTCTTCGCGGCCTTCGCGTTCCCCTTCCCGCCGATCAGGTCGAGGACCGCGGCGGAGATCCACGCGCCGAGCGGGACCTGCACCATGAGCGGGTGCAGCGGGTGCCCGAAGGGCACACCGTGCAGCAACTGCCGGAGGGCCTTCGGCTTCGCGAGGGCGCGGACGACGGAGCGATCGATGTCGACGGCCTTGTCGAGCACGCTCGCGTGCTCGACGGCGTCGGTGAGGCGACGGAACGCGCGGATCTCAGGCATGCCCTGCAGCCAACACCCTGGAGGCCCGTCACCGGTCTCAGGAACCGGTGGCGGGCCTCCAGGCAGCCGCGTTCAGTGCGTCGGTCTACTCCTCGACGATCTCCGCCAGTTCGAACGGCTCGACCGTCAGCTCGTCGCCGCCTGCGGCGACGTCCACGCGGACGGTGTCGCCGTCCCGGACGTCACCCGACAGGATCGCCCGCGCGAGGCGGTCGTCGATCTGCCGCTGCATGAGCCGGCGGAGCGGCCGCGCGCCGTACACCGGGTCGTACCCGCGTTCGGCGAGCCAGGCCCGGGCATCCGGGGTGACCGCCAGCTCGAGCCGACGGTCCGTCAGCCGACGTGCGAGTCGGTCGACGTACAGCGAGACGATCTGGCCGAGGTCCTCCTCCGTGAGCGCCTGGAACACGACGATGTCGTCGAGTCGGTTGATGAACTCGGGGCGGAAGGCCTGCTGCACGAGCTCCCGGACCGCCTCGTCACGCTGGACGTCGGTGAGCGACTGGTCCGTCATGAACTGCGAGCCGAGGTTCGACGTCAGGATGAGGATCGTGTTCCGGAAGTCCACCGTCCGGCCCTGCCCGTCGGTCAGGCGACCGTCGTCGAGGACCTGCAGCAGCACGTCGAACACCTCGGGGTGCGCCTTCTCGATCTCGTCGAGCAGCACCACGGAGTACGGGCGCCGCCGGACGGTCTCGGTGAGCTGCCCGCCGGCCTCGTACCCGACGTACCCGGGCGGGGCGCCGATGAGCCGCGCGACCGAGTGCTTCTCGCCGTACTCGCTCATGTCGATGCGGACGAGGGCCTTCTCGTCGTCGAACAGGAACTCGGCGAGCGCCTTGGCCAGCTCGGTCTTGCCGACACCGGTGGGGCCGAGGAACAGGAACGAGCCCGTCGGACGGTCCGGGTCGGAGATGCCCGCGCGGGTGCGACGGACGGCCTCGGACACGGTGCTCACTGCGGAGCGCTGCCCGATGATCCGGCGACCCAGTTCGTTCTCCAGGTGCAGCAGCTTCTCGGTCTCGCCCTGGAGCAGCCGCCCCAGCGGGATGCCCGTCCACTGCGCGATCACGGCGGCGATGTCCTCGTCGGTGACACTGTCGTTGACCATCCGGTCGGTGGACCCGGCTCGTTCGGCAGCGGCGAGCTCCGCTTCGATGCGCGGCTTATCGGCGTACTCGAGCCGCGACACGGTGGCGTAGTCGGCTTCGCGCTGGGCCCGCTGGCTGCGCATGTTGAGGTCGTCGAGCTGCTGCTTGAGCTCGCCGATCCGGTTGAGGCTCGCGCGCTCGGCCTGCCAGCGCTGCTCGAGGGCGGCGAGGCGTTCCTCACGCGTGTGCAGTTCGTTCCGGAGGGTCTCGAGGCGCGCCTTCGAGGCGTCGTCCTTCTCCTGCTTGAGCGCGAACTCCTCGACACGCAACCGGTCGACGTTCCGCTTCAACTCGTCGATCTCGACCGGGCTGGAGTCGATCTCCATGCGGAGTCGGCTCGCTGCCTCGTCGATGAGGTCGATCGCCTTGTCCGGCAGCTGTCGCCCGGAGATGTACCGGTTCGACAGGCTTGCCGCAGCCACGAGGGCGGAGTCGTTGATCGACACCTTGTGGTGCGCCTCGTACCGTTCCTTGAGCCCGCGGAGGATCGCCACGGCGTCCTCGACGCTGGGCTCCCCCACGTAGACCTGCTGGAAGCGGCGCTCGAGTGCGGCGTCCTTCTCGATGTACTCGCGGTACTCGTCGAGGGTCGTCGCGCCGATGAGCCGCAGTTCGCCACGGGCCAGCATCGGCTTGAGCATGTTCGACGCGGCGACGGAGCCCTCGCCACCACCGGCGCCCATGAGGGTGTGCAGCTCGTCGATGAACGTGATGACCTGCCCTTCGGAGTCGTTGATCTCCTTGAGCACGGCCTTGAGCCGCTCCTCGAACTCGCCGCGGTACTTCGCGCCGGCGATGAGGGCGGAGATGTCGAGCGACACGAGTCGCTTGTCCTTGAGGGAGTCGGCGACGTCGCCGGCGACGATGCGCTGCGCGAGGCCCTCGACGACGGCGGTCTTGCCGACGCCGGGTTCCCCGATGAGCACGGGGTTGTTCTTGGTGCGGCGGGTCAGCACCTGGCTGACGCGCCGGATCTCGGCGTCACGGCCGATCACCGGGTCGAGCTTGCCGCTCCGGGCGATCGCCGTGAGGTCGACGCCGTACTGCTCGAGGGCGGTCTTCTGTCGCTCTTGCGAGTCAGGAGCACCCTGGAGGTTCGCCATGCGTTCCGTCCTTTCGTCACGGTGTGCGTGTACTTGAGTCTACTCCACTCAACTTACGAGCGCGGCGGCGCATTCCGGATTCCGACGGCACTCACCACAGCGCCGGCGAGCAGGAGCAGTGCCATCACGATCACGGCTCGGTGGAACCCCGCCGTGCTCATGCCGCCACCGAGCACGATGCCCGCGAGCGCCACCATCACGAGGCTCGCGATCCGCGCGATCGCGTTGTTCACGGCCGACCCCACACCGGCCTCGTTCTCCGGCACCGACCCGAGCACGGCACTCGTCAGGGGCGTCACCATGAGGGAGATCCCGACGCCGACCAGCACCAGCCCGGGCAGGATCGACCACCAGTACGCCCGTGGGTCATCTCCGGCGAGCACCATCAACACGGCACCGATCGCTCCGACCGCGGGCCCGGCTGCCATGAACCACCGCGGTCCGTACTTCCCGGCGAAGGCGCCGACGGTCGTCGAGAGCGCCAGGAGCAGCAACGTCGGCGGCAGTGTGGCGATGCCGGCGAGCCAGGCGGGGAGCCGCCAGACCTCCTGCAGGAACAGCGTCACCACGAAGCCGACCATCCCGAGGGCGCCGTAGATCGACAACGTCGCCAGGTTCCCGACGGTGAAGTTCCGCGCCCGGAACAGTGCGAGCGGCACCAGGGGTGCACCGGTCGTCCGGGTCACCCGGAGCTCCCACGGCACGAACGCCACGAGCGCCGCGGCCCCGACCACGAGGGCAGCGACCACCACCGGGGACCCCCACCCGAGCCGTTCCTGCTCGATCAACCCGAGGACGACCCCACCGACGCCGAGCACCGCCAGCACCGCCCCCACGACGTCGATCCGCGGCCGGTGCTCGTGCCGGACGTCACCCGTGATCCGGAGCACGAGCGGGATCGTCACCGCGATCGGGATCGCCGTGAGCACGAAGATCCACCTCCAGCCCAGACCGTCGACGATCAGGCCACCGACCACCGGCCCGACGATCACGGCAGCGCTCGACCACGCCGTCCACGAACCGATCGCCTTCGACTGCGCAGCGCCTCGGTACGCCGCCACGATGAGCGCGAGCGAACTCGGGGTCACGAGCGCCCCGCCGACACCCTGCAGCGCCCGGGACACGATGAGGACCTCGCCCGTCGGAGCTGCGGCGCACGCGATCGAGGCCACCCCGAAGACGACGAGACCCCACGTGATGATGCGCACCCGGCCGAACACGTCCGACAGCGACCCGGCCACGAGGATGAGCGAACCGAGCGTCACCATGTACGCGTCGACGACCCACTGCTGCACGACGAGCCCACCACCGAGCTCCTGCCGGATCGCCGGGAGCGCGACGTTCACGACGCTCGCGTCCAGCCCGACCACGAACGAGGCCAGGATCGCCACGACCAGCACGATGCGCCGGTCGTCCCGGAGCGGCGCGGAGGTCATGTGCTCATCCTCCACCCGCGAGTCGCACCTCGCACCGTGCGAGGTCGACCCGCCCAGCGTGCGACGTTCCGCACACCGTGCGAGGCGCGCGGCGTCCCACACTCGTCGGAACCTCGCACACTGCGGACGCCCGCGCCCCCGCGCATGACGAAGCCCCCGCGACCGGAGTGGTCGCGGGGGCTTCCGACAGGACGGGGCTGGGTCCTAGTTCCTGTGGTCCGAGTTCGGCTGCACCGACGGGCCGGGGTTCACGACCGGCTGGGCGACGGGTGCCGCGGGCTCAGCCGCGGCGGTGTTCATGCGCTCAGCCTGCACGCCAGCATCGGTGCCCTTGGCCTTCTTGTCGTCGTCGCCCATCTCCTTCTTGAAGATGTTGATCGACTGCCCGAGACCCTTGGCGAGCGCCGGGAGCTTGGTCGCACCGAACAGCAGGATGACGATCCCGAGGATGATCAGCAGGTGTACGCCACCGAGGTTTCCGAGCATCATGACTCCTTGAATCTGGATCTGGTCGCCGTCTCCGTGTCACCGTCGACGCGTGCGGCGGAGGTCCGTCGTCCGACCATCGTAACTCGCACGCCCCGGGAAGCCCAGGCCGGGCACCCGAACGGACACCGTTCGCACAGGCAGCGGGAGGATCGGGAGCGAGTCAGTACGCCCCGCGAGAGCGAAGAACGGACGGGATCGTGCGCGCCAGGATCACGACGTCGTGTGCGAAGGACCAGTTCTCGACGTAGTGCAGGTCCAGGCGAAGCCCGTCCGCCCAGTCGAGGTTCGATCGGCCGCTGATCTGCCAGAGCCCGGTCATACCCGGGGTCACGAGGAGCCGGCGGTCGGCGAAGTCTTCGTACGCTGCCACCTCACGCGCACTCGCTGGGCGCGGCCCCACCAGGCTCATCGTGCCGTTCAGGACGTTCCACAGCTGCGGGAGTTCGTCGAGCGAAGTCCGCCGGAGGAAGGCACCGACTCGCGTGATCCGGGGATCGACACGCAGCTTGAAGTGCGGCCCGTCACCGTCGTTCGCAGCGTAGAGGTCGTCGAGCCGGGCTTCGGCGTCCGTGCACATCGTCCGGAACTTGACGATCGAGAACTCCTCGCCACCACGTCCGACGCGGGGCTGCCGGAAGAATGCCGGGCCACCGTCGTCGATCCGGATCACGAGAGCGATGATCGCGAAGACCGGTGAGAGGAGGACCAACCCGACGACGGCACCGACCACGTCCAGCGCACGCTTGCCGAACCGGCGCCGGTAGTCCGGCGTCTCGACGTGCATGAGGGGCAGACCGTCGACCGGGCGCTCGTGCACGCGGCCGGCGGCGATGTCGGCCAGCGGGGACGACACGACGAGTTCGATGCCGCGCTCTTCGAGCTGCCAGCCGAGTCGACGGAGCCGCTCGTGCCCGCCCCGGACGGCGCCGGCGACGACCACCGCGGAGACGTTCCCGCTCTGCGCGAGGTCGAGGACGTCGTCGATCCCACCCACGACCGGGACGACCGAGCCGTCGAGGTCGACCTCCGTGCCGGGCTCCGCGCAGTCCGACACGACGGCACGGACGCGGTACCCGGCGGTCGGCGTGGCCGCGATGCGACGACCGACGTACCGGACGTCCTCGACGTCACCGACCAGCAGGACGTCCTGCAGCCGCTCGCCGCGGGCACGGCGCCGCACGAGGACGGTCCGCAACGCCTTGCGACCGAGCGTGAGGAACAGCAGCCCGAGCGGGAAGGCGATGGCGACGTACCCCCGGGCGATGTCGATGCTCGCGGCGTACGCCACCACGGCGACGACCGCGCCTGCGAGCAGACTGGCGGTCAGGAGCCGGCGGTACTCGTCGCCGCCGACCCCGGTGATGCGGGGGTCACGCGTGCGGAACGCCACGAGGAGGACCATCCACACGACGACGATCGCGGGCGCCACGACGAACTCGATCCATCCGGCGTCGACCGACCAGCGCGAGAGTTCCCACGGGAACCGGAGGACGTGCGCCACGGCGAACGCGGCGAGCAGGAGTCCGAGGTCGAGAGCAGCGGTGCCGACGGCGGGACCGCGGCGGGTCCGTGCGCGGTCGTGAGCGTGCAGACCCGCGCTGTCCGCCGGGGCGGATCCGGGACGGGGAGCCAGGCGGAGCGCGAGGGACATCGGGAGGACCTCCAGTCGGCGACCGGCACGACGGAGGTCGACCGGACGCGCTCCGCCGAGAGTCACAGCGGGGTAGCGCGTCCTGTCAATATATCAGCCTGGTGTGCAGTATTTCAACCGCCGAGGACGTCGTTCAGCGTGGTCATGACCGGCGCCGTCCGGAGCGCCGGCACATCGGCCTCGGTCACGCCGCGGAGTCGGAACGAGACCGTCTCCCCAGGCAGCAACGTCATGAACCCACGATCCACCGCGCCGCCTGACGCGACCCGGTCCGGCTGCACGAGGAAGTCGCGCACGAGACTCTCCGCCTCCACGACGAGCTGGAGGCCGTCCTCGCCGACCGGGGTGAAGGACGTCCGGTACCGCGCCGGCTCCCACCGCATGTCCTTGTCCGGCGCCGGGGTCCACACCGCACGGCGCCAGTCCATGTCCGCCACGACGAGCTCGTTGGTGGGGTCGTCCACCACGCCGACGGACTCGGGCAGCGCCACGACGGCGACCCCGGCCGCCGAGAGGCGCACCGGGAGCGTGACCTCGGCGAGGACCGTCCCCGCGAGCGTGATCCGTCGGACGCGCACGACGCTGTCGTGGCCGGCGCGCGTGGAGCGGACGGCGACCTCGATGGGCGCGTGCCCGAACGCGCCGGGCGACACCCCGAGCGACAGCGTGTCCGCTCGGTCGCCCGCCTCGTCGGCCGCCGACGCACCGGCATCGGGCGATCCGTCACCAGCCGACCCGGCGGCCACCGGCCCAGCGCCCGCCGACGACGGAACCGTAGCCGACGACGCGGGGCGATCCGCGCCTCCCGGACCGGCGTCGTCGACCGACGCCGACGTGCCGGACGTCCGCACCGGCCGGATCGTCAGCAGCACGTCGTCGTAGAGCCGGCGCAGCTCGTGCGCCAGCGGCTTCAGCCGCCCCGCCGAGTCGATCGCCGACCACGAGGACACCGGCCACAGGTCGTTCAGCTGCCAGACCACGACCCCGGTGTTGCGGGGCCAGTGCGTCCGCCAGTGCTCCACGCCCGTCGCGATCGCTCTCGCCTGCTGGAGCTGCGTCAGGTAGTGCCACTCGTCGAAATCGTGCGGCGAGACCGAGCCGAACCGCGGCGCGAGCCCCCGAGCGAGCTTCCCCATGCCGTCCGCGGCCTTCTGGTGGTGGACCACACCGGGCGAATCGACGGCTAAAGGTGAGTCACGCACGGCATCGCGAAGGGTGCGCCACGCGGGCGGCGCCTGCCACCCGAACTCGGAGACGAACCGCGGCACGGAGTCACGGTAGTGGTCGTCGGACAGGCGGTTCCAGACGTCCCACGAGTGGTGCGTCTCGTGGTCGACGTCGTTCGCGAACAGCGACTCGTCGCCCGACCACGGCGATGCGACCGTGTAGAAGCGGGACGGATCCACGGCGTCGACGATCGTCGGCAGCAGGTCGAGGTAGTAGTCGAGCCCCCAGCCGCGGTCCCCGAGGTCGTCTCCCCAGTTGTCGACCCCGTGCAGCCAGATGTTCTCGTTGTTGCCGTTCCACACCACGAGCGACGGGTGCCGCGACAGGCGTGCGACGTTGTCCCGGGCCTCGGCGATGACCTCGCTGCGGATCGGCTCGCCCTCGGGGTAGGCGGAGCAGGCGAACGGGAAGTCCTGCCAGACGAGCAGCCCGAGTTCGTCGCAGACCTCGTAGAAGTCGTTCGACTCGTACACACCGCCGCCCCAGACGCGCACGAGGTTCACGTTGAGGTCGACGGCTGCGTCGAGTCGAGAGGACACCCGCGAGCGGTCGACCCGCGACACGATGACGTCGTCCGGGATCCAGTTCACGCCACGCACGTCGATGAGTGTGCCGTTGACGTGCACGTTGAACGGCTTGCCGATCTCGTCCGCGCCCGTGTCGATGCGCGTCGACCGGAAGCCGGTGCGGAAGGTGTTCCGGTCGAGGACCTCGCCGTCGACGGTCTGCAGCTCGACGACCACGTCGTACAGGGCTTGCTCGCCGTACCCCCGCGGCCACCAGCGCTGCACGTCGGGCACGCGGACGGTGACCACGGTCTCGTCGTCCTTCGGCGTGAGCTGCGCGCGGGACCGCTGACGCGTCGCCGTCCCCTCGGCGGTCTCGCCGCTCACCGTCACGACGAGCACGAGGTCGTCGTCCTCGCCGTCCTGGTCGAGATCGTTCAGCCCCGAGCGCTCGACCGTGAGATGCGCGTCGAGCACACCTTCGCCCGCCTCCACGTCGACCAGCGGTCGGACCTCGCGCAGTCGCGCGGTTGACCACCGCTCGATCGCGATCGGTCGCCACGGGCCGCTCGTCACCGCGGTCAGGCCCCAGTCCCAGCCGAAGTTCGAGGCCATCTTCCGGATGTACGGGAACGGCTCGTCGTACGGTCCGGGCATGCTGCCGGCCTTCGCCGCGACACGACCGGCTTCGCGGTAGGGCGATTCGAACAGGACCTCGAGGGTCTTGCGGCCGCGGCCGACCCCGCCGGTCTGGTCGCGCGCGTCGAAGCGGTAGCGCCGGTGCATGTTCCGGGTGGTGCCCACGACCACGCCGTCGAGGCTCAGCTCCGCCACCGTGTCGAGCCCGTCGCACACCAGGTCGACGCGTTCGAAACCCTTCGCGTCGACGTCGACCGTCCGCCGGTACGCCCAGTCCGCGCGGCCGACCCACTTGCCGGCGTCCTCGTTCCGGTCGAACGTCGGGTCCGCCAGCAGACCCTCGCGTTCCAGGTCGGTGTGCACCTGCCCCGGTACGGTCGCCGGGATCGTGCGGCCGGCGACACCGTCCGGAGCGCCGGTTCCTCCGACCATGGTCACGGTCCAGTCGTCGCGGAGTTCCTCGCGTTCGAGGGTCATGCGGGTCCTTCTCTGGGCGGACAGGGTGTCGTCCACCTCGGTCGGGACGCCGGCCGGTGGCCCGCCCCGTGGCCGGTTCTTCGGCCTGGAGGCGCGGCACCGGTTGGCCGGGCGTCGTCGCGTTCGCGCGCGCGGACGCTGGTGCGGTCGCGCGTGGGGGTGCTCGGCGATGCTAGTACGGGGAGCTTGCACGGTTCCGAGTGGCAGGCTGGAATGCGTGATCACAGTTGCTCTCGCCGCGGCCCTGCGTGACGCCGGACTCCGCTGGCACCCCACGACCGGGGACCGGTTCGTCATCGACAAGCCCGGCGTCGACGACGACGTCTACACGGTGTCGGAGATGACCGTCGAACGCCACGACTACCCGTCCGGCACCGTGCTCGGGTTCAACGGGACGACCGAGTGGGCGCTCGACTCGGTCGACGCCGCCGAGTCGTTGTGGCTTCCGCGCGAGGACCAGCTGCGGGACCTGCTCGGGCCGGCCTTCGTCTCGCTGACCCGGTCGGGGTCTGACTTCGTCGTGACCGCGGTGGTCGGCGGCACCTCGCAGGAGTTCGGCGCGCCCGGTGCGGCGGACGCGTACGGCGGGGCGCTGCACGCGTACATCCGGTCCGCGCTGGACTGACACGACGCGCGCCGTCGCCGCCTCGGAGTTGCACGGAGGGCCCGGCCGGCATCGCCGGTCGGGCCCTCCTGCGTCTTCCGCAGCCGATCAGGCGCGGTGACGGCCGTGCTCGGCACGCCCGCGCCGGATCCAGACCAGGAGTACCAGACCCGCAAGCAGGAGGACGATCCCGGACGGGAGCGCCACCTGGACGACCTCGGACCCGGTGAACGCGAGTTCGAGAGGAGCCGCCTCGGCACGCAGGGTGGTGCGGTACTCGTTCGAGAACACCCACGTCGGCTGCACGGCGGTCGCGGTGCGCATCGACCGGGCCTGCCCGACCGTCGCCGCACCCGGCGCCTCCGTCGTGTCGCCGTCGGCGCGCGGCACCTGCGCGGTCAGCTGGCCCGTCAGGACCACGGTTCCCTTCGCAGCCTCCGCTGCGGAGACGACGTGCGGATGCTGCGTGACGGCGGTCGTCCGCGCTCCCGGCTCGAGCGCGGTGTCCTCGACGGTCACCGCCGGCAGCTCGGCAGCGGCGCGGAGGTCGCGGACGTCCAGGTTCCCGGTGTTGACCACCGTGAAGCGGACCCACACCTCGGTCCCCGGGTGCAGCGCGCGGTCGCGGTCCACGGCGACGAACGCACCCGTCGCGTCGCGCACGACCGCTTCGCCGGACAGGTCGAGCGAGCTCGCAGCCGCGAGGCCGACGGTGACCTCGTCGCGATCGGAGACGGTCGCGCCGCCGGGAGCGGTCGCCTCGGCCACCGCGGCGACGGTCACGCTGCCGTGGTCGACGTCCGCCTGGGTGAGGACGTACTCGGGGACCGTGCAGTCGACGTGCGCACCCGGCGCGGTGTCGGTGGGCGCGCAGGCGACGGGCAGGTCGGCCAGCTCGACGATCTCGGCGTGCGTTCCGGACAGGGTGACGTTGCCCGTGTTCGTCGTCCGCACCGAGACCGACACCCGGTCACCGGCCTGCGGGACGTCGTGCTCCGACGCGGCCAGGTGCGCGACGACGGTCAGTTCGATCCCGGGCTCGCGCTCGATGTCCGTACCGGCCTCAGCGTCGGCCGTCACCGTCGTGCCGTCCGAGCCGGTCGCGGAAGCGACCAGGGTGAACGAGACCTTGCCGGCATCGACCTCCTGCTGGGTGAGACGGTGTGCTGCGACGGTGCACTCGGTGCGGGCGCCGGGTGCGAGTTCGGCGTCGGCGCAGGTGACCGTCATGTCGTCCCGACCCGTGACCAGCGCGGACGGATCGCGCACGGTCACGTTGCCGGTGTTCTCGACCGTGAGGGTGACCCGAGCGGCGTCGCCGGCGTGCACGGTGCCGTCGTGGTCGACCGCGGCGGTCGCGGTGGCCCGGATGGCGGGTGCCCGGACGATCTCGAGCGTGGTCGCACCGTTCGCCTCGGCGCGCTGCCGGTCGGCGCCGGTGGCGGCGACGTCCACGGGGAACCGGACCGCGCCGGCGTCCACCTCGGCGTGGGTCAGCGTCACGGAGGACACCTCGCACGTCACCGAGTCGCCGGGAGCGAGCTCGTCGGTCGGGCAGGAGACGGTCAGGTCGTCGCGGTCGGTCACGTGGGCGCGGACACCGGTCACCGTGACGTTGCCCGTGTTCCGCACCGTGATCGACACCGTCGCGGTGTCACCGGCGAGCGGCACCTCGTGCTCGGTCGGGTCGAGCACGCTCGTCGCCGACGTCTCGACGGCCGCGGTCCGAGCAAGCTCGACGGAAGCGCTGTCCTTGCCGGTGGCCTCGCGTCCGCCGGGGCCGGAGGCCGTCGCGGTCACGGCGAAGTCCACCGAGCCGTGGTCGATCTCGACCTGCGTCAGATCGTGGTCCTCGATGGTGCAGTCCCGCTCCGCTCCCGGTGCGAGGGCTCCCGTCGGGCAGCTGATCGTGCTGTCACGCCCGTCGAGCGATGCGGCGACGTCGTTCAGCGTGCTGTTGCCGGTGTTCCGGACGGTCAGGCCGAGCGCGACGTGGTCGCCGGCCTCGGGAGCTTCTCCCGGCGCGGCCAGCGACGCGGAGAGGGTGGCGCCGAGAGTGTTACGCCGCTCGAGCTCGACCGACGCCGAGTCCGTCGAACGGACCGGCTGCCCGGACGGAGCGGTGGCCTGCATCTGCGCCTCGGACGTCACCGAGCCACGGTCGATGTCCGCCTGGGTGACGACGTGGTCGGGGACGACGCACTCGGTCGTCTCGCCCGGCGAGAGCGGACCGGTGGGGCAGACGATCCGGGCGTCCGGGCGTCCGTCGACGGACCCGGCGACGTCGGTGAGCGTGACGTTGCCGGTGTTCCGCACCTGGACCGTCCTGGTGACGACGTCACCGGGGGCCGGGTTCTTCCCCTCGGCGCGCAGCGCAGCGGAGAGGGTCGAGGAGAGGGACGGCGCTTGCACGACGGTGTCCTGGGACGCGCGAGCGTCTGCTCGCACGGGCGCACCGGCGACGTCGGTCGCAGTGACGTTCGCGGCGAACGCGACGGAACCGGCATCGACGTCCGCCTGGGTGATCGTGTAGGCACCGGTGACCTCACAGTCCACCGAGGCACCCGGCGCCAGCGACTGCACATCGCACTGCACAGAGAACTCGGGGCGGTCGGGCAGCGTGACGACGACGTCACGGACCGACGTGTTGCCGGAGTTGCGGACCGTCGCGGTCAGCTGCACCTCGTCGCCGACACCCGGGCGACCCTCGGCCCGGGGCGCGATCACGAGCGCCACTGCGGCGGCGCTCTCGGTCGCTTCGACGCGTGCGGACGCCGTGCCGGCCACCGGAACCCCGAGACGGGAGAGGGCACCGACCTCGACGGTGTCCTCGATCGCGCCGGAGTCCACGTCCGCCTGCGTCACGTCGCGTGGTGTCGTCGAGCACTCGGTCGAGGCTCCCGGAGCGAGTGTGGCCACGTCGCAGCTGAACGCGCCCTGGTCACCAGACAGCTCCAGCGCGCGGACCGGGACGTTGCCCTGGTTCTCGACGCGGGTGACGAACGCGATCTGCTCACCCAGGTCGGCGATGTCGTCGCCGTTGCCGCCGGTCACGACGCCGCGCTCGGACACGCCCAGGACGTTGCGCTCCGGCTCGAACGTCACGCTCGCGGCGGTCGGCAGGTCGACACCCATGTGCTGGGTCACGACGTCGCCGGTGATCGTGTACGTGCCGGCCGTGGCCGCGCGGACGTCGAAGGAGACCGTGCAGTCCGCGGCGTCGATGGCGAGGTCACCGGCGACCGAGACGTCCGCGGCTCCGGGCTCGACCGTCGTGTCTGCTCCGGTGCAGGTCGTCTGGAGCTTCGGGTCGCTCGCGACCGTCAACCCCTCGGGCAGGCGTTCCGCGAAGGACCAGCCCGGCTTCGAGCCGCGCTCGGACGTGTTCACGACCGAGACGGTCATGCGAGCGGTGTCGCCGACGATCGGGGTGCCAGCGAAGGCGTTCGCGAGCGTGGGCGTCGAGTCGACGATCGTCACGCGGTCGATGGCACCATCGTTGCCGCTGTACGAGGACTGCTCGTTGCGCAGGCGCCAGCGCAGGGCGTCCCCGGAGAACAGCACGCCGCCGCTGGAGACGAACTCGCCGCCGCGGTAGCTGGCCCCGTTCACGGTGAACGCCTGCGAGCGAGGGTCGGTGCACGGGTCGATCGCCCGCTCGGACACTGGGTGTTCCGTGTCTCCGTCGACGAGCAGGAAGTTGAGCAGCGGGTGCGTGTAGCCGACGCAGGCTCCGGCGGCGGCGCTCACCCCGAAGGAGACGAACCGCCCCGTCGAGCCGAGGGAGAACGCATCACGGGACTCGACCTGCACCGCGTTGCGGGGAAGGTTCCGGGAGGACGTCCAGGCGCTCACCGCATGGTTGGTACGGGGGTCGTTCCCGGTGATCCGCCCGAGCACGTCACTGAGGTTGCGAAGGTCCGCGTTGGCCGTGCACGCAGCGACGTTCGAGCTCGTCGCACTGGTGATGATCCCGTTGCACTGCGATGCGTCGACCCATGCCGGGTCTGCGGTGTACCGCTCACCCTCTGCACCGACGTACTGGTCCAGCATGATCGGCGTGGTCGCGACGTCGTGCTCGAAGTCCTCGACGAACAGGACGCGAGGCCCGTCGAAGACGTCGTTCGAGCGAGGCGCAGCGGCGGTGGCAGACGGGGCAGCCGCCGCGATCCCCGGTGCACCAAAGGGTACGGCGATGGCGGCGATCACCCCGACCGCGGTCGCGGCCAAGGACAGGTTCCGGTGGGAACTTGGCAAGAGGAACTCCGAGGTCGAGCGGCAGTGGCACGCCAGTATGTTGGATTCCAGTAGACGGGGCAAATCGTCGGCGCGCCCGGCTGGGTGTTCCCGGAATGACCCTCGGGGGCCGTTTGGTTGCATGGCACCATGACCGTTCCGAACATCACCCTCAACGACGGCAAGACCATCCCGCAGCTCGGCTTCGGCGTCTTCCAGATCGAGCCCGAGAACACCAAGGAAGCGACGCTGACCGCGCTCGAGGTCGGGTACCGCCACATCGACACCGCCGAGATGTACGGCAACGAGAAGGAGGTCGGCGAGGCCATCGAGGCGTCCGGGATCCCCCGCGAGGAGATCTTCGTCACCTCGAAGCTCAACAACGGGTTCCACGACCCCGAGGCCGCGCTCGAGAACGGCAAGAAGTCCGCTGACCTGCTGGGCGGCTACACCGACCTCTTCCTCATCCACTGGCCCCTCGCCACCGTCGTCGACTTCGTCCCGACGTGGAAGTCGATGGAGGAGCTCTACCGCGGCGGCATCGCCCGGTCGATCGGCGTGAGCAACTTCCAGGCGCACCACCTCAACCGGCTCGCCGCCGAGACCACGATCACCCCGGCCGTGAACCAGATCGAGGTGCACCCGTACCTCACGCAGGACGAACTCCGCGCGTACGGCCGCGAGCACGGCATCGCGACCGAGGCCTGGTCCCCGATCGCCCAGGGCCTCGTGCTCGACGACGAGACCATCACCCGCATCGCCGGCAACGTGGGCAAGTCCCCGGCGCAGGTCGTCCTCCGCTGGCACGTCCAGCGCGGCGACATCGTCTTCCCGAAGTCGGTGACGAAGGCCCGCGTGCAGGAGAACTTCGACATCTTCGACTTCGAGCTCTCCGACGGCGACATGACCGACATCTCGTCACTCGACAAGGGACACCGGACGGGTCCGGACCCGGACACGTTCGACTACGTCCCGGCCTGAGTCGTCACCACACGACAGAGGGGAGGGGGGGGGGGCGCCGGCCCCCCCCCCCCCCCCCGGGGGGGGGGGCGGGGGGCGGGGGGGGGGGCCCGGGGGGGGGGGGGGGCCGGGGGGGGGGGGGCGCCCCCCCCGGGGGCCCGGGGGGGCACAAGGAGGT
>NZ_JBEPKX010000017.1:0-84162 GCF_040544915.1 Curtobacterium sp. 1544
GGTCAGGGCGCCCCCCCCTTGGGGCGCGTGGTGGGTTTGCGCCCCCCCCCCCCCGCCCCCCCCCCGCCCCCCGCCCCCCCCCCCCCCCCCGGGGGGGGGGGGGGGGCCCCCCGCCCCCCCCGCCTCCAGTCCGTCTGGTGGTGACGTCCGCGATCAGGCGCGGAAGAAGTCCTGGTAGGAGGGATCGCCGACCGGCTGCGAGTGGCCGGGCTCGGCGAGGCGCTGTTCGATCATGGACTGGATGACGTCCGGCGGGGTGAGCCCACGGCGCCGCCACTCCATCGGGTTGGCTCGGAGCTGCGTGAGGGTTGCGTGCTGCATGTCGAACAGCCTGTCACTGGATAACTAGTTTGTCTAACTACATGTCCTCGGAACGCACTCCGGGCCCCGACACGCGTGGTGACGGGGCCCGGAGTGCGGTGTTCGGACTGCTCCGACTAGCGGCGGGTGACCTTCGCGGTCGGCTTCGACGTCGCCGATCCGTCCTGGTAGCCCTTCGCCGTCGCGGTGACCTGCACCTGGAAGCGGTGTCCGGCGTCGGACGAGCCCAGCGAGTAGGTCTGCTTCGTGGCACCCGGCACGGCGGCGCCGTCACGGAGCCACTGGTACGAGTACCGCACGCCCTTGGCGTCCCACGAGCCGTGGTGCGCCGTGAGCTTCTTGCCCACCGTCGGGTTGCCGGTGACCGTCACGGCGCTGCCCTTGCGGAGCGTCACGACCGGGGCGGCGACCGTCGCCGAGACCGTGTCCGCCTGGTCGCCGACCGCGTTGCCGAGGTGCAGCAGGAGCACCTTCGCGTTCGCGGCACCGGAGCCTCGGGTGACCTGCAGCGACCCGGAGTCGGCGAACAAGACGCCCGTCGCCTTCCCCTGCGAGAAGGTGAGCGCCGGCGTCGTCGGGTCGTACGTCGCCTCCGCCGTCTCGTCGACGACGTAGGAGCCGCTCGTGGCCAGGGCCGGGGCGTACGCCGACTCGGTCAGGACCGAGTAGGTGAACGCCTTGGTGGCACCGATCGTCGAGGCATCCACGGTCAGGACCTTGACCGTGCTGTCGAACGTGTTCACGTCCTGCCCGGGGGCGCCGCCGTTCAGCGGCTGCGTGTCCACCGCCTTCCCGGTGGCGAGGTCGACGGTCATGGCGAACGTGGCGTCCACCGCTGCCGACTTCGCGTCGTACACCAGGTAGTCCGGCGTGCCGTCGCGGTCGGTGTCGATGAGCACCTCGACGTTGGTCACGGCGCCTGGGTTGGCGTCGGGACCGGCGGTCTGGACGCCGAACGCGAGCGTGTCCGAGGCCTTGTCGTAGTTCGCGCCGTAGGACCGGATGTCCGCCGCCTGCAGGGACTGCTTCGCCGAGCCGGCCGGGAAGGACTCCTGGCCGTCCGTCCCGCCCAGCACGAACGGTGCGACGGATGCGTGGTAGCCGGTCGTCGCGTCACCCTGGTCGACCGAGCGGCCGGTCAGGGCGAGGTCCGCCGTGTTCTTCGTGGCGGGGAACTCGACGTCCGAGCCGTGCACCGCGCTCACCGGCTTCGGCGCGACGTACGTACCGAGCCGCAGCGGGTTGAGCTTCTTGTCGGTCGGCGTGAACGTCACGATGCCGGAGGCAGCGGCGACGAACTCCCGCTGGTAGCCCTGCTGCACCGACTCCTGGGTGGGGTCGATGACGCGGCGGAGCTTCGTCGGGTCGGCGATCGAGAACGTGAGCTTGACCGTCGCGGTGCCGTGCGGTCGGACCGTCACGCGCTTGGTGCTGAGCGCGAAGGCCACGCCCGGCTGCGACACCTGCGGCTGGTAGGCCACGTCGTAGGTGTGCGGCCGACCGTCGGTGTTCTCGATCTGCAGGGTCCGGTTCTCGCTGGTCTTCGAGGCGACCTCGACGACACCGTACGAGGCGGTGACGAGCTGGTCGTTCTCGATGCTGCGGACCGTCGTGCCCGCCGTGACCGCCTGGAGGGCGTCGACACGGCCGGTGCCCTGCCGGAGCAGGGTCGCGGTGCCGTCACCCTGCCGCACGTCGTGCGTGGCGGTGTTCATGAGTGCGGCCTTGACCTGCGGTGCCGACCACGTCGGGTGCGACTGGAAGGTCAGCGCCGCGATGCCCGCCACGTCCGGCGTCGCCATCGACGTGCCGCTCATCGACATGCGGCCGTCACCGGTGCCGTTGGCCGCGGAGATCACGTTGACCCCGGGGCCGGCGATGTCCGGCTTGACGATGTCGTCGAACGACCCGTGCACACCCCGGCTGGTGAACCCGGCGAGCGTGTTCACGGCCTCGGGGTCGGTCGCGAGCTGGAAGCCCTTGAGCTCGTCGGCGAAGCGGACGTGCAGGGTCCCGGCCTGGGCAGCGACCTGGAGGCTCGCCACGCTGTCCTTGGTCAGCTCGGCTCCCGGGATGGTCGCGTTCCCCGCGATGCCGGAGTCGAACGTGTTGATCGTCCCCGCCAGCAGGACGCCGACACCGCCTGCAGCCTCGACGTTGTTGAACCGCACGCCGGAGCCGCACTCGAGCGCGGCGTCGGTCCACTTGAGCCAGACGACCTTGCCCGCGATCTTCGCGGCCTCGTCGGCGCTGAACGCAGCGCAGCCGTCGACGTTCGTGCTCGGGACGACGACGTCACCCTCGACCGGCAGCGTGCCCTGGTAGTTCTGCGAGTACTGGGCACGGTAGGTGGTCGCGACGTCCGCCGGGGCGGTCGCCTCGACACCGTCGTAGAGCGACTGGCCGGTGGCGCTCGCGGCGACCGTGAGGGCGCCCTCGGCGTTGCCCGGCGAACCGCCGATGTCGGTGAAGTCGTCGGCGTTGCCCGAGGCGATCACCGGCAGCACGCCGCGGGCGGTGAGCGCGTCGATCTTCGCGTTGTCGGGGTCGTCCGGCGCGCCGTAGTCGGAGCCGAGCGAGAGGTTGAGAACGTTGATGTCCTTGCCCTCGGTCAGGGCCTGACCGACCCAGTCGAGCGCGGCACCGGTGAGGTCGGTCGAACCGCCGTTGTCACCGAACACCTTGAGGGCGTAGAGGCCGGCCTCGGGCGCGGTGCCCGGTCCGATCCACATGTCCTGGACCTGCTGCGTGGTGAGCTTCGTGTAGTCGCCCGTGTAGGTCTTCTTGTCGGCGTCGAGGCCGTAGCCGGCGATGGTGCCCGACACGTGGGTGCCGTGGTCGCCACCCTTGCCGTCGATCGGGTTGTCGTCCGGCTTCGGGGTCGGGTCGTACGCGGGGTCGGTGGTGTCCGCGTTGTACGTCGGGCCGGCGAAGTCGTAGCCGCCGAGGAACTTCTTGCCGTCGTAGGACCCGGCCGTCGGTGCGCCGGTGTTGGCGAGCGCCGCCTGGTACGCGGCCGCGGTGCCGGGACCGCCGAAGTCCGCCTGCGTGTAGTCGAGGCCGGTGTCGAGCACGGCGACGTTCACGCCCTTGCCGGTGCGGCCGGTCTGCTGCCAGGCGTCGAGCGAGCGGGTGTAGACGTCGCTCGCCGCGTTCTTCGGCGTGACGCCGTCCGCGCCTGGCTTCGTGAGGCTCGGGTCGACACCGGACGGTGCCGCGCCGGAGTCGGCGTTCACCGTCGGGTCGACGATCTTCTTCGGCGTGAGCGGGATGATGCTCTCGACGTCGGAGCGGGCCGCGACCTTCCGGAGCGCTGCGACGTCGGCGACGACGGCCACGCCCGGCACGGTGTACTCGGTCGAGTAGAGCTCGGTCGCGTCCGCGTCGGACTGCTGGACGGCGGCGCGCACGGCGTCGACCGTCGACCCGATCGCCTTGACGCGCTGCTTCGCCGCCGAGGACGGGGTCTTCGACTTCGTGAGGTCCCCGCCCTTCGCCTGGGCGTCGACCTCGAGCGCGCCCTGGCCGGTCGTCCGCACGAACGCGGCGATCGTCTTCGAGGGCTTCGCGTCCCGCAGCGGCTGCGAGAGTTTCAGGTCGGCCGGTACCGGTCCGGCCGGTGCTGCCGAGGCTGCTCCGCCGACGGCCAGTCCGCCGCACGCCAGGGCCGCGGCGGCGACGCCGGCGGTCAGGACGCGCGCGAAGCGGTTCGGGTTGGGGTTCGGGTCGTTGTTCGGTGTTGCACGGTTCAAAGGGCGCACTCCCGGTTCGTCCGTGTTTCGCAAGGAATTGCTGTGAAGTTATGCGTTTCCTCTCAGGTCCCGCAGTCCGCACTTTGGGGGACGTCCCTCGTTCGGGGGTGGTCAACCTGATAACTTGCACACCCGTGTGCACGTTATTACGATGGGGTGCGTGACCAGTCCAGACCAGCAGACCCGCGCGCCCCGCCGCGACGCGACGGAGAACCGCGCGGCGCTGATCCAGGCTGCGCGGACCGTCCTGCAGGGCGATCCCGATGCCTCGCTCGAGACGATCGCGTCCGCCGCCGGGCTGTCCCGGCGTGCGGTCTACGGACACTTCCCGTCGCGCGACGACCTCGTGCGCGAGGTCGTGACCGCCGGTGCCGCCCGTGTCGCCGCGGCCATGCCGACCACGTCCGACCTCGTCGCCCTGCCCCCGGCCGCACGGCTCGCCGCCATCGCGGTGACGCTCTGGGCCGAGGTCTCGCACGTCCGCTCGATGGCCCGGGTCGCGATCCGCAGCCCGTTCAGCGAGTCCGTCGCCGAGGTGTTCGCATCCCTGCGTGCCCAGGTCCGGGACGCCTGCGCCCTCGGGATCGCCGACGGTGCGATGCGCGACGACGTCGACCCCGCGACGCTCGGCCGGTTGGTCGAGGGCGCGTGCATCGCCGTCCTCGACGAGGCCACCCGCTCCGGGACGTCCGACGAGGACGGCCGGCGCATGGTGGTGCTGTCGGCACTCGGCATGGCCGGCATCGACTGGCGCACCGCGATGCTCTCCGAGCCGGTCGCACCCGCCCACTCCACGAACCCCTCCGCCAGCAAGGACCCCGCATGACCATCGAACTCGACCACGTCGGCATCGGCGAGGAGCCCGGCGCGGCCCTGCCCGTCGTGTCCGCCGTCGCCGCACCGGGACGCCCGGGCGTGATCGCCGTCGAGACGGAGCAGGCCCCCGTGCTCGCGTCCCTCGTCGCCGGCGGCCGCATGCAGCCCGAGACCGGCCGCGTGCTGCTCGACGGGCACGAGGACGCCGCGGCGATCCGGAAGGCGTTCGCGCTCGTCGACACCCCCGGCATCGCCGAGCCGTTCCCGGTGATGAGCGTCCGGCGCATCGTGCGCGAGGAGCTCGCGTTCGCCGAACAGCGGCCCTCCCGCCAGCACGTCGACACCGTGCTCGACGAGCTCGGGCTGCGCGAGTACGCCGACACGCACGTGCAGCGGGTCCCGACCGACGTGCGCGTCCGGTTGCTCGCCGAACTCGCCCTGCTGCGGGACGGTGTGACCGGGCTCGTGATCACCTCGCCCGAGCGGCACGGCGGCGCCGTGGAGGGCTGGTTCGCGGTCGTCCGCGACATCGCCCGCCGCGGCGTGACCGTCGTGCTCGTGACTTCCAAGGCCGCAGCAGCGACCGTCGAGCACCTGCTCGACACCGTCGAGCCGCTCGACACCATCCAGACGACCGGAACCACCCAGACCGAGGACCCCGAGGACGTGGCCCGACCTGACGGAGACGACGCGCGCCTCCAGTCCGACACCGACCACCTGCCCACGGAGGCGACCGCGTGACCACCACCTCGCTCGTCCGCGCCGAACTGGCGCGACTCACCGCGACCCCGCTCGCACGACTCGCGTTCATCGCGCTCATGGTCGTGCCGCTGCTCTACGGCGGCGCCTACCTCTGGGCCAACCGCGACCCGTACGCCAAGCTCGACCAGGTCCCTGCCGCGATCGTGAACCAGGACGCCGGCGCCACCCTCGACGGCGACCGCGTCGACTACGGCAAGGACGTCACGAAGGAGGCCATCGACGGCGCCGACTTCAAGTGGACGAAGACCTCGGCGGCCGACGCGCGCTCCGGCGTGCGCAACGGCACCTACGACTTCGTGGTGACCATCCCGCACGACTTCTCGGAGTCCCTCGTGTCGGCGCAGTCCGACGACCCGAAGCGGGCGAAGCTCGTCATGACGACGGCTGACACGAACTCGTACCTCGCGTCGACGATCGCCGAGCAGGCGGGCAAGACCATGCGCACCGCGGTGGCCGAGCGCGTCGGGAAGCAGGCGGCGAAGACCCTGCTCGTGGGTCTCGCCGACGTGCGCGACAGTCTCGGCGACGCGGTCGACGGAGCCGGGCAGCTCGCCTCGGGTGCGAGCTCTGCCGCTTCGGGGGCGGCGACCCTCGCCGACGGTACCGGCAAGCTCGCGGACGGCGCGGCCACGCTCGCCGACGGGACGGCCGCGTTGCCGTCGCAGACCGCCGCGCTGAACTCCGGCGCGCAGCAGGTGGCGTCCGGTGCATCGACGCTGTCGTCGGGGCTGCAGGACGCGAAGCAGCAGACGGCGTCGCTGCCGGCCCAGACGGCGAAGCTCGCGTACGGCGCGCAGCAGGTGGCCGGTGGCAACCAGCAGATCGCCGACCTGGTCGACGGCGCGAACGAGGACGCCGCGACGGTGCAACCCGTCGACGCGGACGCCCTGCTCGCCGAGCTGCAAGCAAACCTGCCGGAGGGTGTCGAACTCTCGGAGGAGCAGGAGCAGGGGATCAAGCAGGCCGTCGCCCAGGCGAACGCCCTCGGGGCGCAGACGAAGGCCACCCTGGCCGATGCCCAGACCAAGGTGGACAAGCTGAACGCCGCGTCGCAGCAGGTCTCCGCGGGTGCGGCGCAGCTGTCCGCCGCGGCGCCGAAGCTGAGTTCCGGGATCGCGTCCGCCGCCGACGGCGCCTCGCAGCTCGCCTCCGGGTCGTCGCAGGTCGCGTCGGGCACGTCGCAGCTCGCCGCGGCGGCGCCCACGCTGTCGTCCGGTGCGTCGCAGCTCGCCGCCGGGGCCGCGTCGGCCGACCAGGGTGCGAAGTCGCTGGCGTCCGGGCTGACCAAGCTCGAGAGCGGCTCGTCCGAGCTCGCGTCGAAGCTCGACGACGGCCGCACGAAGATCCCCGCCTCCACCGCCTCCCAGCGGAACGACCAGGCGTCGGTGATCTCCGACCCGGTGAAGGTCGGGACGGACGACGTCGCCTCGGCGTCGAACTACGGGGCCGGCCTCGCGCCGTTCTTCATCTCGCTCGCGGCGTGGATCGGCATGTACGCGCTGTTCCTCATCCTCAAGCCGATCTCGAAGCGGGCGATCACGGCCGTGCGGAAGCCGTTGCGGGTGGTGTTCGGCGGGTGGCTGACGCCCGCGCTGCTCGGGCTCGTGCAGATGGTGGCGCTGTTCCTCATCGTCCGGTTCGCCCTCGACCTCGACGTCGCCTGGACGGGGCCGACGATCGGGATCATGGTGCTGGCGTCGGCGACCTTCGCGGCGATCATCATGGCGCTCAACGTGCTGCTCGGGTCCGTCGGGCAGTTCCTCGGCCTGGTGCTCATGCTCGTGCAGCTCGTCACCGCCGGTGGGACGTTCCCGTGGCAGACGCTGCCGGGGCCGTTGGCGGCGCTGCACTTCGCGCTCCCGATGACGTACTCCGTCGATGCGATCCGGCAGACGATGTACGGCGGGTCCGCCGCGGCGACCTGGTCGGACGCGGGGGTGCTGGCGTGCTGGCTGCTCGGCGCGTTGCTCGTGTCGTACGTCGTCACGGCGCGGCAGACCCGCTCCCGGACGCTGCGCGACCTGCGCCCGAGCCTGATCGGTTAGCGCGCGCGGCGTGCGGCGGGTCCCGTCCCCGCCCCCCGCGCGCCCGCCCCACCCCCGCGCCGCTTCGTCGAGTGAGCAGAAATCGTCGGGTCGCCGTTCGGCACCCGACGATTTCTGCTCCGTCGACGGGGCCGTCAGTGCTCGCGGCGACCGAGCGGGACGTCCGCCAGGCCACCGCCGAGGTACCGCATGTCCTCCCGCGCGAAGGCGTCCCGGTCGTCGGGGTCGAGCACACGGGATGCGTCGTCGCGCGGAAGGAAGCCGATCGCCTCGCCGGCGCGCAGGTCAGCCGGTGACCCGGTGTTCCTCGAGAGTGCCCACACCACGTGGTGACCGGGCTGGGTGAGCTCGGTCGTGGCGATCACCAGGTGTGCGAGGTCGTCGGGCGAGGACCACAGCAGGAGCGCGCGCTGCGAGGACGGCACGTCGCCGAACGCCCCGATCCGCGCCGAGACGATCGACATCTCGAACCGGTCCGCGAACAGGCTGCCCAACAGCTCCATCCCGGCCTTCGTGACGCCGTAGTACGTGTCGGGTCGCGGGAGACGATCGCCGGGGACGCTCCCCGGTGCGTCGACGGGTTCGGGGACGCGACCGACCGCGTGGACCGAACTCGCCTGGACGACCCGGAGCACGCCGGCCGCGGCAGCCCGCTCGAGGACGTTCTTCGTGCCGGTCAGGTTCGCCGTCACCAGGGCGTCCCAGTCGTCCTCCGTCGGGACCCCAGCGAGGTGCACGACCGTGTCGACACCCGTCAACGCGTCATCGAGCGCGTCGGGATCGTTGACGGAACCGACGACGAGACGTTCGCCCGCGGACACGGCGTCCGCCGGCTCGTGTTCGTCGAACAGGACGAGGTCGTGACCGGCCGCGAGCAGTCGGGGGCGCAGTGCTGACCCGATCCGGCCCGCAGCACCGGTGATGAGGAGCGTCGCCATGCGGCGGACGTTACGCGCGCTCCCGGAGGACCTCCCGCAGCTGCGCGAGCGTCTGGACGAGGTGGTCGCCCAGGTCCGACTTCGTCCACCGCAGCACGACCCATCCCCGACGGCCGACCTCCCGGTGCCGTCGGATGTCGGTCGCCCACTGGTGCGGGTCCGTTCGGTGGTGGTCTCCCTCGTACTCGACCACGACCCGGTGCCGCGGGAAGGCCATGTCCACCCGAGCGATGAACCGACCGTGCCCGTCGCGGATCTCGACCTGCAGATCGGGTTCGGGGAGTCCGGCGCGGACGATGGCCAGCCGTGCCCTCGTCTCCTGCGGCGAACCCGCCCCACGGCGGACGAGCGCCAGCGCGGCACGGAGACGGCGCGCACCCCGACACCGTCCCCGCTGCCCGAGCGCTACCCGGAGGTCGTCGACCGTCGTCCGACACCGTCCCGTTGAGACGATCGCGTCGCCGAGCACGACCAGGTCATCGACGGAGAGCATCGACCCGCACTCGATCCACGTCGTCGCCGGCGTGCTCGCCGGCAGGCCCCACCGGTCACGGACGGCCGCTCGGAGCGCCTCGACACGGTGCCCGACCACGCCCGTGCGACGGGGTTGGGCGGCCGGGAGTCGGCTCGTGACGTGGACCGGGCCGTCCCGGTGCGCGGCCGGCACCGGGAGCTCCCAGAGCACCGCCGCGGTCGTGTGGCTGATGAACTGCCCCGGGAGCAGGAGCGGGCGGAACGCTCGGATGCGTTCGATCCCCTCCGGCGGTCGTGACCGGTGCCAGCGGAGGGAGCGCGTGGGCCTGACGAGGTCTCGGCGCCGGAGGCGCTCCGGCGACACCCCGGCGCGTTCGGCTGCCCGGATGTCGAACGCCCGGTTCCGGAGTTCTCGTGGAAGTGCCCTCGGCTGCATGCCCCACACCCTCGCCCGATCGCGACGCCGGCCGCGCGCGATCGGGCCGATCCGTGCACAACGCACCCCGCGCCTCCCGTGTGGAGGACAGAAGCCGTCGCCGACTGAGCACAAATCGTCGGGTCTACGCGCCGGACTCGACGATTCCTGCTCACTCGACGGCGCACCCGACCGCGCACCCGGACCGCGCACCCGGCCCGCGCACCCCGCGCCCGACGAGCCACCGATACGATCGACGTGAGAGCCACGGAGGTCGATGCAGATCATGGGAGCCGGCAAACCCGCGACCATCTACGACGTCGCCGCGCGCGCCGGGGTCTCGAAGTCCCTCGTCTCGCTCGTGCTGCAGCGCTCCCCGCGGGTGAGCCAGCAGCGGCGCGAAGCGGTGCTCAAGGCGATCCAGGAGCTCGACTACCGCCCGTCCACCGCGGCGGTGTCGCTCGCGGGCACCCGTTCCCGGACCATCGGCGTGGTGCTCGACGACTTCCGGAACCAGTGGTTCGTCGACCTGCTGACCGGGCTGCGCGAGGCACTGCAGGACCAGGGGCACCGGCTCGTCGTGGCCGACCGGTTCCTCAACACCGGGCTCGACGCCTCTCCCGTCGAGGGCTTCCTGTCGATGCGCGTGGAGGGACTCGTGATCGCCGGCGAACCCGACACGGACCTCGCGATCCCGGCCTCCACACCGCTCGTCATCGCCGGTGGCCGCGTCTCGATCCCCCGCGCGGACACGGTGGCGAACGACGACCGTGCCGGTGGGGCGATGGCTGCGGAGCACCTGCTCACGCTCGGCCACACGCACTCCGGGTTCATCGGCGCGTCGTCGGCCGCGTCCGACGAACGGCGCACGGGCTTCACGGCCGGTGTCGACCGCCGAGCCGAGGTCGCGACGGTCGTCCTCCCCGGAGAGCCCACCGAAGGAGCGGGGTCGCGAGCGCTGGGGCAGCTGCTCGACGAGCGCCCCGAAGTCACGGCGGTGTTCGCGGCGAACGACGTGATGGCGCTCGGCGCGTTGTCGGAGCTCGCGGAGCGCGGGCTCCGCGTCCCCGAGGACGTCTCGGTCATCGGCTACGACGACACACCGCTCGCGGCGACGCGGTACGTCGGTCTGACGAGCATCGACGACCGCAGCGTCGAGATCGGTCGGGGCGCCGGCGAGCGGCTGCTCGCCCGCATCGCCGACCCGACGCTGGCGGCGACCGAGGTGCTCGTCCAACCCCGACTGGTGGCGCGGCGGACGACCGCCGCACGCTGACGGACGGTCGGGACCAGCACGCTCGAGCTGCTGCCATCGCGCTCACGCACGTGAGCCGGCAGGCAGTGCTGCGCTCACGAACGTGGACTCGAGATCAGTGCCGACCGGACGTCCCCCGCGCCGAAGAGTTCCGAATGCGGGTCGACCCGCGGCGGCGCTCGCGCGACCACTTCGATCCGATGGCGACACCCCACAGCACCAGGACGACCACCGCCCAGACCGGAGTGAACGGCATGAAGTCGTCCCCCACGGAGCTGTAGTTGCTCCAGCCTGCCCCGGCGAGGTGCTGCAGGAGCGGACCGAGCGCCACGACCAGCGCCGCAGGTCCGGTGACGAGTACGAGCGCCCGGGTCCCGCGTGCCGTGACCACACCGGCGAACAGCCCGGCACCGGCGACGGCCGCGAGCGCGACGGCCGCGTAGATCCAGGCGGCTCCGGACGCTCGCCACCCGTCGTGACCGAGCCACGCCGAGTACTCACTCCGGTACACGCCCGCGAAGTGGTCGACGTTCGACGGTCCTCGCCCGACCACGAACACGAGCGGGAACCCGAGCACAGCGGCAGTCGCTGCCACGACCCCCACGGCCGCGAGTACGAGCGCCGCGCCGCGCCGGAACCGCACCAGTTCATCCGTCATCGTTCCTCGTCACCTCTGGCCGGGGACCCCGTCGTGGTCCGGATCGATCGTGTCGGCCGCACCGCCCAACACGCCTCCGAACGCGTTCTCGGCCGTCCAGTTCGCCGCTCGTTCGACGCGGAGCACGGTGGTCCGAGGTCTCGACGTCTGGGCTGCCATCCGGTAGACCTTCGTGGCCGCCGTGTACTTGAAGCCCTTCATCGCGACCTTCGCGACCGCGCCACCGGCAACGATACCCACCGCGGACGCGCCGGCTTCGACCCACCTGCCCTGCACCGCGTAGAGACCGGTCTGAGCGACGCTGCACCCGGTCCCGATCCCACCAGGGATGAGCGTGCAGATGTTCAACGCAGTCCCGACGATCGGGTTGTCGGTCAGGAACTTGGCGCCGGCCTGCACGTGCTTCCACGCCGCGCCGAGGTCGAACCCGTGCCGCTTCGCCGGCTTCTGCGTGACCCGTGGACTCCAGTGCCGCGGAGCCGGTGATGCGCTCCTCGGGACGTGGCTGCGCGGAGCCGGGGCAGCGGTGGGCCGACTCGTCTTCGGCGGCGTCGGGTGGTAGTACGGGTTCGTCGCCGTCGGCGGACGACTGCCGAGCACGCAGTATCCGCCCGGTCGGTCGTTCGCCATGTAGCAGTCACCGCTCGGATCAGTGAAGGTGATCGGGTTGCTGCCGCTGTACGCGTACCCGTTGTTCTGCTGCGGGTTGTCCGGTGCGAGGACCGCGTCGACCGACAGGAACCGGCCGAGCGTGGCGTCGTACGCGCGCGCACCGAGCTGCGTCAGTCCCGAGAACGCCGAGGCCGCCTTGTTGAGGAAGCCGTGCGCCGACGTCCACGCGACGGGCTCTCCCCGCGACTCGCCGAACGGCGTGAACCACCGTCTGGTCACCGCACCGGTCAGCACGTCGGACTGCAGGTCGGCGTTGCCGTCGATGTCGGTGTCGAGCGCGAACACCCTGCTCGTACCGGACGCCGTGTCGCGCTCGGCGACCGTGATGTCCGCGATCGAGTAGGTACGTGTCGCGGTGTCGGAGGAGCTGCCGTCGGCTCGGTGGAGCTCCGTGTCGCCCAGGAACAGGGAGGCACCGTCCCGCGGGTCGACCTGGATCAGCAGCTGACCGTCCGCGTCGTAGACGTCGTCCTGACGCTGGGCGCCCACCGTCGTCGCACTGAGCTTCCCGTGTTCGTCGTACGCCAGTGTCGCGCTCCGTGCCGTCGTGGTGTCACCCGCCTCGTCGTACGCGAAGGAGTCGGACGTCCTGTTCGTGCCGTCGTCCGTCACCACGGACTGGACGGCGTGCGGGTGCGCGGTGCCGGCGGCCGGGTAGGTGTACGTCGCCGTGCGGTCCGTGCCGCCCGTCGTCGAGTGGGTCGTGACACCGGTCCGGTTGCCGCTGGCGAGGTCGTACCGGTAGCTGTGCCAGTACGGCGCGGGGCCGCCGAGCGCGGCCGGGTCCGCTGTGGCGTCGCAGGCACCCGTCGCGGGGGTCCACGCCTCGGTGAGCTCCTGGAGCGCGTCGTACGAGTAGCACTGCGTCTCGCTGCCGGCCGCACCCGTGGTCTGCGCCGAGGTCACGGTGCCGACGGCGTTCCGCGCGTACGTGCGCTTCGCCTGGACGACGGTGGAGGACCCGGTGCCGGTCTGGTCCTGGATCCCGACCACGTCGCCGGTGACCGCGTCCCGCGTGTACGCGGACGTGTTGGCCACCGTGCCGTCGCGGTCCACCTGGGCGACCCGGTTCAGGGCGTCCCGGACCACACCGGCGTAGCTCTTCGTCCCGGCGACGCTCGACGGTGCGCCGAGCGCGTCGTAGGTGTAGCTGAGTCGTTCGGCGGCGAGACCTCCGGCGGCCGGCATCGTGACGGTGGCGACGGTCTCGTCCTGGTTGTAGGTGGTCTTCGTCGTGTAGGTCGTCCCCGCGAACGCCGGGGCACCGGCTCCGATCGAGACCGTCTTCCCGGTCGGCTTGTCCGCGCCGTCGTACCCGGTGATCGTCGTCGAGACCGCGGACCCGGGGGCGCCCGGCGCCGAGCCCCGGTAGGCCGTCGAGGTGCTGAGCTCGCCGCGCTTGACCGTGTCGTAGTCCCAGTGGCCGAGGAGGGCGCCGTCGGTTCCACCGGAGTACTCGTCGGTCTTGCGGTCGAGGTCGTCGTAGGCCGTCGTGAGCGTCACGCCACGCGCGTCGGTGCTCGAGGTGCGGTTGCCGGCAGGGTCGTACGAGAAGGCCGAGTGACCGGAGTCCGGGTCGTCCTGGGCGATCATGTCGCCGGTCGGGTCGAACGCCCACGACCAGGTGTTGCCGGCGGGGTCCCGCATCGTCGTCATGTCACCGCGGCCGTCGTACCCGTACGTCGTGTCCTGGTGGGCGGCCCCCGGAGCGATGCTGCCGCCGAGGTACTGGCGGAGGAGGCGCTTGTGCCCGAGTGAGTCGGTGGACGTGCTCGTCGGCGTCCCACCCTGCGGCGGTGTCACGTCGACCTGGTCGGCGCCCTGCCACCGCGACGTCGTGCGGTACTGCTCCTTGCCGTACGAACTCGTCACCTCGGCCGTGGTCCTGCCTGCAGCGTCGTACTCCTTCGCGACGGCCGACTGGATCTGCTGCTGGCTCACCGGGAGGAACAGCTTGGCGGACGGCGCGGTGCCGCTGGCCCAGTACGAGTTGTTCGTGTTGGCCACACGACCCTGCGCGTCGTACCAGGTGTCGGTGACGACGCTGCCGCCGGAGCCGGAGGGGTCCTGCGTCTGCACCTGCTGCCCGAGACCGTCGTAGAGCACGTAGGCCGTGGTGGTCCCGCCCCAGTTGAGCGTCGTCGTCGCGACGGCGAGGGGTGCCGTCTGTGTCTCGGTGTAGGCGTAGGAGGTGCTCGGCGACGATGCGAACGACGCCTTCGGGTGTCCCGGGAGCCAGACCTGGGTGCGCCTGCCGAGCGCGTCGTAGGTGGCGGTCGTGACGTCACCGGCGACGTCGGTCGCCGTGAGTTCCGAACCACGGGCGGGATCGAGCGTCGTGGTGCTCTTCCACCCCTTCGGGTTCGTCACCGTCGTCGCGGTCACGGGTCCCCCGGACGCCGGGGTGTAGGCCGTGGAGGTCGTGCGTCCCAGCGCATCCGTCACGCTGACGGCGCGGCCGAGCGCGTCGTACTTGGTCGAGGCCGTCGTGGTCCACGACGTGACGCCGCCGGCGAAGCCGGTCACCGTCTCCACCTTGGTGGCGTCGCCCTTCGTCGGTGCAGCGCCGAGTGCCGCGCCGTCGTAGCTGGTCCGGGTGTCCGACACGATGTCGTTCGACGTCGCAGGTGCCGTCCCGCACGGGAGTCCGATGGTCTTCTCCTCGACGGGGAGCCCGACGATCCACGCGCCCGTGTTCGTCGACGCGTACGTCGTCGTCGTGCACGTCGCGCCGGCATCGGAGGTCACGGTGCTCACCCGGACGGGATCCCCGTCGTCGTCGTAGGTCGTCGTGGTGTCGGTGCTCCGACCTCGCCCGTCGGCCGTGGGCTCGGTGGCGTGGACGGTCCCGTCCTCGATCCGTCTGGCCTGGTTCGTCCCGTCGTCGGCTGCGACGTCGGACGTCCACGGCGTGTTCACCGTGTCGGAGAGGACCGGCCCGCCGACGCCGTTCCGGACCGTCGTCTCGCGGACCTGTCCGGCGAACCACGGCGCGTCGACGACACCGGGAGCGTCCGTCACCGTGACTACCTTGCTGCCGCCGCTCGTCCCGGCCCGGTCTCCGTCGAGTCCGCGGTAGAACGTGTAGGCCGTGGTCTTCTGCGACGAAGGAGCGCTGCTGTCGCCGTCCCGGACCTCAACCTGGTCGTACCCGGCGAACACCGACCACGTGCGCTTCTTCTCCGGCGTGAACACGGACGTGTTGTACTTCCAGGCCGGGGCCCCCGTGTAGGCGTACTGCGTCTCGCGTGGGCGGTCGTTGGCGCCGCCGGTCTTCGGGTCGTCGACGACCTTCGTCACCACGTACTTGTGGAAGAGGTCGAGCTTCGCGTCCTGTGCGGGCGTGATCGACGGAGTCCACCACTGCGGGTAGCACCGTCGCGTGTTGGTCGCCGCGGCCGCTTCGATCGCGGCCGCCTCGCCGGGTGTGCAGTCCTGACCGGAGTACGTCACCGACGTGACGGCCCCCGTCTCGGCGGTGATCGCCGAGACGCGGTACTTGTCGAGCGGTGCGAGCCCGTCGACCGCCCAGACGCGGTTCTGCTTGGTGGTGCCGCTGAACTTCACGGCGGGCTCGCTGATGCTCGCGCTGCCCGAGTAGCCGGTGTGCTGGACCTGGGTCATCCACAGCGCGGCCGTCGTCCCGTCGCCCGGGTCGGGGAACGAGTGGGACAGTGTCCACTTGTCGACGGTCGTGTAGGTGGTCCCGGTCTTGACCGCGGTCGTGACGGTGTCGAGCATGCCGTCGGTCCAGAACGTGGGGACGGGGTTCGCCGTGCACGACGCGGTGCAGAACTGGTCCCACGGGACGTCGGGGTAGGACGTCGGCTTCGCGGGTTTCGTCGCGGCGCTCCCGATCGCCTCCTTCGTGCAGTTCGTGTGCGTCGCGTCGCTGCACCGTCCGTACGCGTCGTAGCCGAAGGTCACGCGACCGGTGGCGGCGCTCGCGGTGTACACGGTCGCCGCGGTCAGGCCGTAGTCGATGTGGTCGAGCTGTCCACCGCGCACGTAGCTCGTCGCGCCGGATCCGTTCTTGCCGTAGCTGTTCGACTCGGCGGCGTAGTAGAACGCCTCGGCGTTCCCGTGGACGTCGACCACGTAGTCGAGGTTCCACCGCCAGGCCTGCACGCACGAGGACGCCGCGAAGGTCGACGCGTGGCACGGCTCGCCGCTGTCGTTGCCGAACACGGGCACCGTCCACGCCGAGTTCGTGGTCGCCTTCCCGCTGGCCCAGCCGGGCAGCTGGTTCTTGCCGAAGTAGTACTGCGTGCCGTCCGTGGTCGTGACGCGCCAGCAGTCCGTGTCGTACGTGCCGTTCGCCGAACAGCCCTGCTCGGTGCCGACGAGGTGCTCGATGCGCGATCCGTCGTCCGACTTCATCCGCCAGGTGCCGGTGCTCCGGTCCTTCACGAGAGCCGTGGCGTGGCCGTTCAGCGAGATCGTGGCGTTGTCGGTCTTCCAGCACTGGTCGCCGGAGGTCTTCACCGCGCCGGACGGTCCGTCGTCCTGGGAGCAGGCGACGTACTGGCGCTCGATGAACCCTCCGCCACCGAGGTCCCAGCCGTCGCCGATGGCGGACGGCTGGTTGTTCGTCGATCCTGTCTCGCCGTCGACGGACTGCGAGTCGTAGGTCAGCGAGAGGTCGGGCGCGGGACCAGCAGGAGCGTCCGGGACGTCCATCGGGTACTGCCAGGAGAAGTCGCCGGTCTGTGCTGACACGTCCCAGCTGCCGGCCTCCTTGAGCGGAGAGGCCGAGAACGTGCCGGATCCGTTGCTGGACACCGGGGCACTGGTCGCCGCGAGGGTCACCGCCCGTGACGCGATCCTCGGCGTCATCACGAGGTCGCCGCCACTCGTCGTCGTCGCGACGGGCGTCATCGTCCGCGCGGACAGGGCCTTCCCCTCGTCCACCTGCACCCAGCGCGTGCGCGAGGCGTAGTCGGCACCGAACTGCCGGGCGAGCAGGGATCGTGGGATCCGGACGGCCACCGGAGCCGCGGCGCCCGCGTCCTCGCGAATGAGTGTCAGCGCGATGCCCGGCAAGTGTCGCTTCGACGCCTGCTTCGCCGTCGGCACGCTGACCCTGAGCTCCTTGACGACCTTGGTCGCCGTTCCCGGTCGGGTCGCCGCCGCGACCGCGATCGGACTCGAACCGAGTGACGACCACGATCCGTGGACCCTGGCGGCCGTCGATCCTTCCGGCCCGGAGGTCGTGACGCCGGCGGCGGCCCCGTGGAGTGCAACCGTCCAGGAGTCGTGACCGAGGTGGACCGTCGGCACGACCGTCGAGCGCGACGACCGGGCGGTCTCGGCAGCCCGCAGGTCCGTGGCGGAGTGGCCGGCGACCGCCTTCCCCAGGTCGGCCACGACCGGCACGCGGTCGGACTCGATGACGGTCAACGTCGAGACCGCCAGAGCGCCCACGGCGACCAGCGCGAGGGCACTCTGCAGGACGACGACGCCTCGCCGACGAGGCGCCCGGTGCCGGCGGCTCATGCCGCGCCACCCCCGGCGACCACGCCGACGACGGCCCTGCCGACGTCCGTCCCGACGATGGATGCGGATGCTCCGAGCACCTGTCCCCCTGCTCCCTGTGTCTGCGCGTGCGAGCACCCCGGCTCACACGGCTTCGGGATCGTACCGAGAGGGAACACATAGGAAACGACCCCCCGTTCAGGGCGCAGCGGACACGATCCCGCGGGTTTCCGGCGCTCGACCGGGCGTTCCTGAGGGGACCTTCACCAAGCGCACGACGTGCGGTGCTGCCCAGCAACGACGCCGTTCTCCGCGCCGGAGACGGCGGTGCTCGACGACGAGGTCACTCGTTCGGGGGGTCCTGGGGCGATCCTGCACGCCGCTACCGTGACGCTGCGCACACTGCGCACAGCATGCTCATAGGGGGAACACATGCCACAGGGCCGAGCCCTGCTCGCCGCGCTCGCATCGTCCGCACTCGTCGTCTCGGCGCTGGTGGTCTCCGCGGCCCCAGCAGCCGCGGCCGGAGAGGCGACCGCGGATGCGTCGTCCGCGGACGACACCGGAACCGCACAGGCGATAGCGACGACCTACGGCCACGCGGTGACCGTCGACGGTGCGACGACGCCCACCGAGCTGGTCACCGCCGAGCCAGATGGTTCGATGCGCCTCACCGAGGACAGCCTGCCGGTGCGGACCCGCCAGGACGGCCGCTGGGTCCCGGTCGACCCGACGCTCACGACGGACGGCGAGTGGCTGTCCCCCGCTGCCACCGACACGGACGTCCGGTTCTCCCGCGGAGGCGACGGCGCACTCGCCCAGGTGCGGACCGACTCCGGGAACTGGGTGACGGAGTCCTGGCCGGACGGCGGTGCGCTCCCCGCTCCGCGGGTCGACGGCGCGACCGCCACCTACGACGACGTCCTGCCCGACGTCGACCTCCGGCTGACCGCCACCGCTTCGGGGATGTCCGAGGTCCTCGTGGTGCAGTCTGCCGAGGCCGCCGCGGACCCGGACCTCCAGAAGGTCGAACTCGAGCTGCACGGTGCGACACTCAGCACGACGCAGACCGGCTCGACCGCCACGACGGCGGACGGATCCACGCTCACCTCGTCGACCCCGACCTGGTGGGACTCCTCGCACGGGGGCGACGCCTCGGGCCCCGGCGGTGCTGGCAGCCCACGACCCGTCGAGCACGTCGCACAGGCGGACACACTCACGCTCGACGTCGCCGCGGTGACGGCCGCCGCCCCGCAGTACCCGGTCTACGTGGACCCCGACTGGTCGGCGGGTCAGAACGCGTTCTGGTTCGACGACAACGCCTACCCGACGCAGTCGTACCTCAACGGCCAGTACTCCGCCGGGTACCAGAGCGTCGGCTACGCGGTGCAGGACGGTCGGACCTACATGTCGCGGGCCTTCTGGCAGTTCAGCACGAGCGGCCTCGCCGGCAAGCACATCACGAGTGCGCACTTCAACGCGGTCGCCACGTACAGCTGTGGGAGCAACAACATCCAGGCGTGGCGCTACGGCGTCGTCGGGGCCGGTCAGAACTGGAACTACGACCAGGCGAACCAGGGGCAGTGGCGAGACCACATCTCCGACACGTACATCGCGGGCGTGAGCGGCTGCGACATGGGCGGCAAGGCCTACGGGTGGGACGTCACCCGCGGCGTCCAGGCGGTGGCCGGCGGAACGCTCCAGATCGGTCTCCGCGCAGACAACGAGGGCGCCCTGAGCCGCAAGCACTTCAACCAGGGTGCGTCGCTCACGGTCGAGTACAACACCGCTCCGAACGTGCCGACGGGGCAGACGATCACCGCGCCGACACGCGCGTGTGGGACATCCGTCGCCGGGGCCGCGTGGGTGAACAACAGCGCGCAGGACCTCGTCTTCGCCGCGAACGCCAGCGACCCCGACGGCGGCACGATGCACACCACCTACCAGGTGATGCGGTCGAGCGATCCCGACACGGCGATCTGGACGAAGGCGAGCGCGGAGACCGAGGGCGGGCGCCAGACGGTGACCGTCCCGAAGAAGACCCTGGCCAACGGCTCGTACATGTGGCGCGCGAAGACGAACGACGGGGCTGACTGGGGCGGATGGACCGGTTGGTGCTACTTCACCGCCGACGACAAGGCGCCCGCACGACCGACCGTCACCGTCGGCAGCGCTCACCGCGTCGTGGGCACGCCGACCACGGTCACGGTCTCGTCGAAGGACTCCGACGTCCGCGGCTTCGAGTACTTCGTGAGCTACGACGACAGCGGCTCGAAGACCCAGCCGCTCTCCGACGCCGTGAGCACCGCGACCGGCTACCACGACTGCACCTTCGAGGACGGGATCGTCTCTTACGTCTGCGCGGACGCGAACCACTCGGCGACGATCACGTTCGCGCCGCAGGACACGACGAGCACGCTCTGGGTGTGGGCGATCGACCGAGCAGGGAACGTCTCGGCGCAAGCGGCGACCGACGACTCGGACTCGTCCGACGGACTCGACGACGACGGCGTCTCGGCCGATGCCGACCCGGATCCGCGCGTCGGCTCCGGCGCCGGTACCGCCGGACACGTCTGGACGGGACTGACCGACGGCTCCGTCACGGGCAGCGGGACGTCGGGCTCCCCGACCGTCATCGCGGACGACCGGGCTGCAGGCGGCACCGGGACGAGCGCGCGCCTGCCGCTCACCGTCGATCCGAGCGTGTCCACGTCGACTCCCGGTGACTTCCCCGGCCAGCTCGGGACCACGGTCATGCAGGAACCGGACCTGGTCCGCATCAACCGGTTCAGCGGATCCGGCGGACACCGTGCCGCCGTCTCCGGGAGCGCACCGTCCGGCACGCACTACGAGTCCACCCTCGGCGAGATCGTGAGCGCCACCGCGACGAAGCCGACCGGTGCGTTCACCCTCACGTCGTGCATCGGGAGCTGGGGCGACCAGACGACCACCGGCTCCTGCCCGAGCGGGACGACGACCAAGGCCGTCCTGGGCTACTCGTGGGCCTCCGCGGCCGACGTCCCGTCCGGTTCGACCGCGCGCCCGATCTGGTCCTGCTGGTCCGGAAGCGACTGGTTCGACTCGGCGAGCTCGACCTGCGAGAACCACACGGTGCGGGGTTCCCTCGGGTACTTCGCCTCGATCGGGCCGACCACGACCGCCGCTGCGCCGGTCTCGACGACGCAGAGCTACACCGTGTCGGCGTGGATGAAGCTGTCTGCCGGCGCCGAAGGGCACTCCAACACAGCGGTCTCCATCGACGGCGACACGACGTCGGCCTTCTACCTCCAGTACATCGGCGGGACGTTCCGCTTCTGCGTGAAGCAGCAGACCGACGCACCGGCCACGGACTGTGCCGCGCCGACCGGCGTCGACTACTCGACGGTGCCTGGCGACCGGACCTGGTACTTCGTCACGGGGATCTGGGATGCCGGCAACGGTCAGGCCAGGATCCTCGTCAGCGCCTCGCCCACTGGTTCCCACGCGGTCGCGCACGCGCTCGCTTCGGGCGAGAAGCCCGTCACCGGCGGCCTCCGGATCGGCGGCGCGCTGTCCAGCGGCGGCGCGTCCGACGCGTTCGACGGACAGATCGCCAGCCCCTCCATCACGCAGGGAGTGGCCTCGCTCGCGCAGCTGCGACTGCTCATGTCCCAGGGGACGTACGGGTACGCGGACTGATCCGTCCGGGCGGCGCCCCGCCTCGCTGCAACGCGACGAGGCGCCGCCCCGCGCCGCCCCGCCCCGCCGCCCTACGCGCCGGACAACCCGAGCGACCGCCCCTGCTCGACCGCCTCGCGCCGCGTCGACACCCCGAGCTTCCGGTACACGCTCCGCACCTGCGTCTTCACGGTGTTCACCGACACGTGCAGCTCCGACGCGATCCCCGGCACGCTCAACGGCTCCCCGAGCAGCCCGAGCACGACCGACTCCCGCTCGGACAGCACGACCCCGACGTCCGGACCCGGGAACACCGACCGCAGCCCGCTCAGCGATGCCCACAGCGCCCGCGCCCGCTCGTCCCCCGACGCGTCGACGAGCTGTCGGACGTCGTCCCGCGGCGGCGTGAGCAGCTCTCCACGGAGGCCGTGCCGGTCGAACAGGTCCATCGCCTCCCGGAACGCCGCGACCGCAGCGAGCACGTCGCCCGTCCGTCGCAGCGCCACGGCCCGCAGCAGCACGAGCAGCGCGGTGGTGCGGGCCTGGTAGACCCCGTGCACGGCGACGGCGTTGACGATCGCCAGTGCGCGCTCCGGTTCGGACCGGGCCAGCGCGAGCCCCATGTGCTCGGCCGCGTTCCAGACCTGCACGGCACCGAGCGCCTCGAGTCCCCGCTCGGCCTGCGAGAGCTGTCCGGCGGCGAGCTGGAGCCGCACCCGTGCGAGCGCGAGCATCCGCGCGCCGACCCCGCCGGCGGTGCTGCGCTGCCGGTAGCGATGCACCCCGGCGTCGTGCGCGGTGAGCTGGTCCTCGGGTGGGACACGTTCGGCGACGGTGCTGGCGCGGGCGCGCACCGCGAGGACGATCGGCCAGTGCTCGAACGCACCGAACAGCGGGTCGACCCGGCGGAGGATCTGCTGCACGTCGTCCGGGTCGCCCGCCTCCAGGGCGACGATCGCGGTCGCGAGCGCCCCCGTCGGTACGTCGAGCGGCCGGCCGCCGTCGAGCAGCCGCCGTGCGACGTCGACCTCGCCGCCGAGTGCGTGCACGAGCGCGGTCAGTCCCTCGGCTGCGGCACGCTGCAGGTCGCCGTCGGCGCCCTCGACGGGTTCGATCCGGGCGAGGGTGGCGAGTGCCCCCTCGCCGTCGCCGGCCGCCAGTTCGGTGGCCGCGATCTGCTGCAGGACGAACGGGAGGCGCGGTGCGAGTCGGTCGGCGGCCGTCGCGTCGAGCGCGTCGAGCCGGATCCGGGCCGTGGTCGCCGCCGCCACGGCGCCCACGTCGTCGCCGACGATCCGGCGCGCCTGGGCGTCGATCGCGGCGAGGAACACGGCGTCGGCGGACGGCGCGTTGGGCAGGACCGCGGCGACGGCGGGGATGACGGCGGCGTTCACGCGGGAGGCCCGGGCGTGGTGCCGGTCGGCAGCCGACTCGGAGCGGGCGATCGCGGCGAGGACGACCGGGTGCCGCGCGGCCCGCTTCGGCCGGATCGGGTCGAGGAGCCGGGCGATCGCCGGGGCTCCGGGGCCGGTGATCCGGGTCCACGCGGTGCTGAGGACGTCGGAGAGCAGGTCGAGGTCGTCGAGCTGCACGGCGGCGTCGATGGCGGTGACGGTGTCGTCGTGGGTGATCGCCCACGCGGCTGCCCGGCGGACGACCTCGCGGTGGCCGTCGGCGTCCGTCGCGGCACCCGATGCGCGGAGCGCCCGGGCGATGCCGTCGAACCAGGCGAACCCGTCGCCGTCGAGTCGTCCGAGCCCGGCGTCGGCGGCGGCTCGGTGCACGGCCGCGAGGTCGGTCCCGGTGTTCCCACCGAGCTCGGCGAGGAACTCGGCCGGGGCGGACGGCACCACGGCGGCGCGCTCCGCGAAGCTCCGCAACCACGGCTCCTGCACGGTCTGGCCGACCCAGCCCCGGGTCGCCGTCGTCGCTGCCCGGTCGAACCGGGTGGCGAGGTCCACGGGTGGACGGTCCTCGTCCGCGAGGGCGGTGGCCGCCGCGGCGAGCACGCCCGCGAGCCCGCCGACGTCGGCGGTGGTGCGGGCGACGAACGCGGGGGCGACCACCACGCCGACCGCCCGGCCGAGCAGGGCGGCCGTCTCGGCTGCGTCGAACGCGAGGTCTCCGGCGCCGAGGACGGTGGCGTGCCCCTCGTCCGCGACGGCGTCGAGCGCGGGGCCCGCCCGTCCGGCGAGGACGACCGGTCGCTCCGCGGCGGACGCGAGCAGGGCCCTGGTGCCGGCCGCCCCGAGGAGGTGGGCGTCGTCGACGAGGAGGACGTGCCTCCCGGCCGGGTCGTCGTCAGCGACCTGCCGGAGCCGACCCGGGGCGGTCACGGTGTGGTCGACCAGCAGCGCCGTCCGGTCCGCCCAGTCGGTGACGAGCGTCGTCACGCCGGACCGCGGGGGTCCGGCGACGACGACCACCCGGCCGGAGCGCGCGGCCTGCTCGATCGTCGAGACGAGTCGAGCGCGGTGGAGCAGCGGGGCGGCTCGCCGGACACCGCCCACCTGGGCGGTCGCGTGCGAGCGAGGGAGGGGCACCACCGGCGAGCGAGGCCGTCAGGCCGCGAAGCGCTCCACGCGCAGCACGCAGGAGAGCCCGCTCTCCGACGTGTCGATCGTGGTGTCCCAGTCCGCCGAGGAGCCGGCGCCGACGGAGGCGACGTCGACCTCCTTGACGGCACGGGTGTCCGACGCTCCCTTGAGCAGCGAGACGTAGATGCGGTACCCCTGACCGGTCTTCTCGGGGTTCTTGACCGTCCCCGCGACGGCCCACGACGAGCCGGAGCGCTTGCACGAGGTGACCTGCACGTCCGACTTCGCGCCGACGAAGTCCCCGGACCCACCGGCGGGCGTCTGCACGTCGGTGATCGCCGGGCGCTCGGTGGCCGCCGCGGAGGACGACGCCGAGGCCTTCCCGTCGGGGCTGTCACCACCCGAGCAGCCGGCGAGGCCGACGCCGAGCGCGGCGACCCCGGCGAGCGCCAGGATCCGGACGGACAGGGAGCGCGTGGGGCGCAGGGTCATCGGTGTTCCTTCCTGGTGCGACGGCGGCTCCCGATGGCCGCCGTTGCGATGCCGAGCGCCACGAGGAGTGCGGCCACGGCGATTGCCGGCACGGGGTCGGACCCGGTGAACGCGAGGGCAGGGAGCCCCGCGGCCGGGTGGACCGCGATCCGGACGGTGTCGGGCACTGAGGTGATCGGTCCGTCTCCGGGCAGGGTCCCGGGCTGCGGCGTCCCGATCGCCGTCGCGCTGTTCTCGACGCTACCCGAAGCGCCGTCGGCCTGACCGACCACGTAGGTGGCGGTCGCCGTGACCCGCTGCCCGGGGGCGAGGACGCCCGCGGCGCCGGGCCACTGCCCGTAGACGACGTCGGAGAGCCCGGCGAGCCGGTCGTCGACGTGCACGCCGCGCAGGGTGACGGTGCCGGTGTTGACGAGCGTGAAGCCGTACTGCAGCTGCTGTCCCACGGCCCCGTCGGTCCCGGCGGCGTACTGCACGGTCTTGTCGATCGTGAGCGAGCCGCGGCCCGCGACCGGCGCGGTGGCCGAGGACGCTCCGCTCGTGACGTCGGTGCCGCCCGGTGCGGTGCCGCCCACGGTCGCGGTGTTGACCACGCCGCCGGCGTCGACGTCCGCCTGGGTGATGCGGTAGCTCGCCGTGCCGGTCGCCTGCTCACCCGGGGCGAGCGAACCTGGGGTGCCCGGCCAGGTCCAGCTGACGTCGGTGAGTCCGGCGAGGCCGTCGTCGAGGGTCACGTCGGTGATCGGCGTGGAGCCGTCGTTCGTCACGGTGAACGTGTAGTCCACGCGGTCCCCGACTGTGCCGGTCGCCCCGGCCGCGAGCACCCCGCGCTTGTCGAGCGTCAGGTGCGGTGCGTTCGGCAGGGAGACCCCGGCCTCCGAGGTGTCGGTGACCGTGGTGCCGCCCGGTGCAGTGCCGACGACCGTCGCCGGCGAGGACAGCGATCCGGCGTCCACGTCCGCCTGGGTGACCACGACGGTCGCGTCGACCTCGACGGTCTCCCCGGGGAGGAGCACGCCCGGTTCGCCCGGCCAGGCGTAGGTCATCGGGGAGACTCCGGCCCCGGCGTCACGCACGGTGACGCCCCGGAGGGTGGTGTCGCCGCCGTTCGTGACGACGTAGTGGTACCGGACGGTGTCGCCCGCGGCGCCGGTCGCTCCCGGCGCCAGGGTCGCGGTCTTCACGATCGAGATACCGGTCGACGCGGTGTCCGTCGGCACCGTCGCCGCGCCGCCGCCGTCCACCACGACACCGTCCGGTGCCGTGCCGGTCGCCCGCGCGGTGTTCACGACCCCGCCGGCGTCGACGTCCGCCTGGCCGACGGTGCTCGTGCCCGTGACCCGCGCCGTCTCGCCCGGCGCGAGGGTACCCGAAGCGCCGGGCCACGCCGTGTCGGTGGTCCGGAAGCCGGCGAGGTCGTCGTTCACCGCGACCCCGGTGAGCGTGACGGTGCCGCTGTTCCGGACGTCGATCGTCCAGCGGAGCTCGGTGCCGCGGCCCGCTGTCGTGCCGGACGCGGGTGCGCCGGACTTCGTGACGGTGAGACCGGGGGTCCCGGTGACCGTGGTCGAGCCGTCGTCCGAGGCCCGCACGGTCGCCCCGGTCGGGCTCGTGCCGGTCGTGGTCGCCGTGCTCGAGACCGAACCACGGTCGACGTCCCGCTGGGTCAGCGTGTAGGTCGCCGTCGCCGTGGCGGTCTGCCCGGGCCGGAGGACTCCGGACCCGGCGGGCCAGTCGACCGAGATCGCGCCGAGGCCGGGCTGCCCGTCGGCGACGGTGACCCCGCGGAGCGTCGTCGCACCGGTGTTGGTGATCGTGAACGTGAAGGCGACCTGGTCGCCCGCCCGTCCCGTGGCGCCGTCGGCGAGGCGCTGGGTCTTCACGATGTCGATGCCCGCGTCGGCCGCGGCGAGCGTCACGGTGGCGCTGCCCTCGGCGGAGACCGGGCCACCGGTCGGCGGGTTGGCGGTCGCCGTCGCGGTGTTCACGACGCTGCCGGCGTCGACGTCGTCCTGCGTGACCGTGTACGCCGCGGTGGCGACGACGTCGGCCCCGGGGGCGAGCGTGCCGTCGAACGCGTCGGGGAACGTCAGCGCGCCGAGCCCCGGCAGCGGGTCGCTCGCGGCGACGTCGCGCAGGGTGGTGGTGCCGGTGTTCCGGATCGTCACGCGGTAGTCGACGGTGTCCCCGACGGAACCGGCCGCACCGTCGGCGAGCACGCCGTCCTTGGTGACGGTGAGCGCCGGGGCGCCGGGCAGCACGAGCGTCGCGTCCGCGTCGGCGGTGACGTCGGGGCCGTTCGGCGGGGTGCCCGTCGTGGTCGCGGTGCTGCCGAGGCTCCCGCGGTCGACGTCCGCCTGGGTGAGCGTGTACGTATCGGTCGCGGTGACGACCTGGCCCGGTACGAGCACGCCCGCGGTCCCGGGCCAGTCGTACGACACGGTGCCCACGCCGTCCTGCGCGTCGGTGACCGTGACGCCGGAGAGCGTCGACGTGCCGCTGTTCGTCACCCGGTAGGTGAACGTCACGACGTCGCCGGCCCGCGGCGCGGTGTCGCCGTCCGGCAGCGCAGCGGTCTTCGTGATCCCGATCCGGGCGTCGGCGGGGCCGGTCTCGACCGTCGCGGTGGCGTCGGCGGTGACGACGGCGCCGTCCGGAGCGGTACCGGACGCGGTGGCCGAGTTGGTGACGCGGCCAGCGTCGAACTGCGCCTGGGTGATCGTCGAGGTCGCCGTCGCGGTGACCGTCTGCCCGGGGGCGAGCACGCCGGGGGCGCCCGGCCAGGTGCCGAACACCACGTCGCCGGAGCCTGCCAGCTGCTGGGCGATCGCGGCCTGGTCGAGGGACACGGTGCCGGAGTTCGTCACGGTGTACGTCCACTGCACGGTGTCGCCGACGGCGCCGGTCGCGCCGGGTGCGAGCGCACCCTGCTCGGTGAGCTGCAGGGCCGGTCGCGCCGTGATGGTGACGGTCGCGGTGTCGGCGGCGTCGACGGTCGCGCCACCGGGTGCGGTGCCGGTCGCGGTGACCCGGGAGGCCTGGGTTCCCTCGTCGACGTCGGCCTGCGTGAGCACGTAGGTCGCGGAGGCGCGCGCGGACTCCCCGGGCGCGAGCACCCCGGTGGTCCCCGGCCACGCGATCGTGATCGCGGACGTGCCGGTCTGCGCGTCGGCGAGTGTCACACCGCGGACGGTCGACGTGCCGGTGTTCGTCACGACGTACCCGAAGTCGACCGTGTCACCGGCCTTCCCGGTCGCGCCGTCGGCCAGGCTCGCGGTCTTCGTGACGGCGATCTGCTGGGTCGAGGCACGCAGCGCGACCGTCGCACTGTCCCGCTGCGGACCGGGGTCGGTCACACCGGTCGGCACGGTGGCGTCGGCGGTCGCGGTGTTCACGACACTCCCGGCATCGACGTCCGACTGCGCGACGGTCGAGCGTGCCGTGGCGGTCACCGACTGCCCGGGCAGGAGCTTCCCGGCGGTGCCGTTCGGCCACGTCCCGACGACGGGTGCGGAGACCCCGGGCAGGGCGTCCGCGACCGCGACGTCGGTGAGCGTGACGGTGCCGGTGTTCGTCACCCGGTACGTCCAGACGATGCGGTCGCCCAGGTCGCCCTGTGCGCCGTCGGCCAGCACGCCGGTCTTGTCGAACGTCCACGAGCCGGTGCGGACGGTGTCCACTCCGCCGTCGGCCGTGGCGGTGACGACCTCGCCCGAGGGGACGGTCGCCGTCGTCGTGGCAGTGCTGGCGATCGATCCGCGGTCGACGTCCGCCTGGGTGAGCGTGTACGTGGCGGTCGCGGTGACGGACTGCCCGGGCGCGAGCGTGCCGACCGTACCGGGCCAGGTGCCGTAGGTGACGGTGCCGAGGCGCGCCTGGTCGTCGTCGAGCGTGACGCCGGTGAGCGTGCGGTTCCCGGGGTTCGAGACGGTGAACGTCAGCGTGACGGTGTCGCCCGCGACGCCCGTGCCCGAGGTCACGCGCTCGTCCTTGACGAGCGCGATCGCGTCGGACGGGTCCGCCGTGCGGATCGTCGCGCCGTCGGTCGCGGTCACCGGTGCCCCGGTCGGCGGGTTGCCGACGACCGTGGCCTGGTTGACGATGCTGCCGGCGTCGACGTCGGCCTGGGTGACCGTGTACGTCGCCGTCGCGGTGACGACGGCACCCGGGGCGAGCGTGCCCGCCGTGCCCGGCCAGTCGGCGTCGATCGCGGAGAGCCCGGCGAGCCGGTCGGACGCCGTGATCCCGGTGAGGGTGACGGTGCCGGTGTTCTGCGCGCGGAACGAGTAGCGCACGGTGTCGCCGACGCGTCCGGTGCCGCCGTCGGTGTACGCGGCGGTCTTCGACAGCGTGATCGCGGGCGACGGGGCGATGGTCACCGAGCGGGTGTCGGCGTCGCTGACCCCCGTGCCGCCGGGGGCGTTCCCCGTGGCCGTGACGGTGCTCGTCAGGGTGCCGCGGTCGACCTCGGCCTGGGTGAGCACGTGGGACGCCGTCGCGGTGACGGTCTCCCCCGGTGCGAGCCGCCCGACGGCGCCCGGCCAGGTGCCGTACACGACGGTGGACACGTCGGTCTGGTCGTCGCGGGCGGTGACGCCGGTCAGCGTGACGTTGCCGGTGTTCGTGATCGCGTAGGTGTACTCGACGCGGTCGCCGGCCACGCCGGTGGAGCCGCTCGCGAGCGCCGCGGTCTTCACCACGCCGATGCGCGGGCCGGACGCGGCGGTCTCGACGGTGGTGCCGTCGGTCCCGGTCACGTCCGAGCCGTCTGGCGCACGCCCCACGACGGTCGCGGTGTTCGTGACGGCGCCGGCGTCGACGTCCGACTGCGTGATCGTGTACGTCGCCGAGGCGGTGACGGTCTGCCCCGGGGCGAGCACGCCGACCGCTCCCGGCCACTCGTCGACGGTCGGGTCGCTGAGGCCGGGCATGCGGTCGATCAGGTCGAGCAGCGTGACGGTCACGTTGCCGGTGTTCGTGGCGGTGAAGGTGTAGCGGATGCCCTCGCCCGCCGACCCGGTCGCACCGGGCGCGAGCAGACCCTGCTTGAGCAGGGTGAGCTCCGGAGCCTGGGCGAGGTCGACGCCGGCGGTGTCGGTGGCGCGCACCGTGCCTCCCGTCGGTGCCGTGCCGGTGGCGGTGGCGGCGCTCGCGACGCGACCCGCGTCGAGGTCCGCCTGGGTGAGCGCGTACGTCGCGGTGGCCGTGACGGACTGTCCGGGAGCGAGCGTGCCCACGGCACCCGGCCACGTGCCGTACGTGACGGCGCTCGACCCGGTCTGGGCGTCCGCGACCACGACACCCCGGAGCGTCTGGTTCCCGGTGTTCGTGATCGTGTAGCCGAGCCGGACCGTGTCACCGACGGCCGGCGTGCCGGTCGCGGCGAGCTGCTCGGTCTTCGTCAGGGCGATGGCCGGCGCACCGTCGTCCGTCCTGATCGTGGCGCTGTCGGACGCCGTGACGTCCGCACCGCGGGCCGGTGTCGCCGTGGCGGTCGCCTGGTTGACGATCGCGCCGGCGTCGACGTCGGCCTGCGTGACCGTGTACCCGGCCGTCGCGGTGAGGGACTGTCCCGGTGCGAGCGAGCCGTCGCCGTTCGGGCCGGCCGCCACCGTGATGGTGCCGAGTCCGGTGAGGCGGTCCGTGACGCGCGCCGAGCCGAGCGTGACCTGGCCGGTGTTCGTGACGGTGAAGGTGTAGCGGACGGTGTCGCCGACGCGACCCGTGCCGCCGTCGACGTACGCGGCGCGCTTGGTGACGCCGACGCCGGCCGCTGCGGTCAGCGCGACCGAGCCCTGCGCGGTGTCGCCGACGCGGGTGCCGGTCGGACCGGTGCCCGTCGTGGTCGCGGTGCTCGCGACGCTGCCGCGGTCCACGTCCGCCTGGGTCAGCGTGTACGACGCGGTCGCCGTGACGGACTGACCGGGCGCGAGGGTACCGACGGCGGTCGGCCAGGTGCCGAACGCGATGTCCGACAGTCCCTCCTGTGCGTCCGCGAGCTCGACGGCGGACAGCGTCGCCGTGCCGGTGTTCGTGATCGTGTACCCGAACCGCACGGTGTCGCCCGCGACGCCGGTCGCGCCGGCGCCGAGCTGCTCGGTCTTGTCGAGCCGGATGCCGGGGACGGCCGTGGCGAGCGCGACGGTCGCGGCGTCGGACGCCGTGACGGAGTCGCCCGTGGGCGTGCTGCCGGTGACGGTGGCGTCGTTCAGGACGCTGCCGGCGTCGACGTCGGCCTGGGTGACGCGGTACGTCGCAGTGCCGGTGACGACCTGCCCGGGGGCCAGGCGTCCGGCCGCGGCGGGCCAGTCGGCGACCTCGACGGCCGACACCCCGGCGAGGACGTCGGAGACGGCGACCCCGGTCACGGTGACGTTGCCGGTGTTCGCGATGCGGAACGTGTAGCGGACGGTGTCGCCGACGGCCCCGGTCGAGCCGCCGAGGCTGCCCGTCTTGTCGATCGACAGGGCACCGCGCGGTGCGACGGTCACGCCGCCGTCGTCGGACGCGGCCACGTCGGCGCCGCGGGGCGGGGTGCCCGTGGTCGTCGCCGTGCTCGCGATGCTGCCGCGGTCGACGTCCTGCTGTGTGAGCGTGTACGTGGCGTGGGCGACGACGGACTGCCCCGGAGCGAGGCGTCCGGCGGTGCCACCAGGCCAGGCGTCGAAGCGGATCGCGGAGACACCCTGCTGCGAGTCGGTGACCCCGACGCCGGTGAGCGTGACGTCGCCGGTGTTCGTGACCGTGAACGTCAGGTCGACGGTGTCGCCCGCGGCACCGTCGCCCCGGTTCGTCTCGGTCTTCTGGATCCCGATGCCCGGTGCACCGGTCGTCGTGACGACGGTGCGCGTCCCCGAACCGGACACGGTCGTGCCGGCGGGGGTGGTGCCCGTCGTGGTCGCGGTGTTCGCGATCGACCCGGCGTCCACGTCGTCCTGCGTGACCGTGCGGTCCGCCGTGACGACGACCGCCTGGCCGGGCGACAGGGTGCCCGCGGTGGCGTTCGGCCACGTCGTGGTGGGGGTGCCGAGCCCGGCGAGCGGGTCGTCGACCGTCACGCTGGTGAGGGTGGTCTGCCCGGTGTTCGTCGCGGTGACGGTGTACCGGACGACGTCGCCGACCCGCACCGCACCGATGTCACCGGCGCCGACGACCGCGGCCGTCTTGCGCGTCGACACGGCCGAGGCCGGGTCGAGCACGACGCTGCCGTCGTCGGTCGCCGAGACCGCCGCACCGCTCCGCCGGTCGGTCGCGGTGGTGGTGGCGCCGCTGGACAGCGCGACGTGGTCGTCGGTGTCCGCCGCGGCACGGTCGACGTCCGCCTGGGTGAGCCGGTAGCTCGCGGTCGCGGTGACCGACTGACCAGGGGCGAGCGTGCCGGTGGTGCCCGAGGGCCACGCGCCGAACGTGATGCCGGACAGCCCCTGCTGCTCGTCGGTCAGTCCGACGCCCGTCAGTGTCGTCGTCCCGGTGTTCGTGATCGTGTACCCGAAGCGCACGGTGTCGCCGGCGACGCCCGCGGACCCGTCGGCGACGGCCTCGGTCTTGTCGAGGCTGATCGTCGGAGCGCTCGCGTCGACCGCGGTGGTGCTCGTGGCGGTCTTGGTGATCGCGGCTCCGGCCGGCGGGCTCGCGACGGCGTTCGCGGTGTTCACGACGCTGCCGGAGTCCACGTCCGCCTGGCTGATCGTGTACGCAGCCGTGGCGGTGGCGACCTCGCCGGGTGCGACGACGCCGGGGCGGGACGGGTCCGGCCAGGTGTAGGACAGCACGCCGACGCCCTGCAGCTGGTCGGTCATCTGCAGCAGGTCGAGCGTGGTGTTGCCGGTGTTCCGCGCGGTGAGGGTGAACCGGAGGTCGTCGCCGACGCCCGCGCTGCTGCCCGTGGGCACGCCGGACTTCGTGAAGTCGAAGGTGTTCACCTGCGTGACGGGGACCGTTCGGTAGCTCGTCGCCGTGACGGCCGCACCGCCGTTGGACGGGGTGCCGCGGGTCGTCGCCGGGCTGGTGACGTACCCGGCGTCGATGTCCGCCTGGGTCAGGGCGTGCACGGCGGTGGCGGTGACGGTCTGGCCCGGGGTGAGCGTGCCGGTGGTCCCGGACGGCCAGGTGCCGTACGTGACGGCGCCTGCGCCGGCATCGGTGACGGCCACGCCGGTCAGGGTGAAGTCACCCGTGTTCGTGACCGTGTACCGGAGGTCGACCGGGTCCCCGGGCCGGGGAGCGCTGCCGGTGTCGCGGACGGACGCGTCCTTGACGATGCCGATCGCCGCGGTGTTGTCGGCGTCGGTGGCGATCGTCACGCTCGCGTCGCGGCTCGTGGTGGCACCGGCGGGCGTGGTACCGGTGACGGTCGCCGTGTTCGTGATCGCGCCGGCGTCGACGTCGGCCTGCGTCACGGTGTACCGCGCGGTGGCGCGGAGTCGTTCACCGGGGGCGAGGGAGCCGGCCGTGCCGCCGGACCACTCGAGGTCGCGGAGCTGTCCGGCGGCCGCTGCGTCGGCGACCGGGGTCGAGGTGCCGAGCCCGATGAGCTGGTCGCGCAGGGCGAGGCCGCTCAGGGTGACGGAGCCGGTGTTGGTCGCGAGGAACGAGAACACGACGGTGTCGCCGACCCGGCCGCTCTGCACGGCGCCGTCGGCGGACTGGCCGTAGCGGGCCGTCTTCGTCAGTGTCACGGCCGGGGTCGGCGTGATCGTGACGCCGTCGGTGGCGGTCGCGGTGACGCGGGTGCCGGCCGGGGTGGTGCCGAACGCGGTCGCCGCGGAGCGGATGCCGCCGGCGTCGACGTCGGACTGGCTGAGCGTGTACGTCGCGGTGGCGGTCGCGGAACGGCCGGGCGCGAGGGTGATGGTGGTGTCACCGTCGGCGAAGACGACGCTCGAGATGCCGCGCTGGGCGTCCTGCACGCCGACGACGGTGAGGGTCACGTTGCCGGTGTTCGTGACGACGTAGCGCATGTCGACCTGGTCGCCCGCGGTCGCTGCACGGGCCTTCGAGCCGTCGGCGTCGAAGGTCTCGGCCTTCGTGACGGCGAGCCCCGGTGCCGCGCTCGAGGTGGGGACGGTCGCGGCCGCGGTGGCGGACACGGTGGCCGGGTCGGTACCGGTCGGTGCGGTGCCGGTGACCGAGGAGGTGTCGACCAGGGCGCCGGCGTCGACGTCGGCCTGGGCGACGGTGGAGGTGGTGGTCGCGGTGACGGTCTGGCCTGGTGCGAGGGTGTTCGGCGCGTTCGGCCACGCGTACGTCACCGTGCCGCCGAGGGCGTGCACGACCTCGGGGATCGTCAGCGTGACGGTGCCGGTGTTCTTCGCCTGGTACGTCCAGGTGACGACGGAGCCGACGCCACCGGAGCCGCTCGTCACGGACCCGGTCTCGGTGAGGGACACCGCCGGGGTGCGCTTCGTGCTCACCGAGCCGGTGTCGGTCGCACGGACGGTGGTGCCACCAGGCGAGACGCCGGTGGTGGCGGCGTCGCTCGACACGGTGCCGCGGTCGACGTCGGCCTGGGTGAGCGTGTAGGTCGCGGTGACGGTGACGGACTGCCCGACGCCGAGGTTCCCCGCGGTACCGGACGGCCACGTGCCGTAGGTGAACGCGGAGTGCCCGGACTGCTCGTCGGTGAGCGTCACGTTCGTCAGGGTCTGGTTGCCGCTGTTCGTGATCGTGTACCCGAGCCGGACGGTGTCGCCCGCGACGCCGGTGGCGCTCGTGGCGAGACGCTCGGTCTTCGCGAGCGAGATCGCCGGTGCGCCGGAGGCCGGGGTGACCGTGGCCGCGCCGGTCGCCCGGACGGTGCCGCCGCTCGGGGTGGAGGCCGTCGACGTCGCGGTGTTCACGATGCTGCCCGCGTCGATGTCCGACTGGGTGACGGCGTAGGTCGCCGTCCCGCGGACGGTCTGGCCCGGCGCGAGGGTGCCGGTGGTGCCGGACGGCCACGTGCCGAACGTGATCCCGGACAGGCCGGCGAGCTGGTCGCTCACGCCGACGCCCGTGAGCGTGGTGGTGCCGGTGTTCGCGACGTCGAAGCGGTACGTGACGGTGTCACCCGCGGCGCCGGTCCCACCGACGACGGCGCTCTTCGACACCGCGATGCCCGGCGCCGGCGCGATCGTCTGCGTGGCGGTCGCGGGGGTGGACACAGCGGTCCCCTGCGGCGTGGTGCCGGACACGGTCGCACGGTTCGCCACGGTGCCGGCGTCGACGTCGGCCTGGGTCACCGTGTACGACGCGGTCGCCGTGACGGACTGCCCCGGTGCGAGTCGTCCGGCGGCACCGGGCCACGTGTACGTCAGCGTCCCGAGCCCCGCGTGCGGGTCGGTGATCGTGACGCCGGTCAGGGTCTGGTTGCCGGAGTTCGTGGCGCGGAACGTGTAGCCCAGCGTGTCGCCCGCGCGGCCGGTGTACCCGGTGCCCGTCGCGACCGACTTGGTGAACCCGAGCGCCGGCGACCCGGTGAGCGGGATCGTGCCGGAGCCCTGCGCCGTGGCGGTCGAGGTACCAGACGGCCCGGAACCGGTCGCCGTCGCGGTGTTCGTCACCGATCCGGCGTCGAGGTCGGTCTGGGACACGGTGCCGGTCGCCGTCGCGGTGGCGGTCTGCCCCGGCGCGAGCGTGCCGGCGGTCCCCGGCCACGAGTACGTCAGGCCGGACAGTCCGGCGAGCGAGTCCGTGGCCCCGACCGCGGTCAGGGTGGTCGTCCCGGTGTTCGTGATGCGCAGGGTCCAGGTGGTGCGGTCCCCCGCGGTGCCCGTCGACCCGGCGTCGAGTGCACCGGACTTCGCGACGCTGATCGCGACGGTCCGGTCGACGGACACCGACGCCGCGGTCGCCTGCGACACCAGGGTGTTGCCCGGCGTGGTGCCCGCGATGGTCGCGGTGTTCCGGACGGTCCCGGCGTCCACCTGCGCCTGGGTCAGCGTCGAGGTCGCGGTGGCCGTGACGGTCTGCCCCGGTGCCAGGCGGCCCGTCGTCCCCGGCCACGAGTACGTGATCGCCGACAGGCCCGCGAGCTGGTCGGTGATCGCGACGCCCGTGAGCGTGACGTTGCCGGTGTTCCGGGCGCTGAACGTCCAGTTCACGGTGCCGCCGGCCGCCGGCGAACCCGACCCGGCCACCGCACCCGTCTTCGTGAACGTCAGGGCTCCGGACGACGGCACGGGCAGGGTGTTCGGACTGGTCGCCGAGACGGACCCCTGCGCGGGCGTGGTCGCGGTCGCGCGCGCCGTGTTCACCACGCTGCCGGCGTCGACGTCGGCCTGGGTCAGCGTGTAGGTCGCGGTGGCCGTGACGGTCTGGCCCGGGGCGAGGGTGCCCGCGGTGCCGGACGGCCACGTGCCGTACGCCGGCGTGGAGACGCCGGCGAGCGCGTCGCCGATGCTCACGGCGGTGAGGGTCTGGTTGCCGGTGTTGCGCGCCGTGAACGTGTAGTTCACGGTGTCACCGGCACGACCGGTCGCTCCCGACGCGAGTGCGCCGGTCTTCGACACGGCGATCCCCGGCGTCGCGGGCACGGTCGTCCGCGCGGTGGCGGCGTTCGTCGCGGTGCTGCCGTTCGGCGCGGTGCCGGTCGCCGTCGCGGTGTTCTGGACGAACCCGGCGTCGACGTCCTTCTGGGTCAGCTTGTAGGTCGCCGTCCCCGAGGCGCTCTGGCCGGGAGCGAGCCGCCCGGCGGTGCCCGGCCACGCGTACGTGATCGTCGACAGCCCGGTGAGCGGGTCGGCGACGGTCACGCCGGTCAGGGTGGTGTTGCCGGAGTTCCGGACCGTGAACGTGTAGTTCACGGTGTCCCCCACGGCACCGGTCGCGCCGGACGCCAGCGCGCCGGTCTTGGCGATCGCGACGCCGGGTGCGCGGGACACCGCGACCGTGGCGGAGGCCGTCGACGACGCGGGCTGGCCGGAGCCGTCGGCACGGGTGTTGCCCGCACCGGTCGCCGTGTTCACCACGCTGCCGGCGTCGACGTCGGCCTGGGTGAGGGTGTACGTGGCCGTCGCGGTGACGGTCTGGTTCGGATCGAGCTGCCCGGCAGTGCCCGGCCAGCCGTACGTCAGCGCGGAGATCCCGCTCAGCCCGTCGGCGATCGCGACGCCGTACAGCGTGGTGTTGCCGGTGTTCGTGGCGCTGAACTGCCAGTTCACGGTGTCCCCGACCTTGCCGGTGGCACCGGTCGCGAGCGCGCCGGTCTTCGTCAGCGCGATCTTCTGCGCGGCCGCGATGTTGACGGTCTTCGAGGTCTGCCCGCTCGTCACGGCGGTACCGGACGGGTTCGTGCCGTTCGCGGTCGCCGTGTTCGTGATCGACCCGGCGTTCACCTGCGCCTGCGTGAGCGTCGAGGTGGCGGTCGCGGTGACGGACTGGCCCGGCGCGAGCTTGCCGGTCGTGCCGGAGGCCCAGCTGCCGTACGTGATCGCTGAGATCCCGGCGAGCGGGTCGGCGATGGTCACGCCGGTGAGGGTGCGGTTGCCCGCGTTCGTCACGGTGAAGGTCCAGTTGACCGTGTCCCCGGCCCGTCCGGTCGCGCCCGATGCCAGGGTCCCGTCCTTGACGATGGTCAGACTGGAGGCATCGGTCACTGCCACGGTCGCCGTCGCGTCCGGCGCGGTGACGGTGCCGCCGGTGGCGCCCCGTGCTGCGGCTCCGGCGGTGTTCACGACGCTGCCCGCGTCGACGTCGGTCTGGGTGAGCGCGTACGTCGCGGTGGCGGTCACGCTCTGCCCCGGCGCGAGCGTGCCGCTCGTGCCGGACGGCCAGGTGCCGTAGGTGAGCGCGGAGACGCCGGTGAGCCGGTCGGTGATCGACGCGGTGGTCACGGTCTGGTTGCCGGTGTTGCGCAGGGTGAACGACCAGTTCACGGTGTCGCCGGCCTTGCCCGTGGACCCGGCGGCGACGACGCCGCTCTTCGTCAGGACGAGCGCGTTGGCGGCGGGGACCGCGACGGTCGCCGTGGCGGTGGGCGCCGTGACGGTGCTGCCGGTGGCGCTCCGTCCGGCGGCGGTGGCGGTGTTCGTCAGCGTGCCGGCGTCGACCTGCGCCTGGGTGAGCGTCGAGGTGGCGGTCGCGGTGACGGTCTGGCCGGGGGTGAGCCGACCGGTGGTGCCCGACGGCCAGGTGCCGTAGGTGATGGCCGAGACGCCGGCGAGCTGGTCGGTGATCGCGGCCCCGGTGATGGTCTGCGCGCCGGAGTTCGTCAGGCGGAAGGTCCAGTTCACGGTGTCGCCGACCCGGCCGGTGCTGCCGGAGGCCAGGGCGCCGGCCTTCGTCAGGGTGAGGGCGTTCGCGGCCGTCAGCGGCTGGGTGCGGGACGCGGTCGCGCTGGGCTTCGGGCCGCCGTCCGGGTCGGTGCCGGTGACGGTGGCGGTGTTCGCGACGGACCCGGCGTCGACGTCGGTCTGCGTCAGCGTGTAGGTCGCGGTGGCCGTGACGGCCTGGCCGGGCTGGAGCGTGCCGCTCGTGCCGGACGGCCAGGTGCCGTAGGTGAGTGCGGAGAGCCCGGACAGCGGGTCGGTGATCGCGACGCCGGTCAGCGGGGAGGTGCCGTTGTTCGTGGCGGTGAACGTGTAGTTCACGGTGTCGCCCGCCTTGCCGGTCGCACCGGAGGCGAGGGCGGAGGTCTTCGTCAGTGCGAGCGACGACAGGTACGTGTTCGTCGCGTTGGTGTCGGTGACGGTGATCGTCGGGTCGCTGGTGACCTGACCGGTCGCGGTCACCGAGCTCGTGGTGGACGCCGCGGTGGGCGGCGGACCCGTGCACCGGACGGTGGCGGTCGCTCCGGAGGCCAGTGGCCCGGCGATCGTCGTCGACGGCGTGCAGGTCTCGGTGTCCGGGAACGTCAGCTGGATGTTCGACAGCGACACCGAACCGTTGTTCGTCACGGTGATCGTGAACGCCGTGTTCTCGGTCGCTGTCCGGTACTGGTCGTTCGCGGAGCCGTCCAGGGTCTTCACCACGCTGAGCGCCGCCGTCGGCACGGACAGCACGGCGTTCTGCAGCAGGTAGGAGTCACCGCTCGTGCCGACCGTGAGCGTCATCGAGGTGTCGCCCTTGTCGACACCGCTCAGGGTCTGGGTGTGCACGTCCACGCTCTGGTTCGTGAACGTCGACGTGTCGCTCGTCTGCGTGTACCGCACCGAGCCGTCCGCCTGCCCGACGCCGATGTTGCCCGACGCGTTCTTCGTGTTGAGCACCTCGGTGGGACTGCCGCCCTGCGGGGTGTACCGCATGTAGTCGCCAGTGATGCCCCGGTCGCCCTCGTACAGCGTGTAGCCGAACTTCACACCGGCCTGCAGTGCCGAGAACCCGGTGAAGTTGACGGTGAGCGGGCTGTCCGACGCGGCCTCGCGCACGTGGCCCTGGTAGTAGATGACCCGGTGCGGTGCGCTCGCGGCGTTGCCCGGGATGTACTTGCCGTAGTCGTAGACGACCGTGAGCGACCAGCCCGCGTAGCAGCCGGCGCCGACCGCGGCCCAGATGTTGCCGGCGCTGATGTTCATCGCCGACCCGGTGGTGGCGTTCGCGAACGCACTCGTGACGTCGGCGGAGGCCGAGTAGTACAGGGCACTCGCCTGCGACGACGGGTCCTCGAGCAGGGCCTGCGGGGCGACGGTCTGGATCGCGCCGGAGCCGACCTTGAACTGGACGCCCTGGGTCCGGTAGCCGGCGGCGGCGTCCGGCCGGGTGGCGTACCACTGCGAGCCGTTCGCCGAGTTGCCCGAGCAGGTCACGTTGCCCGCGCCGGTGAACACGCCCGTGTTGGCGCTCCAGTCGAGGTAGGCCTTCGCGACCGTGGCGCCGGCCGGGATCGTCAGCGCCCCGGTCGACGAGTTCGTGGTGAAGCCGGAGACGGTGTTCGAGTTCACCATCTTGAAGTAGTCGTTGTACGACGTGGTGACGCCCGTGCCGGGGTTGTTCGCGTGCAGGTCCGTGCAGCTGCCGCTGGTGTTCGTCGCAGTGAGCGCCGAGCCGGTGCAGGCGAGCACGCCGTTGCCCGTCATCGTGAAGTCGCCGTTGACGGTCGCCTGGTAGTTCGGCGACTGGTCCGAGCCGGTGCCCCACTGCACGACGGCGGCCTGGGCGGCCCCCTCGGTGCCGAGCGCGACGCCGGCGGTGGGGATGAGCACGGCGAGCGCCATCGCGATCCCACGGAACCAACGGGGACGAGCGATGGTCTCCGCGCGGTGGCGGGGACGGGGTGCGAGCAGCAAGCAGTGACCTTCCGGGCACGACGAACAGACCCTTGGGAGTGGTCGGGTCCACGCTGCCGGGTGGGATCAGGGATGTGACGACCGCCTCACAGGTCGTCCTGTCGATCATCTGTCGTGTTGTGGACAGGCGTTGTCCAAACGAGTGTTTTTCACCCTGCGGTTCACCCCGTTCGGGGGACAGCCCGGGCGCGCCGCCGACGGGTCAGGGCAGCTCGGCGTGCTGGACGACCCAGCTGTGCATCACGATCGCCGCGGCAGCCGAGGCGTTGATGCTCCGCGTCGACCCGAACTGCGTGATCTCGAGGTGCCCGTCCGCTCCGGCGACGGCCTCGTCCGTGAGCCCGGGCCCCTCCTGCCCGAACAGGAACACGCACCGCTCCGGGATCGGCGCCGTCTCGATGCGTGACGCCCCGGGGGTGTTGTCGATCGCGATCACCGGGCGACCCTCCGCACGCATCGCCTCGAGGAACGACGACACGTCGGGGTGGTACCGCACGTGCTGGTACCGGTCGGTGACCATCGCACCGCGCTTGTTCCACCGTCGGCGCCCGATGATGTGCACCGTCCCCGCGAGGAACGCGTTGGCACTCCGGACGATCGACCCGATGTTGAGGTCGTGCTGCCAGTTCTCGATCGCCACGTCGAACGCGTGCCGGTGCGTGTCGAGCTCGGCGACGATCGCGTCCATCGACCAGTACCGGAACCGGTCGACGACGTTGCGGGTGTCCCCGTTCGCCAGCAGCTCCGGGTCGAGCCTCGGGTCGTCCGGCCACGGCTCGGGGTGCGGCCCCACCCCGTGGGTGGTCGCCTCGTGCGTGGGCTGCGGCTCCGGCGCGTCACCGGGATCGGACGGGAGGCGCTGGGTCACGTCCCCAGCGTACGGCGCGCCCGCCACGCGCTCCGTCGCACCGTCGCGCCGTCGCGCCGTGCGGGCCCCGGGGCCGCAGCGTGCGAGGTTCCGCGCAGTGTGCGGGGCTCCGACCCTCGCACACTGCGGGAGACCTCGCACCGAACCGTGCAGCATCGGCGAGACCTCGCACCGTGCGAGGGTCGGCACGACCCGTCAGCGGACGCGGGACTCGATCCCGGCGATGAGGACGTCGAGCCCGAGCGCGAACCGGGCGTCGTACGAGTGCTCGCCGAGGAGCTCCCCCACGAGCGCGTGCCGCTCCGGACGCCCTGCCTCGGCCGAGCCCCGGCCCACCTGCACACCTGTGTGCCCGACCACGAAGTCGTACACGACGAAGAACGCGTACATCGCCTCGGCGTCGGACAGGCCGGCGGACCGGAGCGCACCGACGACCTTCGCCACGACGGCGTCGGACTCGGTCGACACCAGGGCACCCCGGCGGCTGTGCGACTCGAGCACGAGGGGGTGCGTCAGCATGAGGTCGCGGAAGGTCGTCGCGAAGACCCGCACCACGGCGTGCCACTCGTCCGGCCACACGAACGTCGCGGTGAACTCGTCGACGGTGCGCCGCACGAGTTCGGCGTGCAGGTCGTCGAGGCCGCCGATGGTCCGGTGCACGGTCATCGGCGCGACGCCGAGCCGGACACCGAGCGCACGGAACGACAGCCGGTCGAGGCCGTCCTCGTTCGCGATGGCGGTGGCGGCGTCGATCACCTGCTCGCGGCTGAGCACGTTTGGCCGGCCACGGCGTCGTCGCGGTGTCACCTCGGCCTGCTCCGGCGCCGCAGCGGGCCGGGGTGTGACGGTCGGGGTTCCGGGTTCGACGAGCACGGTGGATCTCCTTGTTTCAGTACGTGTCCCGAAAAGCCTAGGGCAAAGCCGACCGGCGTTCGGTGTCTCGACCATGTCGGGTCCGTGACCGGCGTGCAAGAGCCGATCCGTGCCTCCCGGCCTTCTCGGAGCCGGCGCCGAGCCGGGCGGTCACCGCCGCCCAGTAGGGTGAGGACCATGGCAACCCGCGACGAGGTCGAGTGCTGGCTGACCGACATGGACGGCGTGCTCGTGCACGAGAACCAGGCGCTCCCCGGGGCGCCCGAGCTGATCCAGCAGTGGCTCGACGAGGGCACGGAGTTCCTCGTCCTGACGAACAACTCGATCTTCACCCCGCGCGACCTCAGCGCCCGCCTCCGGTGGTCCGGCATCGACGTGCCCGAGGACCGCATCTGGACGAGCGCACTCGCCACGGCGGACTTCTGCAAGTCCCAGATGCCGGGCGGCTCCGCGTTCGTGATCGGCGAAGCGGGCATGACCACGGCGCTGCACGAGGCCGGCTTCATCATGACCGAGACCGCACCCGACTACGTCGTCGTCGGCGAGACCCGGAACTACTCGTTCGAGGCGATCACCAAGGCCGTGCGCCTCATCCGCGACGGTGCTCGCTTCATCGTCACCAACCCGGACGCGACCGGGCCGAGCGCCGAGGGCGTCCTCCCGGCGACCGGTGCGATCGCCGCGATGATCGAGAAGGCCACCGGCAAGCAGCCGTACGTGGTCGGTAAGCCGAACCCGATGATGTTCCGCTCCGCGATGAACCGGATCGGCGCGCACTCCGAGAACACCGGCATGATCGGCGACCGGATGGACACCGACGTGCAGGCCGGCATCGAGGCGGGGCTCCACACCGTCCTCGTGATGACCGGCATCAGCGACCAGGCCGAGATCGACCGCTACCCGTTCCGCCCGAGCGAGGTCATCTCCGGCGTGCACGAACTCGTCCGCACGGAGCCCATCGAAGTCGAGATGTAGCCGTGCGGTGGGACCCGGCCCGCTACGCGGCCTTCAGCGACGAGCGGTCGCGTCCGTTCCACGACCTGGTCGCCCAGGTCGGCCTGGAGGCGCCACGTCGCGTCGTCGACCTCGGCTGCGGTCCCGGGACCCTCACCGCCACGTTGGCAGCGCGGTGGCCCTCCGCGTCGGTGGTCGGCATCGACAGCTCGGCGGAGATGCTCGCGTCGGCACCGGGCGGCCCGGGCTTGTCGTTCGAGCTGGGCTCGATCGAGGACTGGACGCCTGGCCTCACGGACGACGTCGTCGTGACGAACGCGGCGCTGCAGTGGGTGCCGTCGCACGTGTCCCTGCTGCCCCGGTGGCTCGACGCGATGCCGTCCGGTTCGTGGTTCGCGATGCAGGTGCCGGGCAACTTCGGGTCGCCGTCGCACGCGCTCATGCGGTCCGTCGCCGCCGACGGCCCGTGGGCCTCCGCGCTCGACGGGGTGCTCCGCGCGGACCCGGTGCTCGACCCGGCGGGCTACCTCGGCATCATGCTCGACGCCGGCTTCGAGGCGCGCGTGTGGGAGACGACCTACGCGCAGCTCCTGCCCGGCGAGGACCCGGTGTTGGCGTGGGTGCGCGGGACCGGACTCCGTCCGGCACTGCAGGCGCTCGATGCCGCTGACCCGTCCGGTGAACTGACGGCGGCGTACGAGGCTCGCTACGCCGCCGCCCTGCGCGAGGCGTACCCGGCGAGCACCCACGGCACGGTGTACCCGTTCCGCCGGGTCTTCGCCGTCGGCCGCAAGCCCTGAGGCGCGGCGGCACGATCGCCTTCCGGCGCACGTGGCACCCGCGGGAGCGGGGGCACCGCACCCGCGGGTGCACGGCTCAGTCGCGCACCGCGGCCGCCACGAGCTCGGCTGTCGCTGCGTGACCACGCTCGTTCGGGTGCACCAGCGTGTTCGATCCGTCAGCCCCCTGGAGGCCCTCGATCCACCGTGTCGCCGGGTCGGCACAGACATCCTCACCCTCGTTGGCGGACGCGAGGTCGACGTACTCGGCGCCGTGCACCACGGCGAGCGCTGACTGCAAGGTGTTGAGCCGTTCCTCGACGAGCCGGAAGAACGGCAGGTCTGCGCGGGTGGTGAACGAGAACTGCGTCGGGGACTTCCACGTGCAGGTCTGCGGGTCCGCCGGGGCGAGCTGCGGGTACCCGACGACGACGACCTGAGCGTTCGGAGCAGCCCGCCGGACGTCGGCGAGCATGCGTCCGTACTCCTCGCCCACCGCGGCGAGCCGGGCCTCCAGGTCAGACCCGATGGACCCGGAGCCGACGTCCGCCCCGTAGGCGCTGGTGCACGGCGCACCGGGCTTCTCGACGGCTCCGATCCCGAGGACGAGGCACCGTTCGAGCAGTTCGCCGAATCCCATCGAGTTGCCGCCGAGGCCGATCGTGACCACCTCCGTCCGGTCGGAGAGCGCCTCGATCTGCGGCGCGACGGCCTCTCCACCGCCGGCTGGCGTCTGCGGGTCCCAGACGTTCCTGGTCTCGGCGGCGACGCACGACACGTTGACCAGCTCCAAGTCGGGCCGTGCCGCTCGGTGCGCCAGGACCGGGTAGGACCCACTCGTCCGCATGCAGCCGTCCTCCGGCTCGAGTTGCTCCCCGGCGAAGAATCCCGCCGTGTAGGAATCGCCGAGGACCGCCCACTGGCCGCCCTCCCCCGTTGCGGCGCTCGCCGGCGCGATCCCGACCGTTGCGGTGATCACCAGTGCCGTTGCGAGGCTCGCCATGGTCATCCCGAAGGTCCTGTTCGTCGTCTGTCGCATCGTTCCCTCCTCCGCACCACTCCAATGTGATGCTTGACATGTTGAGTTTTTTACCGGTTCACTGCAACCATGTCAACGAAGACCTTCATCTCCTTCGCGCTCCCCACCGCCCTCGTGCTCGCGACCGCCGCCCCGGCAAGCGCGCACGGCCTGGGTGCCACCGCCCCGACCGCCGACGACGGCATCCCGCGCGGAACCGTCGTGTCCGCCGTACCGCTCGCAGCGGACTGGGTGCCGGCGAACGCCGCGACGTCGACGCGCATCGAGTACCTGACCTCCGACGTCCACGGTCGCGCGGCACTCAGCAGCGGCCTCGTGTACACACCGGAGGGCTCGCCGCCCCCGGGCGGATGGCCGGTGGTCTCCTGGGCACACGGTACGCAGGGCATCGCGGACGCCTGCGCTCCGTCGGTCAGCGGCCCCTACGACCGGGACCGCGACGTGGCGTACCTCGAGCACTGGCTCGGTCGAGGCTACGCGATCGCCGCGAGCGACTACGCCGGCCTGGGTACCGCCGGAGAGCACGCGTACCTCGACGCAGCGTCGGTGGCCCACAACGTCGTCGACATGGTGACGGCCGCACACAACACCACCGATCGGACGCCGTCAGCGGACGACGACCTGGCCTCCGCGTGGGTCTCGGTCGGTCACTCCCAGGGAGCGGGAGCGGCGGTCGCGGCCGGTCGGTGGGCCACGTCGTTCGGGGGCCCTGACCTGGCGTTCCGCGGCACGGTCGGCACCGGCACACCCGCGCGGATCGCCGAGAGCATCCTGCCGCTCGGCCCGGGCAACCCCGCCGAGCCGGTCGACCCGCACGTCACGGCCTACGTCACGTACATGCTGAACGGCATCCGCCTCGTCGCGCCACAGCTCGACGCCGTCCTCAGTGAGACCGGCCGCGAGGCGCTCCGACTCGGCCGCGAACAGTGCCTCGCCGAACTCAGCGCGTCGCTCGAGGACGTCCCCCTCGGTTCGTTCTTCGAGCAGCCGCTCGCCTCGGACCCCTCGCTCGTGACTGCCGTCAGGTCGTACCTCGCCATGCCGGAATCCGGCTTCGACCGACCCGTGCTGCTCGCGCACGGAACGGCCGACGTCGACGTCCCCTACGCGGTGACCGCTGCATGGGCAGCAGACCTCGTCGAGGCGGGCGAACCCGTCCGCTTCCGGTCGCTGCCCGGTGTCTCGCACGCCGACACGATCGCGGCCGCGCTCGAGGACACGACAGCGTTCGTCGACGCCGCGCTCGGGCACCAGTGACCATCCCACCCACCAACAGATCGGAGACAACGATGACCATCCGGGCCACCATCGGCATCCTGGCGGCAGCCGCGCTCGTCGGCCTCACGAGCACTCCTGCGTCCGCGGGCACCGCGGCGGCGGCCGACTCGAACTCGCACCGTGATCCCGGGGCTCCTGGCTGCACGGCGGAAGCACTCGCCGCCGACCACGCCGCGGGGACGGTCGTCTGGCGGATCGCGTGCACCGAGCGGCGTTGGGTCACCGTCGACGCGACGGCCTTCGCCGGCACCCCGGACGACCACGTCATCGTCGACGAGCAGCAGGACGGTCGGTGGGTCGACGCCGGACAGGACTGGGTCGGCCTGCTGACCTTCGAGACGGCCGGGGTCGACCAGATCCGGGCGCAGGCCGTGACGAAGATCAACCCCTCGGACTCGACCGAGCCCCCGGCGCTCATCGGTGGGACGACCGGCTGACGGTGCCGGTCCGTCCGCGCGGTCGGGGCCGCTGCGGCGTCGCCTGCACCGTCGGGGCCGCTGCGGCGTCGCGCCCCGTTCCGGACATCGCGCCCGCGTACACCGGGGTGCGATGTCCGCAGCGGGGCTCGGAGCCCGCCGGTGGGACCGGGTCGCGGCCACGTGCCCGCCGGCGGCATCGGCCGGGGCCCGCTACTCGACCGTCACGAGGGTCCCGAGCGGCAGGGCGTCCACCGCCGCCACCGCCTCGGCGTCGAGCCGCACGCACCCGTGCGACACCGCGCCCGAGGTCGTCGCGTTCCAGTGCAGGCCGATGAGCCCGCCGTCGTGTCCGCCGTACGGTTCGTCGGCGGCGCTCGAGTGCAGGGAGGTCAGCTGGATCGGGTGGTCGCCGGTGCCCTGCGCCGGGTCCACGTACCGCTGCTCCAGGTAGCCGGTGACCCCGGTCGGCGTCGGGGTGTCCGCCGTGCCGACCCCGGCGTGGAACCGCTGCACGGCCGCACCGTCCGCGGAGACGATCGACACGGTCTGGTCCTTCGTCGAGATGACGACACGGGAGGTCGGCGTCGACACCTTCCGGAGCGACGCCACCGGCACCCACGCCGAGGTCTGCGCCGCGGCTGATCCCCCGGCGGCAGAGGGCAACTGCTGCCGCGCCGGGGTGAGGACGCGCTCCCAGTCCCCCTCGCGCTCGAGACCGACGACCGTCGTGGGCTGCCGGAGGAAGTCCGAGGCGGCAAACCGGGCGATGGGTGTGGCCCGGTCGGCGCCGAACAGGGGCGCGTCCGCCCGGAGCTGGAACACGGTGGCCGAGGTGACGGTCCGGTCGAAGGGCATCAGCCCGCCGATGACGGCCGAGTACTGCGCCTCCGGCAGCGCGGCGAGCGCCGCGGCGTCGACGTGCGGCACGGCGGGCGCCGGCGACGCGGAGGCTGTCGCGTGCGGCGCGGTCGAGCCGGGTGCCGCCGAGACGGCCGATGGTGGACCGACGACCAGCGGGACCACGACGGCTCCGGCGAGGACGACCGCGCCGGCGACGGCCACGCCGGCCCAGAGGGTGCGCTTGCGCATGGGGACTCCTGGAAGGGCGACCGGTCGGCGCGCGGGCGCCGACCGGTCGGGGTGGGGTGGGGTGGGGTGGGGTGGATCAGCCCGGACCAACCCGGACCAGCCCGGATCGGCCCGGATCAGCCGGAGACGACCGGCAGGTGGACACCAGTGCCCGGATCGACGACCGCGGTCCCGGTGCCGCCACCGGTGCCCGTTCCGGCAGCGGCCGGGGTCACCGTGATCGCGAGCGGTGCGACGAGCGCCGAGGCCCCGGTGGCGTCGACCACGTCGATCGTGTGCGCTCCCGTGGCGGTGCCCGCCGGGATCGTCACGCTGCCGGACACCGTGCCGTCCGCGGCGACGGTGAGCGTGCCCACCGTGACCGGGTCGGAGTGCAGCACGACCCGCAGCGACGCACCCGCGGTGAAGCCGGTGCCGGCGAGGGCGAGCGAACCGCCGGCAGCCACCGAGGTCCCCTTCGGCGCCGTCAGCACACCGGTCACGACGCGTGCGGTGCCGCCGGTGGCGAGGACCTTCGCGGTGCCGTCGGCGGAGACCGCGACCGTGGCGCTCGTCGCGGCCGCGAGGTCGAGGCGCTCCCACGAGCCCGCGGCCGTCCCGGACTGGTCGAGCGGGAAGCCGGACGCGATCTCGGTCTGGGCGAGCACCGAGGTGCGCTGCGCGTCGGTGAGGGTCGGGAACGCCGTGAGGAGCAGGTTCGAGGCACCGGTCGGCACCGAGGGGGCGAGCCCGGTGGTGCCGGTCGCCGCGAAGCCGTAGGTCATCCGCTCGCGGTACACCTCTGCCGCGGACGCACGGTCGGTGACGACCTGGGCGGTGCCGCCGGGGATCGCGGCGCCGCCGTACGGGTCGTCCGAGTACGCCTTCGAGTGGGCGATGCAGTTCGCGAGGGTGTCACCGCACTGTGCCTCCAGGTACGAGACGAGTTCCTTCCGCGCAGGCTCGAGGACGTCGGTGCGGTACTGGGTGTCCGACCAGCGGGCGGCGAGCGCTGCCTCACCGTCGATGCGCCCGCCCATGATGTCGAGCGGGTAGTGCACGCCGAGGACGATGCGGTCGTTGCCGGCCTCCGAGGCGCGGGCGAGGAGCTCCGGCGCCAGCTCGGGGACGAGCGTCGCGAGGGTGATGCCCGCCTGGTACGCCGTGGTGGTGTGGCCGCTCGGGTACGAGCCGCCCGTGCAGATGCCGACGGTGCCGTACCCGGGGTCGAGGACGACGTCGTTCGGGGAGAACTCGTGCGTGGTGTCGGTGGCGACCGGCACACGGGTGATGTCGAGCGTCCCGTCGGCCGACGCGTACGCCTTGCCGGTGCGGTTCGCGGTGAGCGACGACGCGTTCACCTTCGTCGGCGCGCAACCGGTCTGGTCGTCGGTCGCGGGCAGCGTGGCGGTCGTCGTGGCCGGCAGGTACGGCCGCGGGTAGCTGTAGTGCGCCTTCGCGTCACCCGTGCTGACGTAGGCGCCGCTCGTGCCGTTCGACGAGTTCACGAGCGCCGAGGTGAGCGGCAACTTCCCGGAGTTGCGCCCCTCGACGTAGATCTTCTCGAGCGCCGGACCGAGGCCCTGCGACACGGTCATCGACTGGTCGTAGGCGGTGTTCGTGGCGTTCTGGTACTCGGAGTCCTGCAGCGCCTTCAGCTGCTGCGCCTTCGTGGCGTGCTGGTTGATCCACGAGGTCAGCTCGTCGTTCTTCGCGAGTGTCCCGGCGTCGAGGACGGTGCCGTGCAGGTCGTTGGTCCCGCTCGACCTCCAGTACTGGTCGTACCCGCTCAGCAGGGAGACGAGGTCGGGCTTGGCGGTGTCGCTCGGGTACCCCGCCGCGGTGGCGACGAGGGGCGAGCCGACGACGAGGGCGGTCGCGACAGCGGCGACGGTCACCCCGCGGAGTGCTGATCTGTGCATGCGCCGAACGCTAGGGACGGGTGGTTGCCGAGTGGGGAACGGCTCACCAAGCCGAGGTGAACCGGACCGCAGCCTGTGCGCACTCGCAGCCCCGTGCCTCCAGTCCGCCCGTGGTCACCATGTGACGGACTGGAGGCGCGGCTCGTCCCCCAGCACCGCGTACGCCGCCATGGGCGGTACCGTCCGCCACCGGCGCCGCAGGCGGCGCGGCCGGTCGTCCCGCCACGCGATCACCCCGCCGGCGACGATGCCGAACGCGAGCACCGCGAACGAGAACAGACCGACCACACCGACGAGCGCGAGCTTCGACGGGTCGTGCACGTCGGTCGTCGCCGACAGTCCGATGGACCCGAAGTCCCAGAACGCGTGCAGCAGCACCGGCAGGAGCAGGTTCCCGGTCAGCCGCCGGGCGACGTACAGGGTCGAGCCGAAGGACGCCGCGAAGACGACCTGGACGAGCGTCGCACCGAGGCCGGCACCGGCGAGGGCGTTGAGCAGGTGCAGCAGGCCGAACAGCACGCACGACAGCATCCACACGCCGAACTCGGGCAGCCGACGGCGGAGCCCCACGAGCAGCACGCCGCGGGTCATCAGCTCCTCGAACACCCCGACGAACAGCACGCCCACGGCCAGCAACAGGAAGTAGTGCCCGGGCAGCGCGGACCACTCGACCAGGGGCAACCGCACCAGGCACACCACGGCGATGAGGGCGGGAGCGAGCCAGGTCCACCCGAGCCTCGTGCGAGTCGGGTCGACCGTCGCGATCCGCCACCAGCCGAGTGCCGTCACGACGAGGCAGAGGGCGACGGCGGCGATGCCCTCCGGGACCACGAGCGAGCGGACGACGCTGTCGACCGTCTGTCCGAGCGTCGGGTAGTCGTCACTCGGGCGGGCGCGCCAGGCGCTGATCGCGGCGAACACCACCATCGGCGCGAGGCCGACCAGCAACGACGGCGGGACCGGCCAACGGCGGCGACGGGCGGGGGCTGCTGTGGTCACCCGCTGTTTGTACCATTGGGGCATGCGCCTGCCCTCCCTGTCCACGATGGCGGAGGACTACGTCAAGCTCGTCTGGAAGGCGAGCGAGCGCGGCGGCCCCGGTCTCGCGACGCGGGACATCGCTGCGACGCTCAAGGTCTCGGCGTCGACGGTGTCGGGCAACCTCCGGAAGCTCGACCGTGACGGCCTCATCGAGCACACTCCCTACTACGGCGTCGTGCTCACCCCGCTCGGGCAGCAGGTCGCCGTGGCGATGGTCCGGCGGCACCGGCTGATCGAGACGTTCCTCGTGCAGCGGCTCGGGTACTCGTGGGACGAGGTCCACACCGAGGCCGAGTCACTCGAGCACGCGGTGTCGGAGACGTTCCTCGACCGGGTGGACGCCGACCTCGGGCACCCGACGCACGACCCGCACGGCGACCCGATCCCCCGCGCGGACGGCTCCGTGCCGGACTCCCCCGGCACGTTGCTCGGCGCGATCGAGCCCGGGGCGTGCGGCACCGTCGACCGGGTGTCCGACGACGACCCCTCGTTGCTGCGGTACTTCGACGAGCTCGGGGTCGGGCTCGGCACGCACCTGCGCGTGGAGCAGGTGCGGGACTACGCGGGCGTGATCGCGGTGTCGCGCCGGGGTCCGTCGGGCGAGGAGTCCCTCGTCGACCTGCCGGCAGCGGCGGCGTCCGCGATCTGGCTCGCCCCCGACGCCGACTGACGCGCGCGGCGCCCGCGCCACGCCCCCCGCCCTGGTCGCACGACACGCCGCTCACGTCCACCGAGCGGGCACGAAGTGCCGCCCGACGGCGCCGAGCGCGACGTATTTCGACCTCTCGACGCGCGGCCGACGGCGTGTCGCGACCGCTCGACGGAACGCAACGAACGACCGGACGGGAGGCACGGTGTCAGCCCGCACCGCGCCTCCAGTCCGATCGGGGGAACCCACCGCCGCCCACCGGGCACGACGCGCCGCTCACGTCCGCCGAGCGGGCACGAAGTGCCGCCCGACGGTGCCGAGCGTGACGTATCTCGCCCTCTCGGCGGACCGACGCCCCGCCCACGACGCCCGCGCCCCGCGTCAGTCGCGGAACGCCGGGGACGACGGCCGGCGGAACGGCGCCGTGATCGTCGGCAGGACGTCCCGGCGGTTGATCCAGAACACCACGAGCGCCGCCACGAGGTGCACCATGCTGAGCACCCACCGCCCGTTCGTGTCCGTCACGAAGAACTGCACCGCGAACAACGCCGCGAGCGCGATGGCCGACCACCGGTGGAACCGCAGCGCGATGATGATCGCCACGCCGAGCACGGTCTGCGACGCGGTCAGCATGAACTCCTCGACCTGTCGGGAGTCCAGCGGCAGCCCGCCCGTGGTCCCACCGCCGAGGACGTGCGCGATCGGCAGCGACCCGACGAGCAGCGACCACTGGTTGACCTTCGAGGCGATGAGCGTCCCGATCGCCGCACCGCCCATGCCTCGGAGCGCGAAGAGTGCGGCGACGATGAACTCGGGCGCCTCGGTGGCGAGCGGCGCGAGCCACTGCACGAGGAAGTAGCTGTCGATGCCGAGGGCGCTGCCGGAGTCCACGAGGGCGTCGGCGAACGGCTCCGCCGAGGACAGGATCACCGCGGCGGCCACGACGAACAGCGCGACGATCGTCCAGCGCCGGGCCCGCTGCGGCATCGAGGCGATGTTGCCCGCCATGCCGACGAGCTCTTCCTCGTCGTCGTCGTCGGTCACCTTCGAGGCACGCCAGAGGTACCAGACGAACGCCGCGAGCAGCACGAACCCGAACCACATCGGGATGGAACCCATCAGCGGGATGAGGAACGCGACGAGGGCCAGGAGCGCCAGGAACCCGATGTCGAGCCTCGACGAGCGTTCGAGCTCGAGCACGCGGGTCGCCGAGGCCGGGAGCGAACCCGTCTTCACGAACCGCCGCGCCACGAGCAGCGAGATGATCACGACGAGCGGCCACCCGAACCCGAGCAGCAGCCGGTTCGAGCCGGTCATGTTGGCGGCGGCGAACTGCTCGTACGCGGGGTCGTACCCGGAGCGGAACGCGTAGTACAGGTCGACGGCGTACTCGGGCAGCACGGCGATGAGCGCGAGGATCGCGATCGCGAGGGCACCGGCGATGTCCTTCTGCGCGGCCTCGGCGGCCCAGGCGAGCAGGAACGACGCGGCGACGACGGCCCCGCCGAAGACGAGCAGGTCGACGAGGGCGTTCGGGGCGAACCCGCCGATCCGGAAGACGACGGCGGGCAGGGCGATGGCGATGCAGATCGCGATGCGACCCCAGGCGCTGGCGCCCATCCGGGGCGGCGCGACGGTGGGCGCGGCCGCAGGGGACAGGGTGTTGGTCATGGTGGTCCTCGAGTCCGAGTGGTCGGGCCACGACGCAGCACACACTCGAGCGGCTTCGGCCATGGCGGAACGGCCGAAGGTCTCGCTCGCCTCGAGGGCCACGTGCACCGGGCCGATCGTCGTGATGGCCAGTGTGTCGATGCACGCGTTGGGAGCTACTCCCCTTCGACACCCACCTTGGCGCGCTCCGATCCGCATGTGCAAGCCGATCCGGCCTGTTCGGCATCCCGAATCCCGGTGTTCCCCGACCCGCCCAGTACCTGCCTGGAGGCGCGTGGCGGGCCCGCCACGCGCCTCCAGGCAGTCGTCGGGTCGCGCCCACCGCATCCAGTGAGGAGAAATCGTCGGGTCACGTCCGGCAACTCGACGATTCCTGCTCCCTCGACGAGGCGCGGGCGGCGCGGGGCGACGCCGTGCGGGCGGCGTCGAGGGTGCGGTGCCTACCCCTTCGCGGAGCGCGTGCGGCCGAGCGCGACCTCGCGGCGGGCACGCTCGACGGCGAGCGCGCTCGCGGCGTCCGGGTCGTGGAGCAGGCGGTCGATCTCGGCGACGTGCGCACGGACCTCGGCGTCCGAGCTGCTGCCCGCGTCGTCGAGGACGGGGCGTGCCGTGTCCTCGCCCAGCGCGACGATCGCGCGACTGAGGCTCAGGCGGGCCTCGCGGTCCCCCTGGCCGAGATGTGACGCGAGCGTCCGCGCGAACGCACCGGACTCGGCGTCCGGCACGATCGCAGCGGCGGTGCGCCAGGCAGCCCGCAGGACCTCGACGTCCGGGTCACGGAGCAGCGGACGGACCGAGGGCCAGACGCTCGGGTCGCCGATCTTCGACAGGGTGTGCAGCGCCTGGCTCCGGGCCTGCGACACCGGTCGCTCGAGCTCGGGGAGCACCCGGCGGACCACCTCGTCGGCGGGCTGCCGGATGAGCGCCCACGTGAGCATGTCGCGGACGAAGAAGTCCGGCTCCACCGCGCACTGCTCGACGAGCACGTCGAGGTCCGCGGGGTCCGGGCGGGTCCCGGCGTCCATGACGGCACGGAGCCGGACGGAGGAGCGCGGGTCGGCGAGGGCGTCGGTGAGCACGGACATGGGTCCATGGAAGCGCACCGTGCTGCGTGACGTCCGGAGACAGCGCACCAAGGGTCGAGGCATAGCGTGGACGGACCGCTCGAACCCACACGAAAGGACCCCCATGCCCCGCATCGGAACCAGCGACCTCACCGTGTTCCCCCTCGCCCTCGGCGGCAACGTCTTCGGCTGGACCGCCGACGAGCAGACCTCCCACCAGGTGCTCGACGCGTACACGGCTGCCGGCGGGGACTTCGTCGACACCGCGGACGTCTACTCCGCCTGGGCCCCCGGCAACGAGGGCGGTGAGTCCGAGCGGGTCATCGGCTCGTGGTTCGCGAAGTCCGGCAAGCGCGACGACGTCGTCATCGCCACGAAGGTCTCGCAGCACCCGCAGTTCGCCGGCCTCGGCGCCGCGAACGTCGCCGCCGCCGCCCGCGCGAGCCTCGAGCGCCTCGGCACCGACCGGATCGACCTCTACTACGCGCACTTCGACGACGAGTCGACTCCGCTCGAGGAGACCGTCCGCGCCTTCGACCAGCTCGTGCAGGAGGGCCTCGTCCGGTACACGGCGATCTCGAACTACTCCCGCGCCCGCGCCGAGGAGTGGATCCGCATCGCGAAGGACAACGGCCTCGCGCTGCCGGTCGCGATCCAGCCGCACTACAACCTCGTCACCCGTGAGCCCTACGAGTCCGACATCGCTCCGCTCGCCGCTGCCGAGGGCCTCGGCGTGGTGCCGTACTTCTCGCTCGCCGCCGGCTTCCTCACCGGGAAGTACCGCACGAAGGACGACTTCGCCGGCAAGGAACGCGAGGGGCAGGTCTCCGGGTACTTCACCGACCAGGGTCTCGCCGTGGTGGACGCCCTCGCGACGATCGCGGACGCGCACGACACCGAGCTGGCGAGTGTCGCCCTGGCGTGGCTGCAGGCGCAGCCGGACGTCGTCGCGCCGATCGCGAGCGCACGGAACACCGAGCAGCTCCCGGCCCTGCTCGCCTCGGCTGACCTGGAGCTCAGCGCCGACGAGCTGCGGACCCTGTCCGACGTGTCGTCGAAGGTCCCGGCGACGGCCTGACGCGGGTGGTCCGGGTGACGACCCGACTCGGAACGACGGATCCGATGTCGTACGACATCGGATCCGTCGTTCGGGATCGGCGCCCGAGGTTCGGGACTACGCCCCCGGCGCGACCGACCCGGTCAGCGCCGCACCCGACGACCGGGTCACGAAGCACGAGATGAACGTGTCCCCCTGGTCCCACGTCGCCTGGTCCGGCGCGTAGGAGCCCTGCACCTGGACGTCCCCGTAGGCAGCAGCGGCCGAGGTGTCCAGCGCCGCCGACGTCTGGCACTGCTCCGCAGCCTGCGCCGCGAGCGCCTCCGGCCCGGGCCACTGGTTCGCCGACACGGGCAGGCGCGCGGTCAGCTGGGCGATGTGCGCCGACGAGCAGTCCACGACCGTGAAGGTCTGCGCCCACGCGTTCGTGAACGGCGACAGGCACTCCCCGCCGGCCAGTTCGGTCCAGCTGTGCTCACCGGGAGCCGCAGGGGTCGTCGCGAACTGCAGCGTCTGCAGCGTGTCCGACGAGGGCGCAGGCGTCGGTGCAGCGGCCGCCGACGACGCAGGTGCCGAAGCCGCCGCGGACGCGGTCGACGTCGGTACCGGGGTGTGGTCCTCGATGGTGTTGCCGAGGATCCAGCGCGTCAGGGCGAACACCGCGACGAGCAGCACGACGATGAGCGCGATCGAGCCCCAGATGAGCAGTCGCTTGCCGCGCTGTCCCTCGTTCCGGAGCTTCGCGAAGCCCTCGTTGATGAAGTTGTCGCGGTCAGCGCCACCGCCGGCTGCAGCAGCCGGAGCGACGGGCGCGACGGGCGTCCGACCCGGAGCAGGGGCGTGCGCCGGAGCACCCCCGACCGCCGGCATCATCCGCGTGCTGTTGTCGGTGGGGTCGTAGCCGGTGCCACCGAGCTGGCCGACGGCCTCGGTGCCGAACAGGTCCTTGATGGCGCTCGTGTCGCTGGTCTCGCGGCCGTCCCACTCGGACTGGTCGAGGTCGTCCGGTGCCGCGGCGGGCAGGGGCGCGGGTTCGTCGTCGTCCGCCGGAGCGTCGGCGCGGATGCCCATCACGGCGTCGAGGTCCTGCCCGACGGCGGGCGGCAGGTGCGCCGGGTACGCCTGCGCGTCCGGCTCGGCCGCGGCCGGCTCGACGAGCGGCGGGGCGGCGGTCGGGGGCACGGTCGCCTCCGGCTCGGCCCACCAGGGCGTCCCGGCGACGGGCAGCGCGGTGGTCGCGGCGTCGGCGGGCTCGGCAGCCTCGGTCTGGAGGCGCGGCTCACCCTCCGCCCCGTCGGTCTCGTCGTCCGCCGGCGCGGGTTCGAAGGCCGCGGTCGGTTCGCCGACGGGCGTCGCGTCGAACGCGGTGGTCGCGGCCGCTGCCGCGACCTGCACCGCGGGTGTCCCGGTGACCGGCGTCTCGAGTTCCCCGGACACGACGTCGTCGTCGGCTTCGTCCGCGAGGGTCCACGAGCGCCCCGCGAGCGCCGTCGTGTCGAACGCGTTGGTCGTCAGCGTCGTCGGGACCTCGCCGGTCTCGTCGTCGCGGATCGCCCAGTCGAACGGACGCTCGATCCCACCGGTGCCGGGCGCCTGGGCGTCTGTGCCGGCGATGCGGAGGAGCTCCGTGAAGCTCGGCGGCTCGTCGGTGGCGGGCAGCACGTTCTCGACGCCGAGCGGCTGCTGCGCGACCGGGCCGGTCGGGGTCGGCTGCGAACCGGTCGCCCGGCCGAGCCAGTCGACGTCGCTGCGGCCCTCACCGAACGGGTCGACGCGGCGGCGCTCGGACTCGATGGCCCGGTTCTCGGCGGCACGCTGGTCACGGTGGGACTGGGCGGTCGGGAGCGAGATCGACGAGGGGTGCGGCGCGGTCGAGGTCGGCGGGACCGGTGCGGCGGGAGGGATCCGCTCGCCGAGGGTCTCGCGCTCGTGCTCGGCACTCGCCTGCGGATTCACCGACGGAGCGGTGAGCTGCTCCGGCATCGAGATCGCCTGGGTCGCACCGTCGTCGTCCGCGGACGGCGCCTCCGGGGCGGACGGCACCGCCGGCAGCGGCTCGAAGGGTTCGGGGAGCGGCGCACCGGTCTCCCGCGCGGTCTTCTCGGCCTCGCGACGCTCGCGGCGGGACGGCCACTCGTCCTCGCTGCGGGGAGCGCCGAAGATGTCCGCGGCACTGCGGAGACCGTGGAACGGAGCGTCCGGGGCGGACCCGCGCCGTGCCTCCAGGCCGTCGTCCCCGTCTGTGGGTCCGGCGGTCTGGTCAGGCTCGTGCGCGTCCTCCGGACGCTCCCCGGTCACGCGCTCAGCCCCAGATCAGCCAGCCCGATCGCACTGAAGTACGGGTACCCGGCAGCCTCGATCTTCTCCTTCGCGCCGGTGTCGCGGTCGACGACGACGGCCACGGCGGCGATGATCGCGCCCTCGCGCTCGAGCGCCTCGGCGGCCTTGAGCGGCGAGCCGCCGGTCGTGGAGGTGTCCTCGAGCACGACGACGCGCTTGCCCTTCAGGTCCGGCCCCTCGACCTGCTTGCCGCGGCCGTGGTCCTTCGGCTCCTTGCGGACGACGAACGCGTCGTAGGCGAGCCCACGAGCGGCGGCCTGGTGCAGCACGGCGCTGGCGATCGGGTCGGCGCCCATGGTCAGGCCGCCGACGGCGGCGACGTCCGGCACCTGGCCGACGAGGTCCGTCATGACCTGTCCGATGAGCGGAGCGACACGGTGGTCGAGGCTCACCTTGCGGAGGTCGATGTAGTACGTCGCCTTCTTCCCGCTGGTGAGGGTGAAGTCTCCGTGGAACACCGCTTCGTCCGTGATGAACTGGATGAGCTGGTCGCGCGCGTCGGTCACAGCCCACAAGGGTAGCCGGTCGGGCCCAGGACGCGCTCCCCCAGCCCGCGGGGGCCTCGGCTCGGTACGCTCCGGGCATGGCTTCCGACACGCGCCCGACCACGGTCGTGGCGCGTCCGACGGGCGGCGCACGCTGGCGAGGGCTGGTCGCCGCGACCGGCCGGGAGGCACTGGGCGGCCTGGTCGCGCTGGCCCTGTCCGTCATCGCCCTGCGCCACGTCATCGCCACCGCCCGGGTCGAGCTGCTCTGGTACGACGGCGACTCGGTGCTGCTGCCGCTCGTCCGGCGCTCGATGGAGCTCGGGCAGCCGTTCGAGTGGGCGATGTCCCCCGCGCTCTTCTTCTTCCCGGAACTGCCGGTCTACCTGCTCTGCTCGGCGGTCACCGCGACGCCGCAGCAGGCCCTGGCGCTGAACGGTCTGCTCGTGCTGCTCGCCGTGTACGCGCTGGTGCGTGCGGCCGCGAACGAGCTCATGCCCGCTGCCCGGCGGTCGGCCCGGATCGCGGTGTCGGCGGTGGCCCTCGGGTTCGTGACCATCCTGGTGCTGACGGAGTCCTCGGCGACCGCGACGTCCCTCGAGCTCGCGTCGCTGCTGCTCACGACGACCTACTACTACGGTGCGGTGCTGGCGATGCTCGGCACCGCGGTCCTCGTGCTCCGGGCGGTCCGGACCGGACGGGCGTCCGTCACGGTGCTCGTCGTGCTCGGGCTCGTCGCCGCGTGCACCACCGCGTCGAACCCGCTGTACGTGCCGTGGTCGGGTGCGCCGGTGGTGGTGACGCTCGTGCTGCTGGCGCTCGCCCGTCGCCTGCCGTGGCGCCCCGTCCTGCTGCTCGTCGGGACCGTGACCGCCGGGGCGGTGGTCGGGTACCTGGTCCGGATCCCGCTCCGACCGTTCGTGTCGCTCGACCCGTCGACGTACGTGCAGCCGTCGCGCGCGGGTGAGACCCTCGGCTTCTTCGCGGCACTCACCGACGACCGAGCCGGGACCGCCGCCGGGGACGCCGGGCTGCTGCTGCTCTTCGTGGGGGTGCTGCTGTCCGTCGGCGGCACGGTGTGGGCCTGGCGGGTGCGGACCTCGCGGACGGTGCTCGTCGCGGCGGCGCTGCCCCTGGTCACGGTCGTGGCGGTGTCGTTCGGGGTCGTCGTCGCGGGTTCGGAGACGCCGCGGTACCTCGAGCCGATCGCGACGGCCCCGCTGCTGGCGCTCGTCGCGGTCGCCGAGCTCACCCGCACCGCGGTCCGTTCGACCCGGGTGCACCGCCCCCGCCGCGGGGTCCGGGTGGTCCTGGCGGTGGCGGCCGCCGGGGTGCTGCTCGCGGGGGTCGCGACGGCGCCGAGCACCGCCCGCACGGTCGCGACGGCACGGTACGACGCTGCCGCCTGTCTCGATCGGTGGGCCGGCGGCCGGGACGTCGTCGGGGTCGGGCAGTTCTGGACGGTCCGGCCGCTCGCCGCCTACGCCTCGACGAACGTGCAGCTGCTGCAGGTGCGCGACACGTTCCAGGTGTACCCGTGGCTCGTCGACCTCGGGGCCTACCGGGACGCGGCGCCGACCTTCGTCGTGATCGGCACGCGCGACCTCTGGACGACCGCGGTGGAGGACTCGCTCGGCACCCCGGCCACGATCACGCACTGCACCGGGTTCGACGTGTACGACTACGCCGGGACGTCGGGCGCCGCGGTCCTGCAGCGCGACGTCGTGGGCAGCGCCGATGCCGTCCGGCGCGAGCGCGGCTTCTGAGCGATCACCCCGGAAGTTGTCCACAGACGCGCGGCGGCACCCGTTCCTGCCTGTACGGATGTATAGGCTCGTGCCCGTGACTCGCCCCACCAGCCACCGCTCCCCGCGTGCAACCGTGCGCCTCCGCCTCGCCGCCACCGGACTCGCACTCGCGGGTCTGCTCGGCACGGTGGTGCTCGACGCGCCGGCTGCGAGCGCGGCGACGTACCCCTCGTGGGACGAGGTGATGGCGGCCCGCGGGCAGGAATCCGCCAAGCAGGGCCAGATCACCGCGATCAAGGGGATCCTCTCCGGCCTCGCCGACAAGGTGCAGGCGGCCGAGGCCGAGGCGAAGCGGCTCGGCACCGAGTTCTTCGAGGCCCAGAGCGACGCGCAGGACGCCGCCGAGAAGGAACAGCGGCTCCGCGCCGACGCAGACGAGCACGCCGAGATCGCCGAGCAGAGCGCTGCCCAGGCCGGCCAGTTCGCCGCGCAGATGGCCCGCTCGGGCGGTGCGGACGTCACGGCGTCGGTCATCACCGGCGGGCAGGACGCGTCCGACCTCCTGTACAACCTCGGTGCCCTCAGCAAGCTCTCCGAGCAGGCCGAACGGGTCGAGGCCGCCGCCACCGCCGACGCTGCCGTCGCCCGCTCCCTCACCGCGCAGGCCGACCGTGCGTCCGCGGCGCTCGACGAACTCGCGGCCGAGGCCGAGCGGCGCATGCAGTCTGCCCAGGCCGCGGCGGACAAGGTGCAGAGCGCCTACGACGAACAGCAGAGCAACAAGGCCCGGCTCGACGCCCAGCTCGCCACCCTGACGTCCGGCCGACTCCGGACCGAGGCAGAGTTCGCGCAGGGCGAGAAGGTGCGGAAGGCCGCCGAGGCGAAGGCGGCGCGCGAGGCCGCAGCACGGGCGGCAGCGGCCGCAGCCAACAGCGGCGGCGGGGGCGGATCCGGCAGCAGCGGCTCCGGAGCCGGCGGCTCCCCCGGCTCCGGCTCGGGCACCGGCTGGGTCCGTCCGGCGAGCGGGTACGTCATCAGCCCCTACGGCTACCGGGTGCACCCCATCACCGGCGTGGTCACGAAGCACGACGGCGCGGACCTCGCGAGCGGCTGCTACACGCCGATCGTCGCCGCAGCGGCGGGCACGGTCGACTACGCAGGGTGGTACGGCGGCTACGGCAACTACGTCCGGATCAGCCACGGCGGTGGCGTGCAGACCGCGTACGGGCACATCGTGAACGGCGGGTACCGGGTGGCCCAGGGCCAGCGGGTCTCCGCGGGACAGCTCATCGCGCTCGTCGGCTCCACCGGCGCTTCGACCGGGTGCCACACGCACTTCGAGGTCCACCTCGGCGGAGCGACGACCGACCCGATCCCGTTCATGCAGGCGCGGGGCGTGGCCTTCTAAGCGGCAGGCCCCGCGGTCTCGACCCCGTCGTCGTCGAGGTTCCAGAGCGCCCGGTACCAGGCGGTGCGCTCCTCGTCGACGGGCAGCCCGTACGCCTCGTGGAACAACCCGTCCCACCCGGGGCCGTAGTTCCACCCGAGCGCCATCGTCGCGACGCCCAGGTCCGCCCAGCGGTCCGCGATGCCGAGCGCGTCGAGGTCGACGTGGCCGGCCCACCTCCCGTCGGCGCCGATGAGGGTGTTCGGCGTGCACGGGTCCCCGTGGCAGACCACCACGCGATCGGTCGACGGCTCCGGACCGAGCAGGTCGGGGTCGGCGCCCGCGGCACGCGCCCGTCCCGTTCGCTGCGCCGTCGACCACTCGAACGGGCAGTCGAGGACCGGCAGGGTGTCGTGCAGGGCGCGGAGGCCCTCCCCGGCGGCGATCACGGCCGTCCGGGGCTCGGCGTGCCACCGCTCGTCGACCGCACTCCAGCCCGGGAGCGCCCGGGTCCGCAGCCACGCGCCCTCGTCGTCGGTGCCGTGGTCGATCAGCTCGGGCACCCGCGCGTAGCGGGACGCCCAGGTCAGCCGGGCGGCCTCGCCGACGATCCACGGCGCGTACGCGTGCGGGAGCACCTTGACGTACTCCTCGGCGTGCCCGTCGTCCCCGATCCGGAACGTGCGTCCACCGATCTCGTTGACCCACACGGCCTGCACCGGACGACCGCGGGCAGCCTCGGTGACCAGGTGCGGCACCGCGACGTCGCCCCGCGCGCGGGAGAGTCCGTCGATCGAGCGGGGCACGGCGGCCTCAGTGCACCCGGTCGGTGCGTCCGGAGCCCGCGCCGCCCCGAGCGATCTCGAGCAGGACGGGCAGACGGTCGCCGAGCAGGGCGTCGAGGTCCTCGACGATGCCCTCCACCCCGGTCGTGATGGCGCGCGGCGAGGCTCCACGGCGCGGACGGACCCGGATGCGGATCGCCCGCTGCCCGCGGACACGGTAGACGTCGACGGCGAGGGAGCCGACCTCGGGCAGGTCACCGATCGCCGAGGACAGCGCGTGCTGCACCGCGGCGGCGTCGATCCGGACGGCGCCGGCGACCCCGTCCGCGGAACCGTCGTCCTCGACCACGGTGCCGGTGCGACCGCCGCCGAGCGTCGTCAGCACGACGAGCGCGAGCACGCCGAGGACCACCGCACCGCCGAGGACGCACGTCCACGCGGTGACCGAGGCCTCGCGCGGGGCGTCGCGACCGAGGTCACCGAGCACGTGGGCCCAGTCGTGCCAGGTCGACGCCGCCCAGGGGACCGTCTGCACCAGGATCGTCCCGACGCCGAGCACGAGCAGCGCCAGGCCGACCAGGACGAGCGTGGTGCGGCCGACACCGCGGTTCGTGGCGTTCATCCGTCCACCCGTCCGGTCGGCTGCACTCGGACCCGGGCGGTCACGGACGGGACGACGTCGATCGCGCGGAACTCCTCGGTCACGGCGTCCGTCGCGGCGACCGCGGGGACGTCGACCCCGGCCGCGGGGCGCAGGACCACGTCGACCGTGCGCCGGCCGACGGTGCCGACGGCGGCGTCCGGGCCGAGACGGGTCGCGGACCGTGCGGCGCGGGCCGCGGCGGACGCCAGGACCTCGTCGTCGACGACCACGGCGAGCCGGTCGGAGGACATCGTGTGCCGCGGACGACGCTGCGGTAGGAGTCCCTGCGCGAGGAAGACCAGGCCGACGACGGCGACGATGGCGGCGACACCGACGACGATCGTCGTGTCGAGGCCACGCGGGGCACGAGCGGCGGCGTCGACGAGGTCGCGCGGGTCGATGCCGAGGGCGCGCTGCCCGAGGAAGACCAGGGCGGCGGCGAACACGGCGGCTGCGGCGATCACGAGCACCACGAGCACGGCGACCACGACGGTGCCGGAGCGCGACGCGGTGGACTCGCGGCGGAGGATGCGGCGGTACGTCCGGTCGTGGGTCATCGGACCCTCCTGGGGGTGTCCACGATCGACGACGAGAACGTCACGGTCACCCGTTCGACCTGTCGGCCGGTGATGGTCCGGAGTCGCTCGGCGATCGTCGCACGGGCGCGGTGCGCCGAGGTGGTGACGGGTTCGTCAGGGGTCGCGTGGCTCCCCAGCACGGGCACGGTGAGCGGGGCGGTGATCTCGACCGCGAGCGCACCGTGACCGTCATCGGCGACCCGGGCACGGGCCTCCCGGAACGGCACGCGCAGCGCCTCGGCGGCGACCGCCTGCGCGGTGTGCACGAGCGCCGCCGACCCGATGCGGTCGTACCCGGCGACCGCGGCCGGACTCACGACGAGCTCCGCCGTCCGCGGAGCACGTCGAGCAGACGACGGAAGTCGATGTCGCCCGTCGCGATGCGGGCCACGAGTCCACCGACGAGCATGAAGACGGCCACGACGACGAACGCCCAGAACCCGAGCGTCACGGCGACGATCGCGAGCAGTGCGCCGACGCCCATGCCGACGACGGTGGCGGTCACCGGACGCGACCGTCGGTCTCGTCCACGACCCCGTTCAGGGCCGGGATGTTGACGTCGTTGATGGCGATGTTGACCTCGGTGACCTCGAGCCCGACGAGCTCGGTCACCGCGCTGGTGACGGCGGCGCGCACGGCGGTCGCGACGTCCATCATCGGCGTCGGGTAGTCGACGACGATCGTCAGGTCGACGGCGACCTGGGTCTCGCCGACCTCGACGCGGACGCCCTGGCCGAGCGCACTGGAACCGATGGCGTCGCGGATCGCACCGAACGCCCGCGCCGCGTTGCCGCCGAGCGCGAAGACCCCGGGGACGTCGCGTGCGGCGATGCCGGCGACCTTCGCCACCACGGTGTCGTCGATGATCGTCTTGCCCTTGGTGGTCACCTGCGTCGTCGTGGTGCCGGTCGTCGTGCTGCCGGTCGTCGTGGTCCCGTCGACGCGGTTCGTCGTCGATGCCATCAGTGCCTCCTGCGCTCGCGTGCTGGACTCCCAGCGAACACCATCGTGCCGTGCCGCGCCCGAGAGCGGAACGCGGCACGCGGCAGCCGCCGGCAGGCCCCGGCAGCCCTCCGACGGGCCCCGCTGCACGCTGCGGTCGGTCGTCCCCGGTAGGTTCGATCCCATGCGCGTGGCGACCTGGAACGTGAACTCCGTCCGGACCCGAGTGGGCCGGATCGTCGACTGGCTGGTGCGCGAGGACGTCGACGTCCTCGGCATGCAGGAGATCAAGTGCAAGCCCGAGCAGTTCCCGGTCGAGGCGTTCGAGGCCGCCGGGTACCAGGTCGAGGCGCACGGCCTGAACCAGTGGAACGGGGTGGCGTTCGCCAGCCGCCTGCCGCTCGAGGACGTCACCCGCGACTTCCCCGGCCAGCCCGGTTTCCTCAAGGGGCACGAGGGACCGGACCTCCCGGTGGAGGCCCGCGCGCTCGGCGTCACGGTCGACGGCGTCCGGCTGTGGAGCCTCTACGTGCCGAACGGGCGCGAGGTCGGCGACCCGCACTACACGTACAAGCTCGACTGGCTCGCGCAGCTGGCCGACCGGACGTCCGAGTGGCTCACCGCGCACCCGGAGCAGCCGCTGGCCCTGATGGGCGACTGGAACGTCGCACCGCTCGACTCCGACGTCTGGGACGTCAGCGTCTTCGAGGGCCACACCCACGTGACCGAGCCGGAGCGTGCCGCCTTCCGGGCGTTCGAGGAGCGTGGGCTGCAGGACGTGGTGCGCCCGATCGTGCCGGACGGCTACACGTACTGGGACTACAAGCAGCTGCGCTTCCCCCGCAACGAGGGCATGCGCATCGACTTCGTGATGGGGTCGCAGGCGTTCTCCGACGTCGTCACGGACGCCCGCATCCACCGCGACGAGCGGAAGGGCGACGCCCCGAGCGACCACGTGCCGGTGACGGTCGACCTGGACCTCGAGACCTCGCTCGACGACGACCGCCCGATGATCTTCTGAGCCGAACCGCTTCTGTTACGTCCCGGGTCCGCCCGCGTTGAGCGGGCGGACGCCCGGACGTAGGTTTCCTGCACCGAACCCCTTCGAGAGCAGGTGAAGCCATGTCCCGCACGACCCCGTCGACGATCCTTCCGATCCAGCGCGTCATGGCCGACGCCACCCCGAGGGCATGGCGCGACGGCATCGTCGTCGAGGCCCGCCCGGCCGACGTCGTGGTCCTGTTCCTCGACGGCGGCGTGACGCAGCTGCGGGTGGCGGACGCCGACACGCTCGTGTCGATCGGGGACCCGATCGCCCACCACCCGGCCGCAGAGATCCTGAGCGCGGGCGGTCGGAGGACCACCGCGCGCGTCGCCTGACGGCTCAGGCGGTCATCGAGGCCATCATGGCCTCGCACTTCGCGACCATCTCGTCGCACGCCATCGCGCAGTAGCGGCACGAGTCGTCCATGTCCGCGTGGCTGCGGCACTCGGCGGCGCACGCCGTGCCCATCGCGACGCAGGCCGTGAGCATCGCGCGCATGCTGTCGGCATCCATGCCCATCGGACGCATCATCATGCGCATGCCCGTGTCGGCCATCATCGCCGTGTTCGAGCACATCGCGGCGCACTTCGCCATGTCCGTGCCCATCTGCATGTCGCTCGCGGAGCACATCGTCGCGGCCATCGACGCGGCGTTCATCGCCATCATCGTGTCCTGCATCATGTCCGCGTCCATCGACATCGGCATCTCGGTCATCGACATGCTCTTCATCATCGCCATCGTGTCCATCGGGGACCTCCTCTTCCGTTCGGTGGCGCCCACCGTACGCGCCCCTGCGATGCGCTTCGTGAGCAGGAATCGTCGGGTCGCCGAACGGGACCCGACCATTGCTGCTCACCATGTGCGGTGGTCGCGACCGAAGGGCGGACGGGAGGCACGGTGCGGGCCTGCCACGCGCCTCCAGGCCGCGTCGGGTCACCTCCACGGCCCGAACGGGCAGGACACGCCGCCGGCCCTCCGCCGAGCGGGCGGAACGCGCCGCTCCGCGGCCGCGAGAGTGACGAATGTTGCCCGATCGCCCCGCGCGTCGGACGGGAGGCACGGTGCGGGCCTGCCACGCGCCTCCAGGCCGCGTCGGGTCGCCTCCACGGCCCGAACGGGCGGGACACGCCGCCGCTCCGCCGGCGAGCGGGCGGAACACGCCGCTCCGCGGCCCCGGACGCGACGAACACTGCACGCTCGCGCGACTGCCCCGCCCGCCTACGGGTGCAGGAGCGCGGCGACGGCCACCAGGACCGGCACGGAACCGATCGTCGAGATGAGCACGACGTCGCGGGCCACCGGGACCGCCGCACCGTAGCGCTGCGCGTAGTTGAACACGTTCTGCGCCGCCGGCAACGCCCCGAGGGTCGTGAGCACGAAGACGTCCTGGTCGCCGAGCCCGAAGACGAACCGGGCGAACACGAACGCCACGGCCGGCATCACCACGAGCTTGATCGCCGACGCCACGATGACGTCCGTCCGGATCGCGGGGTCCCGCAGCGGGGTCGCACCGTGCAGGCTCATGCCGAACGACAGCAGCACGACGGGCACCGCAGCGGCACCGACGAGCGAGAACGGCTCGAGCACGGGCGTCGGCAGGTCGATCCCGGTCGCCGAGAACACGAGGCCGATGACCGACGCGATGATGATCGGGTTCCGGAACGGCCCGGAGATCCGCCGGCCCCAGCTGCCGCCGGACGAGGTCGCGGTGTCGAGCACGGTGAGCGCGATCGGGGCGAGCACGATGAGCTGCAGCAGGATCACCGGGACGACCGCGGTCGCCTGGCCGAGCACGTACACGGCGACCGGCAGCCCGATGTTGTTCGCGTTGACGTAGCTCGACGCCAGCGCGCCGACCGTGGTGGTCGTCAGCGGCCGACGGAGCACCAGGCGGAACACGAGCGCCGCACCGAGCGCGACGACGAGCGCACTGACGAGGGACACCCAGAGCATCGGCGAGAGCAACGACTCGATGTCCGCCGTCGCGATGGTGTGGAACAGCAGGCACGGCATGAGCACGAAGAACACGAGCCGGCTCATCACGAACTGGGCGTGCTGTCCGAGCAGGCCGATGCGCCCGACGACGTACCCGGCTGCGATGATCGCGCCGATGATCGCGAACCCGGTCAACACGCCACCCATCGCGTCCCATCCTTGCACCGGGCCCGAGCGTCGGCGACATGTGACGTCGTTCAGGCGGGAAATGCGTGCGCATCGAATACCGTTGCACGCACCATGACCTCGACGAACACCAGCACGCTCACGCGTTCCACCGACTCCAGCCAGCCCCTCGTGCCGCTCCTCGAGGAGCGCTGGAGCCCCCGCTCCTACGACGAGACGGCCACGATCTCGGACGAACAGTTCGACGCCGTGCTCGAAGCCGCTCGCTGGGCGCCGTCGGCCATGAACTTCCAGCCGCGCCGCTTCATCGCCGGTCGCCGGGGCACCGAGACGTTCCGGAAGATCAACGAGAACCTGCTCGGCTTCAACGCCGCGTGGGCGTTCCGCGCCAGCGCCCTGGTGGTCGGCGTGCTCGAGACCGTGACGGAGGAGGGCGACGAGCGCACCTTCGCGCAGTACGACCTCGGCCAGTCGCTCGCGGCCCTCACCGTGCAGGCGCACGCCGAGGGGCTGCACGTGCACCAGATGGCGGGCATCGACGCCGAGGGCCTCCGCGCCGCCTTCGACCTGCCCGAGCGCTTCCTGCCGTACACCGTCACGGCGGTCGGCACCGTCGCGGACCCGTCGCAGCTCGACGAGAAGGCCGCCGAGCGCGAGGTCGCCCCGCGCACCCGGATCGCCCTCGACGAGGTCGTCCTCGTCAAGGAGTGATCTCCCCCACGGACCGCGCAGCAGTGCCCACGCGGCCGGGCTCCCTATCGGGAGCCCGGCCGCGTAGCATGTGCTGACATGGAACCCGCAGCCGCAGCAGCACCCGAGATGAACTTCTACACGCGCAAGTGGGTCCGCCCGGAGGACCTCAACGCGAACGGCACCCTCTTCGGTGGCAGCCTCCTCCGATGGATCGACGAGGAGGCCGCGGTGTACGCGATCATCCAGCTCGGCAACGGCAAGGTCGTGACGAAGTACATGTCCGAGATCGTGTTCGTGTCCTCCGCGAGCGAGGGCGACATCGTCGAGATCGGCCTCGTCGCCACCCGGTTCGGCCGCACCTCGCTGACCATGCGCGCCGAGGCCCGGAACCTCTTCACGCACCGCAGCATCCTCACCATCGACGAGGTCGTGTTCGTCAACCTCGACGCTGACGGCAACCCGTCCCCGCACGGCTACACCGACATCACCTACGCGCGCGATCGGGTCCCCGCTGCGCACCGGGCGTGACACCCGGCATGTCATCCGGCGGCCTCTGGCAGGATCGGGGCATGACCACGCCCCGCCTCGTCGCGTTCGACCTGGACGACACCCTCGCCCCCTCGAAGTCCGCGCTCGACCCGCGCATGCTGGAGACCTTCGCCTCCCTGCTCGAGGTCGTGCCCGTCGCGGTCATCTCCGGCGGCAACTTCGAGCAGTTCGAGCAGCAGCTCGTCACGCCCCTGCGCCACCGTGCCGGGCTGACCCTCGACGACCTGCACCTCCTGCCCACGTGCGGCACGCGGTACTACCGCTGGGCCGGCGACGACTGGGCGCTGCAGTACGCCGAGGACCTCACCGACGACCAGAAGGCCCGTGCCCTCGCCGCGGTCGAGGCCCAGGCGAAGGCCGCCGGCTACTGGGAGTCCGAGACCTGGGGTCCCATCCTCGAGGACCGCGGCTCCCAGATCACGTTCTCCGCGCTCGGGCAGGCCGCTCCGGTGGACGCCAAGAAGCAGTGGGACCCGACCGGCGCGAAGAAGGACGACCTGCGCCGACTCGTCCAGGCCGAGCTCCCCGACCTCGAGGTCCGCTCCGGCGGCTCCACCAGCGTCGACATCACCCGCAAGGGCATCGACAAGGCGTACGGCATGCAGCGGCTCGCCGAGATCACCGGCATCACGCTCGACGACATGCTGTTCGTCGGGGACCGCCTGGACCCCGAAGGCAACGACTACCCGGTGAAGGCGCTCGGCGTCCCCTGCCACGCGGTGGAGGGCTGGGAGGACACCGACGCCTTCCTCACGGACCTGATCCCCACGCTGCGCTGACGGACAGGCGCTGACGCGCGGGCGCTGTCGCGCCGACGGCCTGGAGGCGCGGCGAACCACTCAGGGGATGCTGCGGACCGCCTCGACGAACGCCCGGATCTTCGCGGCGTCCTTGACGCCGCGCTCGGACTCCACCCCGCTCGACACGTCCACGCCGTCCGGGTCGAGCGACTCGATCGCCGCCACGACGTTCGCGGGAGTGAGGCCGCCAGCGAGGATCCACGCTTCGTCCACCTTGCCGTCGATCGACGCGGCATCGATGAGCCGCCCGCTGCCCGGCACCGCGGCGTCGAGGAGCAGGAGGTCGTGGTCGTACGAGGCGCGCTGCTCGGTCGACTCGCGCAGGTAGTCCTCGGCCGCGACGGCACGGATCGTGAAGAAGCCGGCGTCTCGTGCGCGCGCGAAGTCGGTCGCGGACTCGCCGCCATGCAGCTGGAGCGTGGTCAGTCCGACCTCGGACGCGATGCCCACGATCTCGTCGATCTCCTGGTCGCGGAAGACCCCGACGGCGTCGATGCCGTCCGGCACGCGCTCGACGAGCTGCTTCGCGAGGTCGGCCGTCACGGTCCGGGAGCTCCCGGCGGCGAAGACGAACCCGACCGCGTCGGCACCCGCGTCGATGGCGGCGTCCACGGTCTCGGGCGTCGACAGGCCGCAGATCTTGATCCAGCGCTGGTCGGTCATGCTGTCCATCCTGCCAGGCACCGCCGACCGGGGGGTCGCCGGAACGTCAGTGCAGCATGCCCGCGAAGTAGGAGGCCCCACACGCGAGCAGGACACCGAACGCCGCGAAGGACCCGACGAGCACGTTCCGCCGACGCCAACGCCGCACCACGACGAACGTCCCGCGCTTGGCGTGCCGGTGCGCGGCACGGTGCAGGCGGTGGTCCCGCTTGTGCTTCACCCGCTGCGGGCCGAGCGGCACCGGGCCGGTGATCTGCGTCGATCCCCCACGCAGGGCGTTCGCGATCGCCACCGCGGTCGGGCGCCGGTCGGGGTCGCGCGCGGTCATCTTGGCGAGCAGGTCCCGCCACTCGGGAGCGATGCCCTCGGGGATCTCGGGGTCGTTCCGGAGTCGTGCGAGCGCGGCCTCGATGAGCGTGCCGGAGTACTCCTGCTTGCCCGTCAGTGCCTCGAGCAGCACCAGGCCGAGCGAGTACACGTCCGTCGCGAAGCCGATCGGCTCCCCGGCGACCTGCTCGGGGCTGAGGTACGCGGCGGTGCCGATGATCGTGCCGTCGTTCGTCAGGCGCGAGCCGTCGACGAAGTGGGCGACGCCGAAGTCGGTCAGCTTGACGGTGCGGGCGAACCCGGACGACCCCTCGTCGCTGATGAGGATGTTCGCCGGCTTGACGTCACGGTGCACGATGCCGCGCGAGTGCACGTACGCCAGCGCGTCGGCGAGCTGCGCGCCGAGGTCGGCCACCTCGTAGTTGTGCAGGGCGCCCTCGGCGAGCCGGCGCAGGAGCGTCGTGTCGGCGATGAGCTCCATCACGATGAAGCGGTGCGGGCCGTCCTCGAAGTCGTGGGTGCCGGCGTCGTAGAGCGGGATGAGCCCCGGGTGCGACAGCATGCTGAGCAGCCGGATCTCGCGTTCCTGGCGGACCCGGTCGGCCGTGGTCATCGACTCGGGCGTCGCGAAGAGCTTCACGGCGACGGCACGGTAGGTGTGCTCGTCACGCGCTTCGTAGACCGATCCCATGCCGCCGGTGCCGATCAGCTTCACGAGGCGGTAGCGGCCCGACAGGACCGTTTCCGCGCGTGTGCCGTTCAGCAGCGTCATGGTTGATGTCGTTCCGTTCGAGAGCCCGGTGATCCGTGGCAGTTGCCAACAAGGTGACTCACCCAGTACGGTACGCGGCCACCCTCCTTTCTGCGCGGACGTTATGACATCGTGATCGGCCTGCTTCCCTGTGTTCATGCGGATGCATCGGGGTACAGTCCGACGTCCACGAAGATGAGCGATCACGCAAGGAGGACACCATGGCGCTGTCGAAGGGCGACACCGTGCACTGGAACACGTCGCAGGGCAAGACCACCGGGAAGCTCGTGCAGAAGCGGGTGTCCGACTTCGAGTTCGACGGCCAGACGTTCAAGCCGACGGACGACGACCCGTACTGGATCGTCGAGTCGGAGAAGTCGGGCAACCGCGCCGCCCACAAGGAGTCGGCGTTGACGAAGGCGTGAGGCTCAGTCCTCGGCGGGCTCGGCGCGACGACGGCCGCGAGCGGGCGCTGCCGCGGGGTCGGCGCGATCCGCACGCGCCCGACGGATCCGACGCACCACGAACGTGACGACCACTGCGGCGATCGCGACGTAGAGCACCCGGTCGATCCACTCGGTGTACTGCTCGACCTTGCCGTACTGCGTCCCGAAGGCGGCACCGAGGAACACGAGTGCGCTGTTCCAGATCCCGCTGGCGATGATCGTGAAGACCGAGAAGGTGCCGAGGTGCATCCGGTCGGCGCCGGCGGGCAGCGAGATGAGACTGCGGACGATCGGCACGAACCGACCGAAGAAGACTGCGCTCTTGCCGTGCCGGTGGAACCAGTCCGCCGCCTTGCGGAAGTCGTTCTCGTCGACCAGGGGCAGCCTGCCGAGCCACCGTGTCGTCCGTTCGAAGCCGATCACGGCACCGAGCCAGTACAGCACGAGGGCGCCGAGGTAGGAGCCCAGCGTCGCGAGGACCAGGACGAGCACGAGGTTCATCCGCCCGGCACCGGCGAGGAAGCCCGCCAGGGGCAGGATCACCTCGGACGGGATCGGCGGGAACACGGTCTCGACGAAGAGCATGAGCGCGACGCCCCACTCCCCCAGGGCGTCGATGAGCTGGAGCACGAGCCCCGAGAGTCCACCCATGTCGGTGGAGGGGTCGCCGGCGGCTGTCACGGTCGTGGCCGGCGCGGCCAGGGCAGTCGTCATGCTCCCATCGTCCCTGAACGCCCTGTCAGGACCCGGCGCGGGGGCTGAGCGTCAGCCGAGTCCCATGTGCGACGTCCGGACGTGGGTGAGCGACCGCGCGAGGGCACCACGGGCCACCGCGTCGCGACCGACCGTTGAGGGGACGATCTCGACCGGGTGCCGGAGCTGCGGCGTCACGACCTCGGTGAGGGCGTCGCAGAACACCGCTGCCGCGGGCAGGACCTCGCCGCCGACCACCACCACCTCGGGGTCGATCGTCGCGATCAGCTGCACGACACCGGGCGCGACGTCCTCGGCGAGCGCGCGCACGACGGCCACCGCGTCCGCGTCCCCGCGCCCGGCCGACACCATGACGGACTCGAGGTCACTGCCGGGGGCGATCCGTGCCTCCAGTCGGGCCGGGGCACCGGGCCAACCGGTCACTGCCAGGCCACCCGTCTCGCCGGCCGCACCGCGCGCACCGCGCGCGAGGGCCCCGTCGACCAGGAACGCCGCACCGATCTGGCGGCCCATCACGAGGTACAGGCCGTCCTGCACACCGCGGAACCGACCCCACATCGCCTCGGCGGTGGCCGCGAGCTTCGCGTCGTTGTCGAAGAACGTGGCGGAGTCGGGGAACAGGTCACCGATCCGGCCGGGCACGCGGCGCTCCACCCACTGCGGGACGGCGACCGTGTAGTCGATCTCGCCCGAGCGGTCGACGACGGCCGGCACGCCGAACGTGGCGGCGAGCAGCTTCGACGGGTCGGTGCCCTCGACGAGCCTGCGGACGACGTCCTGCACGCTGTCCCAGGCCTGCTCGGCCGAGGCGAGGTCGGTGTAGACCTCCTCGACCCGGGCGAGCTGCTGGCCGCGCAGGTCCGAGCGGAGCCCGACGATGCCGTGCAGGCCGAGGTCGACGCCGAGCACCGACCCCGCTGCCGCATCGGCACGGAAGCGCTTCGCCCGACGCCCGGCCTTGTTCGGCGTCGCGATCGCCTCGGCCTCGGTGACCCAGCCCTCCTCCACCAGGTCGGCGAGGGCGGCCTCGACCGTGGGGCGCGAGAGGCCGACGGTCCGGCTGAGCTCCGTCACGGTGTGCGAGCCGTCGTCGCGGAAGAGCTCGGCGAGGATGGCCCGCGAGTTGATGAGCCTGAGCATCCCCGGAGTGCTGCCGACGACACCGTTCGGAAGCGTTGACACGGTCTCGTCCACGGCCATAGCCTCCATATTACGAAAGATCATTGAGGAATGGTGGACTCCGACATGCTCATCCCACGACCGCGCCGCACCGAGTCCGGTACCGGCGCCTTCGCGATCACCCCGTCGACCCGCATCGCCGCGGACGCAGCGACCGAGTCGGTCCGACTGTACCTGCAGCAGACGCTCCGGGGGTCGACCGGGCTGCCGGTGCGCGATGCCGCGGACGGCACCGGAGCGGCGGCCGACGTCATCGCGCTGCGGGTGGCCGAGGACGACACCCTCCCCGCCGGTCCGGCCGGCGACCGATCCGAGTCCTTCCGACTCGTGGTCACCGCCGACGGCGTCGAGATCACCGGCGGCAGCCCGGCCGGCGTCTTCTACGGCGTCCAGGCGCTCCTGCAGTCCCTGCCCGCCGACGTCTACCGGAAGGGCCGTGTCGGCACCGGCCCGTGGACGATCCCCGCGGTCACGGTGGAGGACGCCCCCGCCTTCGCCTGGCGCGGCGTCATGCTCGACGTCGCCCGACACTTCCGCACCAAGCACGAGGTCATGCGGGTCATCGACCAGCTCGCCGCCCACCGCCTCAACCGCCTGCACTTCCACCTCACCGAGGACCAGGGCTGGCGCATCGAGATCCGGAAGTACCCGCGCCTGACCGAGATCGGTTCGTGGCGGACGGAGTCGCAGGTCGGCGCGCACGTGCCCCGCCCCGACGGTTCGCTGGCGGTGGCGGGCAAGGACGGCCGGCCGCACGGCGGCTACTACACGCAGGACGACATCCGCGAGATCGTGGCCTACGCCGCCGACCGGTTCGTCACCGTCGTGCCCGAGATCGAGACGCCCGGCCACGTCCGTGCCGCCCTCGCCGCGTACCCGGAGCTCGGGGTCTCCGGGAAGCCGATCGACGTCTGGACCGAGTGGGGCATCGCGGAGGACGTCCTCAACGCCGAGGACAGCACCGTCGACTTCTTCAAGGACGTCCTCGACGAGGTCATCGCCCTGTTCCCGTCCGAGTACATCGGCGTCGGCGGGGACGAGTGCCCCAAGGTGCAGTGGGAGGACGACCCCCGCACGCAGGAGCGCATCCGCGAACTCGGGCTCGAGGACGAAGAGCAGCTGCAGGCCTGGATCATCGGGCAGCTCGCCTCGCACGTCGAGTCGCACGGCCGGCGGGCGTTCGGGTGGGACGAGATCCTCGAGGGCGGCACGCTCGCCCCGTCCGCGACCGTGGTGTCCTGGCGCGGCCTGACCGGTGCCCGGACCGCGGCCAAGCGCGGCCACGACGTCATCTCCGCCCCGGACGACCAGGTGTACCTCGACTACCGGCAGAGCGACCTCGAGACCGAGCCCATCCCGGTGTCGATCGTGCTCACCGTCGACGACGTCTTCGCGTTCGACCCGGTGCCGTCGGACCTCACGGACGCCGAACGGGCCCACGTGATCGGCGGCCAGGGCAACATGTGGACCGAGCACGTCGACACCGCCCGGAAGCTCGACTACCAGCTGTTCCCGCGCGTCGCCGCCCTCGCCGAGGCGCTCTGGTCGGCCGACGTCACGGGTCCCCGCGACGTCGCCGAGTTCCGCGGGCGGCTCGCCGAGCACGTGGCACGGCTCGAGGCGATGGGGATCGAGTACCGGCACGAGGCCGGGCCGTTCCCGTGGGAGCAGCGTCCTGGCGTGCCCGGGCGTCCGCACTCGCGCGAGGAGCGTGCGGCCTACATCGACGCGGTGACGGCGAACATCGCCGAGTAGCGGCCGCGCCCGCGGCCGCGCCGCGCCCGCGCCTCCGTCGAGGGAGCAGGAATCGTCGCGTCGGGGCGGGCGACCCAACCATTTCTGCTCACTCGACGGGGTGGTCGCGACCACCAACGGACGGGAGGCACGGTGCCAGCTGGCACCGTGCCTCCCGTCCGTCAGCTGGTGACGTCGACTACACCGCGACCGCCACGCGGTCGCCCGCGGTCTCCGACACGGCGGCGTCCGCCGCCGGCGCCTTTCGGACCCACTTCTTCAGCCCGACCAGCACCAGGGCCGAGACGACGGTGCCGGCCAGGATCGCCACGATGAACATCGCGACGTCCCCGATGGCGAAGAACACGAAGATCCCACCGTGCGGCGCCCGCGAGGTCACACCGGCCGCCATCGAGATCGCACCCGTGACCGCGGCACCGACCATCGACGCCGGGATGACACGCAGCGGGTCGGCGGCCGCGAACGGGATCGCACCCTCCGAGATGAACGACGCACCGAGCAGCCACGCGGCCTTGCCGTTCTCCCGCTCGGGCTTCGTGAACCCCTTGCGGTACAGGACGGTCGAGGCGAGTGCCAGGGCGAGCGGCGGGACCATGCCGGCGGCCATGACCGCGGCCATGATCTCGAACGGCACGACGTTCGAGGCGGACCCGGCGCCGAGGCCGGCGACGGCGAACGCGTACGCCACCTTGTTGACCGGGCCGCCGAGGTCGAACGCCATCATGAGGCCGAGGATGATGCCGAGCAGGATCGCGGACGCGCCGGACAGCGAGTTGAGGAACTCGGTCAGCTGGGTCATCAGCCAGGCGATCGGTCCACCGAGCACGAGCAGCATGAGCCCGGAGGCGATGATCGACGCGAAGAGCGGGATGATCACGACGGGCATCAGGCCACGCAGCCAGCGCCAGGTCGGGATGCGCCCGATCCAGTACGCGGCGGCGCCGGCGATGAGGCCACCGATCAGGCCGCCGAGGAACCCGGCGTTCATGAAGACGGCGACGGATCCGGCGACGAAGCCCGGAGCGATGCCGGGTCGGTCGGCCATGGCGTACGCGATGTACCCGGCGAGTGCTGCGACCAGGAAGCCGAGGGAGATCCCACCGATCTGGAACGCAGCGGCACCGAGGTAGTAGGCCAGGCCCTCCGGCGGCAGGTTCAGCAGCGTGTAGTTCGTCAGCGTGTAGACGGCGTTGTTCTGACCGGAGTCACCGTGCGCGAGCGCGATGCCGTAGCCGGAGAGCAGGAAGCCGAGCGCGATGAGCAGACCGCCGCCGGCGACGAACGGGATCATGTAGCTGACGCCCGTGAGCAGCCAGCGCTTGAGCGCCTGCCCGAAGTGCTCGTTCTTCGTGGTCGTCTCGGATGCGGCGGCACCACCCTGGACCCGTGCGGCGTTCGGATCGTCGGCCGCGCGGAGCGCCTCCGCGATCATCTTGTCGGGCTCGTCGACACCGCGCTTGACCGGGCCGGAGACGAGGGGCTTGCCGGCGAAGCGGCCGCGGTCGCGGACGTCCACGTCGACCGCGAACACGACGGCGTCGGCACGGGCGATCAGCGCGGGGTCGAGGGGCTCGACCTGCGAGGAGCCCTGGGTCTCGACGTGCATCTCGGCACCCGCCCGCTGGGCCGCGGCGACCAGGGCGTCGGCGGCCATGTAGGTGTGCGCGATGCCGGTCGGGCAGGCGGTGACGCCGACGATGACCTTGCGGTGCGCGGTCGCGCCCGCTCCGTCGGTCGCGTCCGTCGCACCGGTCGCGGTGGTCGCGGTCGTCGGACTGGAGGCGCTGCTCGCCTTCCCGACGCCGGCTTCGGCGACCTCGCCGCTCACCTCGCGATCGACCAGGTCGACGATCTCCTGCGGGGTCGAGGCGGCGCGGAGGGCGGCGGTGAAGTCGTCGCGGATCAGTGCACGGGCGAGGGTCGAGAGGACCGTGAGGTGGTCCTTGTCCGCACCCTCGGGCACGGCGATCATGAAGACGATGTCCGCGTCGCCGTCCGGGGCGCCGAACGACACCGTACGGGCGAGGCGGCTCATCGCGAGGGTGGGCTCGGACACCGACGCGGACCGGGCGTGCGGGATCGCGATGCCACCGGGGACGCCGGTGCCGACGCTCGCCTCGCGCTTGATGGCGTCCTCGGCGAGCACGGCACCGTCCGCCGCGCGACCGGTCGCGGCGACGCGGTCGGCGAGGACGCGGATGACGTCGCTCGAGGTGGCGCCGAGGTCCTCGTCGAGACCGACGAGCTGGACGCTGATGAGGCGTGGACTCGTGTTGACGGACATGGGTTGCTCCTTTGCAAAGGCGCCGCGCGGCGCAGGACGTGCAGTGTTCGGGGTGGGGGTCAGGCCAGTTCGGTCGCCGCGTGCTGCTGCAGCGCCCGGACGGTGATGGCCGAGGGGTCGGTGTGGTCGAGGGCGGGCACGTCGCTGCCGGGGAGCGCCGCTGCGGCGGCCCCGGTGGCGACGGCCTGGGCGAGGCACCGCTCGGGCGACTGCCCGGCGACCTCGGCGAGCAGGTACCCGGCGAGCGAGGAGTCCCCCGCGCCGACGGTCGAGCGCGCGACGATCCGGGGTGCTGCTGCGGCGTGGCTCCCGTGCTCCGTCACGAGGACCGCGCCGGCACTGCCGAGGGTCAGGAGGACCGTGCCGACGTTCTTGTCGCGGAGTCGCTGGGCGGCCTCGGCTGCGGCATCGACGTCACGTTCGAACTCGTCGGGGTCGCCGCCGACGACCTCGGCGAGTTCCTCGGCGTTCGGCTTGACCAGGTCGATCCGCTCGCCGGACTGCAGCAGCGCGGTGAACGGGACACCGGAGGAGTCGACCGCGATCCGGACGTGGTCGCCGTGGCGCTCCCGGACGGCCCGCACCAGGACGGCGAGCGCGTCGTCGGGCAGCCCGGGCGGCAGGGATCCGGCGAACACGACCCAGCGGGCGGCCGGTCCGGTGGCGGTCGCCCCGACGGTGTCCGCGACGAGGGCGGCGAGGTCGTCGAGTCGTCCGGCGAGCGACGGCCCGGGCTCGTTGAGCTTCGTGGTCGTTCCGGTCGGCTCGGTGACGGTGACGTTCGAGCGGAGCGGGGCACCGATCGGCAGCGCCGCGGTCGGGATGCCCCGGGTCGCGAGGCCGAGCAGGACCGGGTCGAGCTCGTCGCCGGGCAGCACCGCCACGGTGTCGCCGCCGCTCGCGACGACGACACGGGAGACGTTGACGCCCTTGCCGCCGGGCTCGGCCGTGCTCCGGGTCGCGCGCTGGACAGCGCCGCGCTGGAGTTCACCGGCGAGCTCGATGGTGCGGTCGAGGGACGGGTTCGGGGTGACCGTGACGATGCGGGTGCTCGTGCCGGCGCGGGCGGTCGTGTGCTGCTCGCTCATGCGACGACCACCTCGACGTCGGCGTCGGTGAGGGCTCCGGCGAGGTCGGCCGGCGGCTGCTGGTCGGTCACGACGGTGTCGATCTCGTCGAGCCGGGCGAACCGCATCAGTGCCTCGACCCCGTGCTTCGCGGCGTCCGCGAGCACGACGGCGCGGCGGGCTGCGAGGACGTACGCGCCCTTGACGGCGGCCTCGTACTCGTCCGGGGTGCTCAGACCGAACCCGGCGGACAGGCCGTTCGTACCGACGAAGGCGATGTCGGGCCGCAGGGCGCCGATCTGGTCGACGGTGGCGGTGCCGACCGCGGCGCTGGTGACCCCGCGCACCCGGCCGCCGAGCAGGTGCAGCTCGACGTGCTCGCTGTGCTGCAGGGTCGCGGCGATGGGCACGGAGTTCGTGATGACGGTGAGCGTGGCTCCGGTGGTGGCGGGTTCCCACCGTGCGAGCTCGGCGGCGACGGCCGCGCAGGTGGTGCCGGCGTCGAGGGCGATCGAGCCGGTGAAGGTCGGCGGGACCAGGCGCATCGCGGCCCGGGCGATGGCGGACTTGGCGGAGTTGTGCTGCCCCTCGCGCTCGGCGACGGTCAGCTCGACGACGCTGGAGCGCCCGACGGGCACCGCTCCCCCGTGCACGCGGCGCAGGACCCCGGCGGACTCGAGCAGGTCGAGGTCACGGCGGACGGTCTCGGTCGTCACGTCGAAGTGCTCGGCCAGATCGGCGACGGAGACCCGGCCGGCGTCCTGCAGCGCTGCTGCGATCGCGTCGTGCCGCTCGGTTGCGTACATGCCCGAACTCCTTCGTTCCCGTGGGTTTCGAGAACTGTACGTCCATTTCCCACACGAACGCAACCATTCCGAGGTGAAACCAACAAAGCGGACCGCTCGCCGAGCGTCGTCGCGCGCGTTTTGGAATACAACATGTGGAAAATTGTGGAACACTGTGTGCGGAACTCCAGTATCAAGAGATGACAGAGCCGGAACAGATCCGAATGACGTCGACCGAGCGGGGTCGCTCCTTCCGGCCGGACGTGCAGGGACTGCGGGCCCTGGCCGTGCTCGCCGTCGTGCTGTTCCACACCGCCACACCGGGGTTCGCGGGCGGCTTCGTCGGCGTCGACGTCTTCTTCGTGATCTCGGGCTTCCTCATCACCGGCAACCTCCTCCGGGAACGGCGCGCCCGCGGCCGCACCCGCCTCGGCCGCTTCTACGCACGGCGCCTCGTCCGCCTCGGCCCCGCCGCTGCGGCGACCGTGCTCGGGACGGTGGCCGCGGCGCACGTCATCCTGCCGCCGCTCGACCGGATCGGTCTCCGCACCGAGGCGGTCGCGTCCCTGGTCGGACTCGAGAACGTCTGGTTGGCGCGCACGGCCACGGACTACTTGGCCGCACACGCCGAGAGTCCCTTCCAGCAGTTCTGGTCCCTCGGCGTGGAGGAGCAGTTCTACCTCGTCTGGGCGCCCACGATCGCCGTCCTGCTCGCCCTCGGACTGCGCCGCCGCGGCCTGCTGGTGATCATCAACGCTGGCTGCCTGCTCGGTCTCGCCGCGATGGTGTTGTCCTCGGAGGTCAACGGCCCCTGGACCTTCTTCGGCCTGCACGCCCGCTTCTGGGAGCTCGGGGTGGGTGCAGCGCTCGCCGTCACCGTCCACGAGCGGGCACGTCGACGCCGACCCGCGAGGGGCACCGGCATCCGGCTCGCAGCATCCGGGGTACTCCCCACGGGTCTCCTGCTCCTGATCGGCTCGGTCGTGCTGCTCGACAGCGACATGCCGTGGCCCGGTCCGTTGACGCTGCTACCGGTCGTCGGTGCAGCGCTCGTCCTCCTGCCCGTCTCCGGTCCTGCCCGCCTCCGCCGTGCGCTCGGGTCACCACCGCTCAGGTGGGTCGGTGACCGTTCCTACTCGATCTACCTCGTGCACTGGCCCGTCCTCGTGCTCTGGGAGGCTTCGGCCGGTCGATCGTTGACTCCGGTCGAGCTGGGGATCGCCCTCGCGCTGACGGCAGCGCTCGCGTGGGCGTCGCACGCCGTGTTCGAGCGGGGGGTCGCTCACATCGTGTGGGGTCGTTCGGAGCGTGCAGCGCGCCGCGGCCCGATCGTGGTGGCCACCGCCGTCGCCGTCGTCGCCGGGGTCTCGATCCCCGCCACCGCAGTGCCGAGGCTCGCGGGCCACGAGCTGGAGCCCGCACCGTCCGCAGCCGCCGTCCTGCGCGGCCCGTGGTCCCCGACGGCTGTCCCGACGAACATCACCCCGTCGATCCCGTCGGCGACCGACAGCCTCCCGCCGATCTACGACGACGGTTGCCACGCGGGGTTCGACGCGACCGTGACGCGGGCGTGCGGGACCTCCAGAATCTCCGGGACCTCCGGGACTGGAGCCGAGACGGCGGGCCCGGAGCGGCACGGTGCGCACGCAGCAGACGACGATGAGGACACCGTCGTGCTGTTCGGTGACTCCCACGCAGCGCAGTGGGTCACGCCGCTCGAGGCCCTCGCGGACGCCCGCGGTGCCGAGCTCGTCACGATGACGAAGTCCTCGTGCCCGAGCGTCGACCTCTCGGTGCGCGCCGTCGAGCTCGGACGCCCCTACCGGGAGTGCGACGCCTGGAGGCGGGACGCGCTCCGGAAGATCGAGGATCTCCGGCCCGGTGTCGTGGTGCTCGCCAACGCGGCCAACTCGTACCTCGACGACGGCGACGCGGGCGCGTGGGGCGCAGCACTCTCGCGCACGGTCGAACAGCTCCGCGCCGTCGGGTCCGACGTGGTGGTGCTCGGCGACACGCCCTTCTGGGACGAGACGCCGAACCGCTGCCTCTCTGCCTCGGTCGACGACGTCGACGCCTGCGCAGCACCGGTGTCGTCCCTCACGGAAGCCGACCGGACTACGGCGCAACGAGCCGCAGCCGAGTCCACCGGTGCCCACTTCGTCGACCCGATCCCGTGGATCTGCGACGACCGCTGTGAACCCGTGCTCTGGAACGTCTTGGTCTACCGCGACACGAACCACCTCACGGAGGAGATGGCGAGGACGCTGACACCGCGACTCGACGAAGCGGTGGGCCCGCTCCTGTCCTGAAGCGAGCCCACCAGATGCGGGTAGGGAACCGGAGCGGATCAGCCCTTGACGGCCCCCGCGGTCATGCCGCTGACGAGCCGCCGCTGCACGATGAGGAAGAACACCACGACCGGCACCGAGAACAGCACCGACGCCGCCATCAGCCCGCCGAAGTCGGTCCCCTTGTCGGTCGAGAACCCGGCCAGCCACACCGGCAGCGTGTACATCCCCTGGTCCTTCAGCATCACGTACGCGGTCAGGTAGTCGTTCCACGCCGCGATGAACGCGAACACGCTCGTCGCGATGACGCCCGGCATCACGAGTGGGAACAGCACGCTCCACAGGATCCGGACCGTCCCCGCGCCGTCGACCTTCGCGGCCTCCTCGATCTCCACCGGCACCGCGACGAAGAACCCGCGCATCACCCAGATCGAGAAGGGCAGCACGCTCGCGACGTACGCCAGGATCAGCCCGATGTAGCTGTTCAGCAGCCCGAGCGACTGGAACGACAGGAACAGCGGGATGAGCAGCGCGCCGGAGGGGATCATCTGGACGAAGAGGATGCCGACGAGGATCGCCCGCCGACCGCGGAACCGGAACCGCGACAGCGCCGCGGACGCCAGGAACCCGACGACGATCGAGAGCAGGACCGCTGCGACGACCACTATGGCCGAGTTCCGCAGGTACACGAGGAACCCGTCCTGTGTCAGCGCACGCGTGAAGTTCTCGAGCGTCGGGCGCAACGGGAACCAGATCGGGGTGAGCGTCGTGACCTCGTCCGCGGGCTTGAACGCGGTGTTCACCATCCAGTAGATCGGGAACACCCAGACCAGGCAGAACACCACGGCGATGGTGTTCGCGAGCACGCGCGGCTTCCGCCTGCGGGCGCGCACGGGAGCGACCGGCCGGGAGGCGCGGGTGGCCTCCGCGACCTCCGGTTGCGCTTCCGACGCGGTCACCCCGGTCACTCCGGGGGTCGTGGTCGTCGTCACAGGTCCTCCTCCCCGCTCCGGACGAGCCGGCGGATGTAGTAGCTGGTGAGCGCCCCGAGGATCACCGTCGAGATGACGGCGATCGCGGCGCCCTGCCCGTAGGCGTTCGACACGAAGGACTTCACGAAGGTCCAGATGCCCAGCGTGAGCGTGGTGTCCTCCGGGCCGCCCTTGGTGAGGAGCCAGATTTGGTTGAAGACGTTGAAGTCCCAGATCACGGAGAGGATCGTCACGAGCAGCAGTGTCGGCACGAGCGCGGGCAGGGTGATCGCCCGGTACATCGCCCACGCGGACGCGCCGTCGAGCGACCCGGCCTCGTAGTACTCGGGCGCGATCTGCGACTGCGCGGCGTAGAGCGTCAGTGCGACGAACGGCACCGCCTGCCAGATGACGAGCGACAGCACGATCGTCAGGGCCTGCCCGGGACTCGACGCCCAGTTGTCCTGCGTGTGGTCGCCGAACACGCCGAGCTGCGTGATGAGCCAGTTCAGCACGCCGTAGAAGGGTTGGAACAGCCACTGCCAGACGAGACTCGACGCGACGTTCGGCATCGCCCACGCGAGGACGAGGACGACACTGACGACGGTGCGCATCACGACACCGAGCCGGGTGAGCAGCTGCGACACCGCCATGCCGATGCCGATCGTCCCGAGGACCATCGCGCCCGTGACGAGGACCGTCCGGAGGATGACCGGCCAGAAGCTCGCGTCGGTCAGGACGTTCGTGTAGTTCGTGAAGCCCGCGAACCCCGCCTGGCCGGTGAAGATCGCGCGGAGCCCGTAGTCCTGGAAGGAGATCACCAGGAGTCGGACCAGCGGGTAGACGACGAGCGCCAGCAGGAGCAGCGCGGCGGGCGCCAGCAGCACCAGCGGCGCGCGGGACGTCGTGACCGACCGGCGCCGCCGGGTGCCCGGCCCGGTCTGGACCGGACCGGGCACCCGTTCTGCAGTCGACGTCATGGACTACTGCTGCGCGTTGAGCGCGGTCGTGAGGTGCTCCGTGAAGCCCTTCGCGGCCTCCTCCGGCGACTTCCTGCCGGTGGCGACGTCCGCGAACATCGTCTGGAACGTCGAGTCGCCCTCGATCGTCGCCCAGCCCGGGGCCGCCGGCGTCGGACGGCTGGTGGACGCCGCCGCGAAGTACGGCTTGTGGAGCTCGTCCACGTCACCGGCCACCGCGTCGAGCAGCTGCGTCGAGTTCGGCTCCCACCCGTCGACCCCGAACACCTGGTCCTGCTGGAACTTCTTCGAGGTGAGGATCTTCATGTAGTACAGCGCCAGGTCCTGGTTCGCCGACTTCGACGGGATGCCGAGGTCCGAGCCGCCGAGGAAGACCGGCTGGGTCTTGCCCTCGGTCTGCGACGGCATCGCGAACGTGCCGATCTGGTCCTTGAGTTCGGGCTTCGCCGTGGTGATCGAGCCGATCTCCCACGCCGAACCGAGGATCGCCGAGGTGTTTCCCTGGGCGAAGACGTCCGACTCGGCCGGCTTGTCCGTGTTGATGTCCTGCGTGGACTTCGCCGAGTAGGTGTTCTGGAAGTCCTTCCAGGCGGTCAGCCCCTTGACGGCGTCGGCCGAGTCGATCGCACCCTTCCACTTGCCGTCCTTCTCGGTCGCGATCTGCCCGCCGGCGTCCCACACCCACTGCAGGCCGCCGTACCAGTACTGCCCGGGCATGTAGAACGCCGAGAAGTCCGCCTGCGGGTTCTTCGCCTTGACCTTGTCGAGGTCGGCGGTGAGCTCGTCGTAGGACTTCGGGACGTCGGTGACACCGGCGTCGGCCCAGGTCTTCTTGTTGTAGATCACCGCGCGGTTGCCGGCGAAGAGCGGGGCGCCGTAGAGCTTGCCGTCGACGGTCGCCGGGCCCTCGAGTCCGGAGAGCCACGTCTGCCCGTCGGCCAGCTCGTCCTTGTACGGCGAGAGGTCCATGAGACCGCCCGTCGCGGCGTACACGGGCACCTGCGTGTTGCCGAGGTCCACCACGTCGGGCGCGTCCTTCTGGGCGAGCGCCGTGGTGAGCTTCGTCGTGATGCCGTCCCACTGCTGGAGCTGCAGCTTCACCTTGGCCCCGGTGGCCTTCGTGAACTGCTTCTCGGCGACGTCGAGGATCTTCGGGCTGAGGTCGCCGTTCATGATCCAGACGGTGATGGTCTTGCCCTTGCCATCGGGTGTGCCGATGGACTTCGTGCCGCCGTCGGAAGCTCCGTTGCTTCCGGCGGAGCACCCGGTGAGGGCGAGCGCGCCTGCGAGGGCGAGCGCACCGAGTGCGGCGAAACGCGTGCGTGTCACGTTGACTCCCTTTGTCCGACCTTTATGAAAGGACGTTGCGTATTGGACAGTGAAGCCCCATCGCGCAGGGTTGTCAACCATGAAGTGCGACCCTGTGGACACTCGTGATCCGCATGTTTCCGGGGGATCACGGATGATCAACGAATCGGTTGCGATTCTTGACATGACTGGTCATGACCAGGCATGATTCCGCCCTCGAAATCCGCTCACGACGCAACCGCCTGGAGGCGGGGGGGGGGGGCCCCCCCCCCCCCCCCCCCCCCCCCCCCCGCGCGCCCCCCCCCCCCCCCCCCCCCCCCCCCCCGCCCCCCCCCGCCGGGGGGGCCCCGCCCCGCAGGGGCCGGCGCGGCCCC